>NZ_CP121682.1:302159-604318 GCF_029760955.1 Streptomyces cathayae
GCAAGGACTGCCGACCGCGCCACGGCCCGCTGCCACACCTCCGAGTTGCGCGCCCGGGTCGGTGGTGTGGATCCGGGCGCGGGTCAGCGCAACTTCCCCGTCGTACTGACCAACGTCTCCTCCCACGCCTGCACCCTGTACGGCCATCCCGGCGCCGCCTTCGTGGACGCGTCCGGCAGGCAGCTCGGCCCCGACCCGAAGCGCTCCCCCGGGGACGCCGTACGCGTCGCGCTGGAGCCCGGCGAGAGCGCGTGGGCGGGGCTGCGGTACTCCGCGCCCGGCATCAGCGGGGCGCGCACGGCCACCCCTGCGGCGCTGCTGGTGACCCCGCCGGACGAGCGGGACTCCCTGAAGGTGCCGTGGACGGCCGGTGCCGTGCCCATCGCCGGTGACTTCTCCGCGGTGTTCGTCACGGTACTGAGCGAGGGCACCGGCCCCTGACACGGGTGCGTGCGTCCGCCCGCGGCGGACGCCTCACCCGCGCGGTCCGCCGGCGTCCCGGTCGACGACCTTCTTCCGCGGGTCGAACTCCGAGGCGTGGATCGCCCAGCGCTGGGCGTCCGAATCGTCGCGGGTCTTGAGGACGAGGGCGCCCGAGCCGTCGGTCGCCGCGGGTGCCAGCCCCAGGTCCTGGCCGGAGCGGGGCACCAGGCTGCCCTGAACGGTGAAGTCGTAGCGCGCGCTGTCGGCGTCCGCCCGCGCCGGGCCCGCGCACCGGGCCAGCCGCACCGAGTAACCGAGACGGGAGTCGAGGCACAGGTCCGGTTCCGCGGCGTTGCGCAGCAGCCCGTCCGTCTCGTACGTCCACTGCTGGACCTTGCCCGCCGAGCAGGCGATGAGCTCGGTCTCGGCGCCCGCGACGGCCCGGTCGCCGACCACACCGACGCACAGGCCGGAGGCGGTGTTGTGCAGCCGGCCGCGCAGAGCGCCCTTCACCACCTCGCCGGAGCCGGGCCGCGAGGCGTCGCCGGGCGACGGGGTGCCCTCCTCGGCGCCGGGGGTTTCAAAGGGACGGCCGCCGCCCCGCGCGGCGGCGTCGGAGCCACCCGAGGTCCACAGCACCAGCGGAAGGACGATCAGCCCGCTGACCGTGAGGATGCCCGCGGCGAGGTTGCGCCGGCGCGCGGCCCGGCGGGCGGCCTTCCGGGCGACGCGGGAACCGGCGCGGAGCACGGCTCCGCGAGAACCGGTGCGGGGTGCCGCACGTCGCCCGGGGCGGGAAGCGGGGTGAGGGCCGGGGTGCGCGGCGGGAGACGGGGCGGTGTCCGGGACCGGGGGGACGGTGAGGACGGCGCGGGGCTCCTCGGCGGGAGGGGACGGGATCGGCGCCGGGCCGGTGAACGACTCGTCCGTCGTGTCCGAGGGCCCGCCCGCGGGGCGGGGGAAGGCCGTGTGGACGACGTCCTCGGGCGACGGCCGCTCCTCGTCCGCCGTACCGCCGCCCGTGAACCCGGCCGCCGGCTCGTCGGTGGCGTCGGCCGCCCGTGCCCGGCTCGCCACGTACTCCCGTGCGCTCCAGCCGAGGACCGCCTCCGCCAGGGCCGTGCCGAGTCCGGTGGTGAAGCAGGCGAGTTGGTCCGCGGCGTGCCGGCAGTGGACGCAGCCGTCCAGGTGTGTGCGCAGGTCCGGGTCGAGTTCGGTGCCCGCTCGCCGGTAGGTCACCTCGAGCAGCCGGAGATAGCGCCGGCACTCCTGGTCGGGGGCCAGTTCACCGTGGAGCTGGAGGACTTCGTCGCGCAACCGGTCCCGGGCCCGGCGCAGTTCGATGTGGGCGCCCTCCTCGTCCAGTGCGAGCAGCCCGGCAGGGACGTGGAGCGGTTCGCACTCGACCTCCACGTGCCACAGCAGACAGCGCGCCGACTGCGGCAGTCGCTGGAACGCCCCTGACAGCAGGCGCCGTTCGGGTAGCGGCAGCAGCCGGGCGGCCGGCCGCCGGTCGTCACCGGACTCGGCGGTGAGGTCGGGACGGAGCATGTCGCGCCGGTGGTCACCGATCCACTCGGCGGCGATCCTGCGGACCGTGAGCAGGAGTTGGGGCCGCCACGCGGAACCCGGCCCGTTGTGCTTCAGTGTCTCGCCGAAGAGCCGGGTGAACGCGGCGGTGGTGAGCATCCCGGCGGACCGCGGGCCGTCGGTGCACAGCCGGGCGTACCCGAAGACCGACTCCCAGTGCCGGTCGAGCAGTTCACCGGCGGGGTGCAGCGCCGGTGTGGCACCCGTCCACTTCCGCAACTCGGCGGCCAGCTGCTCGTCCGTCACCTCGGACGAATGGGCCGGAACCCGAAAATGCGACAGGCCGGTGTCCTTCACGGATGCAGTCCTCTCGAGGATGCGCGGAATAAAGTCCGTACCAGCGGGCCCGCAGCCTCACCGACGATACGACGGGAGCCCGTCCGTACGGGATTCGACATCTCGAACACCCGCCCGGAACAGCTCTTTTGGAGCCGATTGGCCTGCGGGGAGCAGCCACGCGCACGCCAGGACAAAAGATATTGTCCGCACGCCGGTACGCCCCACCTTTGCACAGGTCAACGAGCAGGAACAAGGGACCCCGCGGTTTCGCGCATTTCTCCTGCGGCCAAAGGTATTTGACAACGTGTCAATGGGATTCGCGGTACTTGATTTCACGCAACCGATCACCCGGTTCGACGTCCGGTGCCCCGGAAGGGGGACGGCCGACGCACCCCGCCCCTGGACCGCGGCGGCACGGACGAGGACGCGGAGGAAGGGGGTCCCGGACTGTTCGGTCACCCGGAACCCCGGTCACTCGTCCGGTCCGCCGGCGCCGTACGGCCTTCGGGCCGATCCCCGCCCGGGGCTCCGGATTTCCTCCGCTCCACCGCGCATGGCGGTCCGGCCGACGGGCACCCGTGAGTCGGGCCCCGCTGCGTCCCCCCGTCGCGGCGGGGCTCTCCGCCCTGCCTTCCCGCGCCTCGCGCGTTCCCGAGGCACCCGGTCGGGTGCGGTGGGGCCGTGCCCACGGCGCAAAACGGGGAACGTGGTCACAGGGACTCTTGAACGCTGGAACCGACCTGGGAGATCCACGTGGCGAAGAAGACCAAGAAGAAGAAGCTGCCCCTGGCGTACAAGCCCATCGGGTTCGCGCTGGGCTGGACGAGCGGCACCCTGGCGGGGCTCGCCTTCCAGAAGACATGGAAGGTGCTCCGGCACGAGGACGACGCGCCCGACGCACTGGACCGGGACCGCCGCTGGGGCGAGATCCTGCTGGCCGCCGCGATCCAGGGCGCCATCTTCGCGGCGGTACGCAGTGCCGTGGACCGCGCGGGCGCCAAGGCCATCGAGCGCTCGACGGGCTACTGGCCGGTCCCGGACAAGGGCGGACGTGACTGACCGAGGCGGCGCCCCGCCTCCGCTCCCCACCAGCACCACCCACACCGGCCCCGGCGCCCGGCGCGCCCGGGGCCGGGGCCGCGGGGGTCTGTGCGGGAAGGTGTCCGTCAGCCCTGTTTCGGCCCCACCGGTACCCCGCGGCGCAGGGTGAAGGAGTGCCCGGCCGGGTCGGCGTAGCCGCGTTCCTCCCGGGGTCCGGTGACCTCCCTCGTCTCCACCGCACGGCCGCCGAGGCTCACGATCAGGCGTTCTGCGGCGTCCAGGTCCTCGACCACGAACTCCAGGTGCGCCTGGAGCGAGTTCTCGGGGCGCGGCCAGCTCGGGGCGGTGGTGTTGACGTCGCGGCGCAGCGCCAGCCGGAAACCGTCGGCGGCCCGGATCTCCACCCGGTTGGCGTCGGCGTCGGCCACCTCGGCCTCCAGCAGCTCCCGGTAGAACTCGGCGAGCTTCTCGGGCTCGGCGCAGTCGAGCACCACCACTCCGGCATGTACCAGTGCCATGTCTTCCTCCGCGGGATCCGGTCCGTCCGGGCTCGGGGCGGCACCCCGGCCCGTACCTGGCACCTGTCCCCGCTCGACGGTTTCAATCTGCGCACCAAGTCCAGTGACTTCAGGGGAGTTTGAGGCGGTAAGCACCTCAAGTTGCCTGTGAGGTAACAGACATCACGAGGGGCGTCCGGTGTAGATCATTTGGGATCTGGGCAGCTACGTACCGCTTCCCGGTTCAACTTTCGTCCCGTGAAGCCGAGTTCAAGTGTGCGGGCGGTCGCGAGGACGGCCCGCCCGCAGGGCTGGGGGACTCTGCGTTCCGTCTCCCGAAAGGAAGCACATGTCTCAGGACGTCCGGTTCGATCTCCCCTTCGGCACCCCCGTCAGCGAGCATCTGGAGTACGCCCGCGCGCGCCATCTGCGCTGGGTGTGGGAGATGGGCCTGGTCCGCAGCCGGGACGGGTTCGACGAGTACCGGTCCTGGGACCTGCCGCAGGCCGCCGCCCGTACCTATCCGTACGCCTCGGCCGAGGACATGGTCGTCCTGATGAACTGGTTCTCCCTGGCCTTCCTCTTCGACGACCAGTTCGACTCCGGCCGGCCGGACCGCGCGGACCTGATAGCGGACGTGGCACGGGAGCTGATCGTCACCCCGCTGCGGCCGGCGGGAAGCACCCCTCGGGTGCTCTGCCCGATCACGGCGGCCTGGGCGCAGGTCTGGGAACGCCTCTCGGATGGCATGTCCCTGACCTGGCAGACCCGGTTCGCCGCGTCCTGGGGCCGGTTCCTGGTGGCCCACTGCGAGGAGGTCGACCTGGCGGCCCGCGGGCTGGCCGGGACGCTCGGCCTCGACGAGTACACCGCCTTCCGGCGCCGTACCGTCGGCATCCACCACAGCATCGACGTCGGCGAGCGCAGCCGCGGCTTCGAGGTGCCGGCGCGGGCGATGGCGCATCCGCTGATGGAGCGGATGCGTGATCTGGCCGCGGACACCATCGGGTTCATGAACGACATCCACTCCTTCGAGCGGGAGCGGCGCCGCGGCGACGGCCACAACCTGATCGCCGTACTGCACCGGGAACGCGGCTGCTCCTGGGAGGAGGCCGCCGCCGAGGCGTACCGCATGACGACCGCCTGCCTGGACGAGTACCTCGTCCTCGAGTCGCGGGTGCCCGGCATGTGCGACGAACTGGGGCTCGACACGGAGGAACGCACCCGGGTGGACATGGGCGTACAGGCCATTCAGCACTGGATCGAGGGCAACTACGAGTGGGCCCTGACCAGCGGCCGCTACGCGGCGGCGAAGGAGGGAGCGGTGGCCACGGCCGAGCAGGCGGGCCGCGGCTCGGTCGACGACCTGCTGACCGTGTGAGCCGGTGGTGTCGCGCGGCCCCGTGGCGGGGCCGCGCGGCACCACCGGTCACGGTGGCCGGCCCGGTCGGCGGTCGCGTCGTCGGCGGCGTCACCGGCGTCGGCGTTGTCAGCGTCTGCTGTCGGCGTCGACGTCAGACGCTGAACTCGACGGGCAGGCGGTCCAGCCGGGTCTCCCAGGTGGAGGCGGTCGAGGACAGTTCCCCCGGCGGCACCGCCAGGCGCAGGTCCCGCAGCCGGTGCAGCAGGACGTCCACGGCGATCTCGATGACGGCCAGGCCGATGTTCTGGCCCGGGCACTCGTGCGGCCCGCCGCTGAACGCCAGGTGCGACTGGTTGCCCTGCACGGACACCCCGGCGTCCGGGCGGATCTCGGGGTCCTGGTTGCCCGCCGCGAGACCCAGCACCAGCAGGTCGCCCTCGCGGACGCGGTGGCCGCCGAGTTCCAGGTCACTGGTGGCGAACCGGCCCGGCAGCACGGCCAGCGGCGGGCTGTTCCACATGACCTCCTCGACGACCGCGGAGACGTTCAGCCGGCCGCTGATCAGCCCGGAGAGCCGCGCGGTGTCCGTGAGGACCAGTTGGAGCACCCTGGCCAGCAGGTTGCTGGTGGTGGTGTGGCCGGCGATCAGCACCAGCCGCAGATGGCTGACCACCTCGTCCTCGTCGAGACCGGCGTGGTGGGCCAGCAGGGCGGTGGTGAGGTCACTGCCGGGTTCGGACCGCTTGCGCACGACGAGCGCCCCGAGGATCTCCTGGATGCGGCTGTCGTGCGCGACGGCGTCCTCGCCGCCCTTGAGGACCTGGGCGCAGGACTCGACCAGGTCGCGCCCCTCCGCCTCGGGCAGCCCCAGGACGCGGGTGAGTACCAGCATCGGCAGGTAGTCGGCGTAGTCGCTCACCAGATCGGCGCTGCCCGAATCCGCGAAGGCGTCGATCTCCTTGTTCGCGAAGTGCGTGGCGTGCCGTCGGACACCGCGGCCGGCCGCGGCCTGGAGTCCGTCGGTGACGGCTCCGCGCAGCCTGCGGTGCGGCTCGCCGTCCTGGGAGACGCAGTCGGGGCGCCAGCCGAGCATCGGGACCAGCGGTGAGGTGTCCGCGACGCGCCCCTCCCGCCGGTCCCGCCAGATCCGGGCGTCCCGGGTGAACTGGCGGGGGTTGTCGAGCACCCGGCGGTTGTCCCGGTAGCCGAGCACCAGCCAGGCCGGCACGTCGCCCTCCAGGAGCACCGGCGCGACCGACCCGTGTTCCTTGCGCAGCTGCTCCTGGACGCCGTCCGGGTCACCGGCCACGCCCTGCCCGTACAGCCGGGTGAGGTCCGCGCCGTGGTGGGCGACGGGGCAGCCGCGGGCCGCGCCGGGGGCGTTCTCGGTCGGGTCGCTCATCGGGACTCCACGGCCACGGCCGAGCGTTCCCGCAGGTGGTGGATGAGGGTGACGAGCACATCGCGGCTGGCGGCCCGGTCCCGTGCGTCGAAGGCCACGACCGGAATGTGCTCGGGGATGTCCAGGGCGTCCCGGATCTCGTCCACCGGATAGTGCTGGGAGTCGGGGAAGACGTTGAGGGCGATGACGAAGGGCACCTGCTGCCGTTCCATCTCCTCGATCGCCCGGAAACTGGAGGCCAGCCGCCGGGTGTCCACCAGGACGACCGCGCCGAGCGCGCCCTTGAACAGACCGTTCCACAGGAACCAGAACCGCTCCTGGCCCGGCGTGCCGAACAGGTACAGGACCAGGCTGTCGTTGATGCCGATCTTGCCGAAGTCCAGGCTGACGGTGGTCTCCGCCTTGTCGGCGACACCGATGAGCCGGTCGACGGCGGCGCTGGCCTGGGTGAGGGTCTCCTCGGTGGTGAGCGGCTTGATGTCGCTGACCGACCGGACCATCGTGGTCTTTCCGGTACCGAAGCCGCCGGCGATCATCACCTTCACCGAGCGGGTGTCCCCGGCCGTATGCCGGCCGGCTTGCTCAAAGCCTTTCAAGTCCACTGAGTACCTCCTCAAGGAGCGCGAGGTCGGGCCCGTGGCCGGCGTCGTGGGCCGGCATGGGGTCACGGGCTTCGACGTGGCCTTCGTCCAGCAGGTCCGACAGCAGCACGGCGAGAATGTTGAACGGCAGTCCGAGGTGGGCGCCGAGCTCGGCGACCGAGAGCGGATCGCGGCAGTGCCGGACGATCTCCTCGTGTTCGTGCTGCATCCCCGGGACGGGGGCCGAGCGGGAGACGACGAGGGTCGCCACGTCGAGACTCGACGCCGAACCGCCCGGTCCGCTGCGTCCTTGGGTGAGGACGTAGTAACGCTCGAGACCGGACGGATCCGACGGACGGCGGGGAGCACTCATCCAGAGTGCTCCTCCAGGCGCACAGTGGTGCCGAGGAGCTCTCCCATTCTGCGGGCGAGGTCTCTCATCTGGTGTCCCAGCAGGCCCTGGTCGAGGCCCTCGCGGGCGAGGACGCCGAGGTAGGTCTCCACTCCGGCGCGGACCACGAAGAGGTGGCCGCCGTCGACCTCGATCATCGCCAGCCGCAGCTGCCCCGCGTAGGAGGGGAACTGCTCGGCGACCGGCTGGGCCAGCGCCTGCAGACCGGCCACCACGGCCGCGAAGCGGTCCACGTCGTCGGGGTCGTCCGCCCCGAAGGAGGTGATGGCCTTGCCGTCGCTGGAGGCCACAAGGGCGAAGCGGATCTCCTGGATGCTCTCGACGAGATCGCGGAGCGCCCAGCTCACGTCGTTTCCCTGTTGTGTCATGGGGTGTGGTCGCTCTCCTCGGTGCGGTGCTCGGTGGACTCGCGTCCTGCGGGGGTGTCACCGGTGATGGCCGCTTCGGGCGCCGCGCCGGTGTCGCGTTCTCCACAATCGTGCGCCCCCGCGCCGTGTGCCGCGCCGTCGCGGCCGGCGATGTCACGTCCGGCGGTGGCGAAGGCGGCGAGGCCGGCGAAGGACGCGTCCGGTGGTACGGGGGTGACGGTGCTCGGCCCGCCGCGCTCGGTCCGGCCCGTCGGCTGCGGCTCCGCCTCGGTCCGCCTGATGCTGCGGCGACGGGGCAGTCCGCCGGGCGTGGTGGCCTGCGCTCCGTCGGGTTCCGGGGGCACGGTGGAGTCGGCCGGCCAGCGGTCGGCCTCCCCGTCGTCGGTGACCGCGGTCCACGGCAGGACGGACGGGACGGCGGGGGCCTTCGGTGCGGGAGCGGTCGGCGCCGCGGCGGCCGTGGGCAGCCGGCTGAAGTACTTGTGCGGTACGACGACCACCACCGAGGTGCCGAGCCACGGCGAGTCCGCGAAGGTGACGCGGATGCCGTAGCGGCGGGCGAGGACGCCGACGACCCTGAGGCCGATGTTCGCGTCCTCGGTGATGCCGCCGATCCCCGCGCCGGGCGCGGTGCCCGCGAGGGCGTGTTCGGCCTCGCGCTTCTTCTCCTCGCTCAGGCCCTTGCCGGAGTCCTGGATCTCGATGCCGACACCGTTCGGGACCTCCTTGCCGGAGACGACCACGGGCTCGGTGGGCGGCGAGTAGCGCGCCGCGTTGTCCAGCAGATGCGCGAAGATCAGCGTGAGGTGGTCCACCAGACCACCGTCGACGCCGAGTTCGGGCAGCCGGCGCAGCTGGACACGGTGGAAGTCCTTGATCCGGCCGATGCCGCCGCGCATCACGCTCAGCAGCCGTTGCGGCTCCTGCCACTGCCTGCCCGGCCGGTCCGAGCCGCCGAGCACGCCGACGCTGGCGGCGAGACAGTCGGCGGGACCGATCTCCTGGTCGAGTTCCATCAGGCCGCGGGCGACGACCGGGAGGCGGCCGTGCTCGCCCTGCAGCTCGTGCAGCCGGCCCCGGAGTTTGCTGGTCAGTACGTGGATGCGGTTGCCGATGCTGATGACGGCCTGTTCGGCGGAGGTGGAGCGGTCGAACTCCTCCTCGAGCGCCATCAGGGCGATCCGCAGGATCCTGCGCAGTTCGGTCTGGAGCTCGGCACCGGCCTCGGCGCTCCGGTCGACGCCCGGCAGCACGTCGTCGATGGCGTCGCCGGCGCGCAGCCGCTCGATCGCTTCCGGCAACTGCTCGTCGGCGAGCCGGGTCACCGCGGCCAGCCGGTGCGCCGACTGCTCCCGCAGGGCCTCACGCTGCTCGGCGATCCGTGCCTCGTGACCGGCGGCCTGTTCGGCCAGCCGGGCGTCGTGGCGCTCGGCCTGCTCGGCGAGCTTCGCCTCGAAGGAGTGTGCCTGGGCAGCGAGTTGGCCCTCGTGTGCCGTGTCCCGGTCGGCGAGGAGCCGTTCGTGCGCGGCGTTCTGCCCGGTGAACCGCTCCTCGTGGTCTGCCTGCGCGGCCCGGAGGGTGTGCTCCGTCCGGGCCAGTCGGGTCCGGGTGCGGAGCAACAGCCGTACGCATATCGCGCCGGCCGCCGTGGCGGCGGCACCGGCGACGGCCGTCGTTATTCGCTCCGAGCTCATGAACGTGGCGGCGACCGCCCCGCCGCCCAGGCCCAGCGGCATCAACCACCAGCTGTACCAAGCGACAGGGGGCCGCGCCGCCGGTGGCGGAGTGGCGAGTTCCATCTGCATCCTTCGAAGCAACACGATCGAACAGGGGGGTGTGCAAGGGATCGCACTCAGGGGTGCGGACCGCGAACGGACGCGGCGCGATCGCTTCAACTCGCAGCGCTGCCAAGGAGCTTATCGGTTCCTGCCACAAAAGATCACGTTCGAGGGGCGGCGGAAGTGAGGGTTCCGTCACGCTCCGGAGGAGAGGTGAGGACACTCAAGTGTCCGGGCTTGCTTGGTAGTTGGGCTCAACGGCAGTCTCCGCCCGAAAGAACTTGGCCGCAATTCGAAGACATATGACATTCAAACATGCCCTCATCCGCCCGCCCAAGGGTAACTTGCAAGTCAGGGACCGGCGTTGGGCCGATCCCACTGTGCATGAAGCAGGCTGGAGGCGATGGCGTGGTGCGGCACCAACCTGCACCGCCTACCCGGTATCTCCGCGTCCACCAGGACCGGGGACACACCGTGCTGGAGTTCCGCGGCGAGATCGACATAGCCGCGGAGGCGGAGGTCGTCCCGCACCTCGATGCGGCGACCTCGGACCGCGAGTGCCGCATCGTGCTCGATCTGACCCGGGTCGAGTTCCTGGACGCCTCGGGTCTGCGCCTGCTGTACCGCGCCCGGCAGCGGGTGCTGGCCCAGCAGGGCCGGCTGCACCTCGTGTGCACCCACGCGCTGACCCTGCGCCTGTTGCGGATCACCGGCCTGGCCGGGCTGCTGCCTCCTCGGCCCACCCTGGACGCGGCCCTGGAGCACCCCGGGACCACACCCGGCCCGGGGTGAGCGTCCGGGCCGCTACGCGGTCGGCGGGGCGTCGAACAAGGCGCTGACCGACTCCCCGTTGTGGATGCGGCGCACCGCCTCGGCGAGCGCCGGGGCGATGGACAGGACCCGCAGCTTGTCCGTGTGCTCGTCCGCGGGTACCGGAACGGTGTTGGTGCACACGATCTCCAGCACGTCGGGCTGCTCGCTCAGGCGTTTGAGCGCGCCGGCCGCGAACAGGCCGTGCGTGCAGGCCACCCGAATGGAGCGCGGTCCCAACTCCCTCAGCCTGTCGAGCAGTTCGAGCACCGTGCTGCCCTTGGCGATCTCGTCGTCCAGGACGATGACGTCCCGCCCGGCCACCTCACCGATGACGGAACTGATCCGCACCCGGTCGTCGGCGAACCGCTGCTTCGCCCCGGCCGCCACCTGCGCCCCGATCAGCCGGGCGAACGCCGCCGCCTCCTTGGCGTTGCCCAGGTCGGGCGAGACGACGGTGGTGCGGCTCAGGTCGTACCGGCGGAAGTGGGCGGCCAGTTCGCGCAGTGCGTGCAGGTGGTCCACCGGCACCGAGAAGAAGCCGTGCACCTGCGGTGCGTGCAGGGTCATCGCCAGGACCCGGCTCGCGCCCGCCGCCACCAGGAGATCCGCGACCAGACGTCCGCCCATGGAGATGCGCGGGGCGTCCTTCTTGTCGGAGCGGGCGTAGGAGTAGTGCGGCATCACCACGGTGATCCGGGAGGCGGACGCCCCACGGGCCGCGTCACACATCAGGAGGAGCTCCACGAGGTGTTCCTGGACCGGTTTGACCAGGGGCTGGATCAGGAACACGTCCCGCTCGCGGCAGTTGGCCAACAGCTGCACCTCCAGGCAGTCGTTGGCGAACCGACTGGCCCGGACCGGGCTGAGCTGCACACCGAGGTGCGCGCAGACCTCCGCCGCCAGTTCCGGATGGGCACTGCCGCTGAACACGGCGATGTCTCGCACGGTCGGCTCCTCGAATGATCTGTCGGCCGGGAGCCTCATGCTACTGGCCACGAACCCTCACCCACCCCGCCTCGCCACCACGGCGTGCGCCCCCACATGCTCCCGGCGATGTCCCCCACACCTCAACTTCCTTGTCTGTCAGGGGAAGTGGGGGGCATTCGGTCAGTAGGAAGGAGGGCCGTCACCATGACGACTCCCATCAGGCGCCTCCCCGGGCGCATACCGGGCTGGGCGAAGGCACTGACCGCGGTGGTGGTGGTGCTCGCCGTACTGTTCGCCGGCGTCCGGCTCAGCCTGCTGCCGGGCCTGAAGGACCTGTTCGGCACGGAGACCCAGGACCGCTCCGGCCCCGCGCTCCTGGAGTCCATCCAGGACATCAGCCGGTACGACGCGGCGACCGGCAACTTCCAGGTCGTGGTGGACCTGGAGAAGGACACCAAGTTCCTGCCCGACGCGGTCCGCGGCAGCCGCATCCTGTACGTGGGCGCGGGCACCGTAGACGCCTATGTCGACCTCGGAAAGCTCGGCAAGGACGACGTACAGGTCGACGAGGACCGTACGTCCGCCACCCTGCGGCTGCCGCACGCCCGTCTGGGCACTCCGGCACTCGACCCCGAGCGCTCCTACGCCGTCTCCAAGCAGCGCGGGCTGCTCGACCGTCTCGGTGACCTCTTCTCGGACAACCCCAACAGCGAGCAGGCCGTCCAGAAGCTCGCGGTACGGCACATCGGTGACGCGGCGAAGGAGAGCGGGCTGACCGCCCGCGCCGAGAGCAACACCACGGGGATGCTCGAAGGGCTGCTGCGTTCCCTGGGATTCAAGAAGGTGGAGGTCGCCTACGGCGACTGAGCCGTACCGGCACAGGGTCGGCGTGATGGCCCCGTCACCGGGTAACTGACCGTTCCAGCACAGCAGTTGACCATAGGAGGACGGAATGCCCCGTACTGCCTCACGCCGGTTCTTCGGGTGGCGCCGCACACCGGGCAGCGGTCCTGGGCCCGCACGCGGCGCCGGGGGCACAAACGGCGGGGCGCGACCGCTGCCCCTGCCCGTCCGGCTGCTCGCGATGCTGTGCGCCTTCGTCTTCATGGTCGTCTTCGCGATGATGCTGGCCCGGATCACCCTGCAGCCCTCCCCCGCCTCGGAGGCGCTGATCCACACCAATCTGCGCCCCGGCCGTTCCCTGCGGGCCTATCTCGACCAGCCCGCGCTGCGCGACGCCGTGCGCCAGGTCGGCGGCAACATCCTCCTGGGCATGCCCTTCGGTCTCCTCGCGCCGGTGGTGGCCCCGCGCACCCGCGGGTTCCTGCGCGTGCTGCTGCTGACCGGCAGCGTGATGCTCATGGTGGAGTTCGCGCAGGGGGCCATGATCACCGGACGCGCCTTCGACATCGACGACGTCATCCTGAACACCGGTGGCGCGCTGATCGGGTATCTGCTGCTCGGACGGCGGCTCAGCCGTGCCGTGCACGCGCGGAGGCCGAAGGCCGGCACGAGGCCGGACACCGAGAGGAAGGCGAAGTCCAGGGGCAGGGCCGAGCCGATGCCCGAGGCCGAGCCGAAGAGCCGGAAACGGGCGTGACCCGGGCGGCGCCGTCACCACCCCGGGGCTGAGGGCGTCGCTCTCCTCCTGCCCGCTCTCGCGTCTACCGGCGAACGGTCCAGGTGAACTTGTCCCCTCCTACCCAGCGCACCGTGTCCGGGTCGTCGAGATCATGGACCGTGATCCCGAACGCGGCGGCGGCCAGCAGTACATCGGTGATCGCTCTTGCCTCGCCGATCACTTCTCCGTCGATCTCCACGATCCGGAACGGCGGCGTACCGGGCTGCACGCCGAGCACCATGATCCGTGGATGGGTCACGTACAGGCTCCCGCTTTCCGTCATGTATCACAGGGTAGGCCGCAAACCGGACGAACGCGGGTTCGGTGATTCACCCGGCAGTCGGGAAACCGACAGCCGGACCCGGGAACCCCGGAGCACCGGCCCCGACGCGTACGCACCGGGCGGCCCGACGCAGGTCGGGGGAGGGGCCCGACCTGCGGGCCCTCGGCCGCGTCCGCACCCAGGAGCGCGACTCGGGGTGATGCGCATCACCTCAAAACGGGCATGTGGACGGAACACCCGGAGGCCGTTCCCCGTTGAACGAGACGTGGGTGCGGAGGGGACAGTGTCCCCGGGCCTCACCTTCCGCCCCCAGGGACGATCGTCCGGCTGAAGCCCTGTGGCGCCCTCCGCCGAGAGGCGACCGCCGTCCGCGCCCACCCCTGACCGCCCCGGCCGTGATTCCCCCGTCACGGCCGGGGCTTCCACTCTTCTCGCACTCCCCCGCTTCCCACCGCGCGGTTCGTGCCGCGCGTCAGTCGGAGGGCTCGTCCGGTACCGGCTGGTCCGGGTTGGCGGAGGCCGAGTGCGGTGCGCCCCGGCGGCCGGTCCCGGCCTCGTCCGTGTCGGGGACGTCGGGCCGCCGCTCACCGGACGCGTCCGGTTCGGCGGACTCCTCCTCATCGGCGGCGGGGGCGACCTCCCAGGGGTCCTCGCCCTCACCGGCCTGCTGGTCGGGCGGGTCCCGGGGAATGCCCTGGCCGTTCTCGCCCGGTCCTTCGTCGCGGTGGTCGGTCATGGTCCTCTCCCTTCCTCCGCACACCGTCACGCACGGCCGGCGTGTACGGGCGTACGTACCGCCGTCGCTCGGGCTGCCGCGCGGGTACCTGCGCCGTGAGCTGCGAAACCTCAGCGCGGTGTCCGTTCCTGGAGCGCTCTGCGCCAGGCAGGCTGCGGGGCCTGCGGATCCGGGCCGGGGCGCCGTCCGCCGCGGGTGAAGAAGTCGGCGAGCGGCAGGATCGCGGCCCCGACGGTGACGGCGTCGGGGCCGAGGCTGCCCAGCTCGATCGTCACCTTCTCGGCGGGGTGGCGCAGCGCGTACGACAGGGCGTGTCTGCGCACGGCGGGCAGGAAGCGGGAGCCGAGCTGAAGGCCCGCCCAGCCGCCCATCAGGATGCGTTCCGGCTGGAAGAGGTTGATCAGGTCGGAGAGGCCGGCCCCCAGGTACTCGGCGGTCTCCTCCAGCACCGCGAGGGCGACCGGGTCGGCGGCGGTGCCGTCGGCGGGGTAGGCGGCGGCGAGCATCGAGGTCAGCGCCGTCTCCTCGTCGGTTCCGCCGGGGCCCCGGCCGCCCTCCTCCCGCCACCGGGCGAGCAGCGACTCGGCGCCCGCGTAGGCCTCCAGGCAGCCGAGCGCGCCGCAGCGGCAACGGCGGCCCCGCACCCGTACGGTCAGGTGCCCCCACTCGACCGCGCGGCCGTGCTCCACCTCGGGCGTGACGAGGCAGGCGCCGACGCCGGAGCCGAAGAGGACGACGAGGGCGTTGCGGGCGCCTCGTCCGGCCCCGAACCACATCTCGGCCTGGCCGAGGGTCCTGGCCCCGTTGTCGATGAAGTAGCGGACGCCCTCGGGCAGGGGCGAACCGCCGCGCAGCAGGGACTCCAGCTCGATGGCGTCCCAGCCGATGGTCTGCCCGTGCACGACGGCACCCCGGTCGGCGGTGTGCTCGACGATGCCGGGGACGCCGATGCCGACACCGAGGAGCCGCTCGGGATCGAGGCCGGAGGTGGCGAGCACCTCGGTGATCCCGGCGCGGATGTGGTCGACGATGACCTCGACCTCGTAGCGCTGCTGCTCCAGCGGGCGCTCGGCCCGGGCGAGTTCGGTGAGGGTCAGGTCGAACAGCTCGACCCGCACCCGGGTCTCGCCGACATCGACGCCGATCATGTGGCCGCTGCCCGGTACCACTCGCAGCAGGGTGCGCGGGCGGCCGCCGTCGGAGTCGACGCTGCCCGCCTCCTCGACCAGGCCGTCACCGATCAGGTCGGCGACCACATTGCTCACCGAGCCGGAACTGAGCCCGGTCACCGGGCCGAGCTCGAAGCGGCTGAGCGGGCCGTCGAAGTAGAGCCGCTGCAGTACGGCCGTACGGTTGGCCCGTCTGAGGTCGCGTACCGTGCGCCCGTTCCGCTCCGCCATATGGCTCCTCCCGAACCCCTGCCCGACCTGCAACATACCGTCGAGGGCCGGATCGGCGCGACTTTCCCCCACCCTTATTCAATGTCTTGAACTAACACCGTCGGCCCGCGCCGCCGCGCCACCGCCCGCGGACTCCGCCCCACGCGGACCCGCGGCGAGGTCTTCTCGGGGAAAAGCGCTGGCTCACGCTCCTTCGAGATCCTTACCCTGGGGCCGGAACCAGAGCCTAGAGGTTCAGAAAGGTCAGGCTGGGAGAGCCCCATGAGATCACTCACCGAACAAGACATCCGCGGTTCCTTCGTCAACTGTTCCAAGGGTGAGGCCAAACGCCTGTTCGTGCCCCGTGATCTCGGGGAGCGGGTCTGGAGCGAGCTGGACTTCCTGGGCTGGCGGGACCCGGGCGCGCCCGACCGCGGCTACCTCGTCACCGAGCGTGCGGACCAGGGCCGTCTGACCGGGGTGGCGCTGCGCTTCCAGCCCGCCCGTCGCGGGTTCCTGCACCGCAGCATGTGCTCGCTGTGCCTGACGACCCATCCGCGGGGAGGCGTCTCCCTGATGACCGCGCGCAGGGCGGGCACGGCCGGGCGCGAGGGCAACTCGGTCGGCGCCTACATGTGCACCGACCTCGCCTGCTCCCTCTACCTGCGCGGCAGGAAGATCCCGGAGACGGGGCCCCGCTTCGAGGAGACCCTCACTCTGGAGGAGCAGATCGCCCGTACGCTGAGCAACCTCCACGCCTTCCTCGACAAGGTGTGACACCCGGCCGCGGCACCGGTCGGCAGGGGTCGACACCGGTCGGCGCCAGTCGGCGTTGTCCGTGAATGCCCCGGTCCGTCACCCGGCCGACTACGGTCCTCCCCGAACACGTTCGACGTGTCCGGAGAGGGGGAACCGTCGGAGGATGCGAGTGGTTCGTGAGTGGGTGGCGCCGGCCAGGCAGTTCGTCAAGCAGCGGCGCGATCCCGTGACCGTGCAGACGCTGCGTTCGGCGGCGGCGGCGACGGTCGCCTACATCATCGCGGTGCGGCTGAGCCCGGAAGCCGCCCCGCTCACCGCTCCGCTGACGGCTCTGCTCGTCGTCCAGGTCACCCTGTTCTCCACGCTCACCACCGGCATGCGCCGGGTGAACGCCGTGGTGACCGGGGTGGTGGTCGCCATCCTCTTCAGCCTGCTGGTGGGGCTGAGCTGGTGGAGTCTGGGCCTGCTCATCCTGTCGTCACTGATCGTCGGCCACCTCGTCCGTGTGGACGAGTTCGTACCCGAGGTGGCGATCAGCGCGATGCTGGTGCTCGGGGTGACCCACCACGGGGACACCGCGTGGGCGCGGATCGTGGAGACGCTGATCGGCGCCGTCGTCGGGCTCGCCTTCAACCTCCTGCTGGCCCCTCCGGTGTGGGTGGAGGAGGCCGGTGAGTCGATCGGGTCGCTGGCCCGGCGGGTGCGGCAGCTGATGCTGCGCCTGGGCGAGCAGGCCTTCGAGCACACTCCCCACCACCGTGCGGCGGCCCGGCTGCACGAGGCCCGCCGGCTCGATCACGACATCTCCGAGGTGGACGCGGACCTCCGGCAGGCCGAGGACAGCCTGCGGCTGAACCCGCGGGTGCGGGAGGGGCTGCTGCACCGGGTCGTGCTGCGCACCGGCCTGGACACCCTGGAGATCTGTACGGTCGTCCTGCGGGTGCTGGCGCGCACCTTCACCGACCTCGCGAGGGAACGCGAGCCGGATCCCCTGTTCCCCCCGGAGACGGGCGCCGTTGTCGAGCAGTTGCTGTCCGAGATCTCCGACGCGGTGGTCAGCTTCTCGGTGCTGGTCACCTCGAGCGTCAGCGAGAGCGCGGAGTCCGCGGAGGAGCGGCTCATCACGGAACTGCGGCAGGCCGCCACGACCCGAGACCGGCTGGCCCGACTGCTGCTGGAGGACGTGCGGCGGGACGCCCGTCAGTGGCAGCTGTACGGTGCCCTGCTGACCGAGGTCAACCGCATTCTCGACGAGATGGACATCGAGCACCGTTCGAAACGGCTGCTGGAGGAGTTGGACCGGCACGCACGCGAGCAGCGTGAACGCCTGCCGCGGCTCACCCGGATGCGGGAGCGGCTGCGCGTGCCGGACCGGCTGCGCCGGAACCAGCGGGACACCGCCGGGCGTTCTCTGTGACGGGACCGGCCGGCGGCGTGCGTGCCGGCGGCCACGGAGACGAAGGGGGCACGCGGATGACCGACACCACCATGCGGATCGACGGGAACACCTTGCTGCTGCCTGGCGGTGCGGCGGTGCGGTTCATCCGTACGCTGCGGTTGCCGGAGACCGGAACGCACGCCCTGCCGCCGGGCCTGGGCGAGTTCCCGGTACGGCGTGTCGCGGACTACGCGGAGTCGGTGCCCGAAGCCTGGCGGGCGCGCGGCGGTGTGATGCTCCCGGTGTATCTGCGGGAGGCCATGTGGCTGAGCTTCGCGGGCACCAGGGAGCCGGCCGCGCTGCAGGTGGGGGTCGGCAAGGTGTGCGCGGTCTCCGGCCGCCCGTGGAGCGACCGGCCGGCCCGTGACCCGCAGAACTACCTGGTGCTGCCCCGGCAGCCCTGGCTGGACGGCATCAACTCCGGGAAGGGCACGGTCCGCCAGTTCGTGGCCGTGCCGCTGGGGCTGGGCGCGACCGTCGAGGGCCAGGTCACCGGCGAGGAGGTGTGGGGCGGTGTCCAGTTGCAGTCCTTCCCGCTGACCCCCGAGGCGCTGGCCCGGTGGCGCGAGGAGGAGCGGGAGCGGCTGCGGGCGGAGCGGGCGCGGTTCTCGGCCCGCACCGCGGGCTTCGGTGCCGCGCCCGCCATGGCGGCGCCGCCCGCGCCGGGCGCGGCCCCCGCGGCGCCCGGCGGCGCGCCCCGGGCCGCCGCGGCCATGGGGCTCGGTGTCGGCGGTTCGATGCGGCAGGAGGTCCACCAGGACGACCGGCCGCTGACGGACTGGTCCGAGCGGCCCGCCGGCCGGGTGTTCGTCCACCTGGTGACGCCTCCCCAGTGGCGGAGCATCACGGGTGAGGCGCCGCCGCCGTCCCCGGTGGACCGGGCCGCCTACACCCGGGCGGGGCTGCCCTGGTTCGACCACTACGACCAGGACGCGCGGGACCTCGAGCCGGCCGACGCGCTCCGGTCGGTGAAACCGGTCGGCGACTGGCTCGGGGACGACCACGAGCCCTGGCAGCCCCCGTCGCCGCATCAGGTGAAACCGCTCGGGGACGCACGGGGCAAGCCGGTCGAGGACGGCGACTGGTAGGCATGGGCAACCGGCCGGGGGCCCTCCTCAGCCGTCCCCGTCGGCACGCTGCCGTTGCAGCGGACGGGGGCAGGAGACCGTGCTCGCCTGGGAGAGGAGTACGTGCATGCGCTCGGTGAGCTGGCCGAGGTCGTCGGCGGGCCGGTGGAACGGCAGCCGTACGTCGCCGCCGGTGCGGAGGCGTTCGATGCGCAGCGTGAGTCCGTGCCGGTCGACGGCGAGCGGCCGCACGCGGACCGCGCCGTGCAGGCTGCCCGGGTCGACCAGCCGGGTGAGCCGGTCGACCGCGTCGCCGTGGCAGTCGGCGAGGTGGGTCAGCAGCCGTGCCTCGGCGGTGGCGAGCGGGTCGGGGCGTGCCGCGGCGAACTCGTCCGGGTCGACGACGACGGCTCCGGACGCCTGCCGCAGCACCACACGCGTGGCCCGGAAGGCGAGCCGGCCGTCCTCGACGGTGAACCGGCCCGCGAGCCACAGCCTGGCCCGGATCCTCTTGCGCACCGGAACGGGTGCGACGTCGGCGAACTCCAGCACGGCGGACGGTTCGCCGCGGGGCGCGCAGATCGCGGCGGTGAGCAGCGCGCTCTCCTCGGGCACCTCCAGCAGGACGCGCCCGTCGTCGCTCATCCCGTGCGCGCCGACGAACTCCTCCCGGAAGCCCTCCGCGGTCACCGCGCAGGACCATGCGGCGGCGAGCACGGAGCGGGCCCGTTCCGCCGCGCCGGGCTCGGCCGTCCAGACGTGCGTGTCGTCACCCATCCCCGAACCTCCTCTTAGGTAAGCCTTGCCTAACCTAGCGAAGATCGGGGCACACGCCAACCCGGTGGCGCGAGCTGGGCGAGACCTTTCGGCACCTTCTCAGACCGTGAGAACACCGAGCAGCGCGCGGGCGCACAGATCGCGCACCTCCTCGCGGCTCAGTTCGGAACCGCGCAGCCACTCCAGGCACACCGCCGTGGTGAAGGCCAGCCAGCCGCGCACCGCCAGACGCGTGTCCGGCCGCCCCCTCAGCAGCGGACCGAACTCGGGGTCCCCCGCCAGCGCCTGGAGGATCTGCCGCTCCTGCGCGGCCAGGGCGCGCCGGTAGACCCGGCGTACCGCCCGGTCCCCCGCCGCGTCGGCGCGGTGGAAGGCGCGGTAGCCGTGCGCGTGCTCCTGGACGTACTCCAGGTACGTGTCCAGCCCCGGGGCGAGCTGTCCGCGCACCGGGGTGCCGGGCACCGCCGCCGTCATGCGCAGCATCCGCTCGCTCTCGCGCTCGACGACCGCCGCGAAGAAGTCCCGTTTGGTGGGGAAGTAGTGGTACAGCAGCCCGCGCGAGACCCCGGCGATCTCGGCCACCTGCTCGATCCACACATCGTCGTACGGGCTCTCCGAGAACAGCCGCGCCCCGACCGACAGAAGCTGCTCGCGACGCTCCCCGGTGCTGAGCCGGCGGCGCGTGCGCCCGCCCTCGCCCTCGTTCGCGGCCATCCCCGCACCTTACTTGACGCCGGTTCAGCCGCCGGACCAGACTGGGACGTCCTATTGAATCCGCGTACAACACGGCTCGCGCTTCCCGCACTTCACGGCGCACCGCAGCCCACCGTCCCCCGGGCGAAGCGCCGCGCCGCGTCGCAGACGCTCACCGGATCGAAGGAGACCGCATGGCGGAAACGACGACACCGGCCGGACTGCCGAAGGGGTTCCGCAGCGCCGAGCGGGGCTGGCCCGCACTGCGCCGCATCCCCCGTCCTCCCCACCGGGTCCCCCTCCTCGGGGACGTCCTCGGCTCGAACCGGCGCACCCCCGTCCAGGACTCGATGCGCCACGCCCGCCGGCTGGGGCCGATCTTCCGGCGGAACGCCTTCGGCAAGGAGTTCGTGTTCGTGTGGGGTGCGGACCTGGTGGCCGATCTGGCCGACGAGGCGCGCTTCGCCAAGCACGTGGGGCTGGGCGTGGCCAATCTGCGGCCGGTCGCGGGCGACGGCCTGTTCACCGCGTACAACCACGAACCCAACTGGCAGCTCGCCCATGACGTGCTCGCCCCCGGGTTCAACCGCGAGGCCATGGCGCGCTATCACGCGATGATGCTGGCCGTGGCGGAGCGGCTGACCGACCACTGGGACCGCGCGGCCGGTGCGGGCCGGACCGTGGACGTGCCCGGCGACATGACCAGGCTGACGCTGGAGACGATCGCGCGCACCGGGTTCGGGCACGACTTCGGTTCGTTCGAACGGTCCCGTCCGCACCCCTTCGTCACCGCGATGGTCGGCACGCTCGCCCACGCGCAGCGGCGGAACTCCGTGCCCACACCGCTGGCCCCGCTGCTGCTGCGGAGCGCGAGCCGGCGCAACGCCGCCGACATCGCCCGTCTCCACCGCATCGTCGACGACGTGGTACGGACCCGGCGCGCCGCCGGCGGCGGGGAGGGTGATCTGCTCGACCGGATGCTGGACACCGCGCACCCCGAGTCCGGCGAGCGGCTGTCACCCGAGAACGTCCGCCGTCAGGTCATCACCTTCCTGATCGCCGGTCACGAGACCACCTCGGGCGCCCTCTCCTTCGCCCTGCACCATCTCTCCCGGCATCCCGACGTCGCGGCCCGCGCCCGCGCCGAGGTGGACCGTGTCTGGGGCTCCGCGGCCGCGCCGGGCTACGAGCAGGTGGCCAGACTGCGGTACGTCCGCCGGGTGCTCGACGAGTCGCTGCGGCTGTGGCCCACCGCGCCCGCCTTCGCCCGGGAGGCCCGCGCGGACACGGTGCTGGCCGGGGAGCACCCGATGCGGCGGGGAGCGTGGACGCTGGTGCTGACCCCGATGCTGCACCGGGACCCCGGGGTGTGGGGGCCCGACGCCGAGCGGTTCGACCCGGACCGGTTCGACACACCGGCCGTACGGTCCCGGCCCCCGCACACCTTCAAGCCGTTCGGCACGGGGGCGCGGGCCTGCATCGGGCGGCAGTTCGCGCTGCACGAGGCGACGCTGGTGCTCGGACTGCTGCTGCGCCGCTACGAACTGCGGCCCGATCCGGACTACCGGCTGCGCGTGACCGAGCGGCTCACGCTGATGCCGGAGGGCCTGCGGCTGCGCCCGGAGCGGCGGACGGCGCGGCCGACCGGGGCCGGGGCGTCGAACGCGTCCGGGGCGCCCGGACCCGCCGGCGCGCCGTCAGCGCACCGCCGTCCAGTGCGCGGGACGGGTGAGTGACCCGGGCAGTCTGGTGCCGGCGCTTCCGCGGGCCGCGTTCAGCTGGGGCTGGGTGAGGAAGAACGCCCCGGTCAGATCGGCGTCCGTGAGGTCGGTGTCGCGCAGGTCGGCGCCGATCAGGTCCGCGTCCCGCAGGTCGGCGCCGGTGAGGTCGGCGGCGATGAGGTAGGCGCCCCGCAGACTGATCCCGCGCAGATCGGCCCCCTGGAGACGGGCCCCCATCAGATCCGCGCCCCGGCGGTCCTTCCTGCGCCCGCGCGCGCCGGCCCGCGCCAGTTCGCTCGCCCTCAGCAGCAGCACGTTGACGTCCTGCCGGTGGGCGCCCACGTCCAGCGCGCCCAGTTCGTCAGGGGTCCCGCGGGTGAGCCGCCCGGTCTTCTCCAGCGCCCCGCGCAGTTCGGCGTGGACCGGACGCGCCGCGGGCAGGGTGAGCGCCTCGGTCAGGTACCAGAGCAGTTCGTGCAGCTGCCGGACGACCGGGAACACGTCGAACATGCGGCGGGCCCGCTCCGGCGGCCCGGTGCGCCAGTCCTGTCCGCCGAAGGTGATCTGCGAGACCTTCTGCCCGGCGCCGAAGCAGTCGTAGACCGTGCAGCCGCTGAATCCCTCCTGCCGCAGCCGCGCGTGGATGCCGCAGCGGTGGTCCGCCCGCAGGTTACGGCAGGGGCTGCCGGCCTGCTTGTCCACCGCGAAGTCGGCGGAGGCGGTGAACGGCAGAGCGACACAGCACAGCCCGAAACACTCCCCGCAGTCGCCGCGCAGGTCCGGGGCCGACGCGCCCTTCTCGGCGCCCTTCGTGTCCATCGCGTCCCCGGTGTTCCCGTCGTCCATGCCGCCGCCCTTCACCGGGGGAACAGTTCGAAGGTGACCGCCGGCCGGTTCCCGAACCGCTTGCCCGACTGCCGGGCGTCCCCCGGCAGGAAGCTGCGTACATACGCCTCGGGATCCTCGTCGGTCAACGACTCGAGGTAGGTGCGGTGTTCGAGCCGGGAGCGCACCGCCCGCTCCCGGCCGACGGTCGCGTCCACGGCGTGGGTGGGCATGCTGGAGCCCGCCACGGCGACCCAGCGGACACCGTTCCAGGGTTCGAGGCCCTGCTCGGTCAGTTCGGGGAAGATCCACCGGTTTCCGGCGTCTCCGGCCGCGTCGAGCACCGCGCGGCCGACCGCCACGTGGTCCGGGGCGTTCCAGAACGTCTCGCCCCAGGTCTCCCGGTGGTTCAGGGTGACCACCAGTTCGGGGCGGTGGCGGCGGATGGCGGCGGTGATGTCCCGGCGCAGGGCGGTGCCGTACTCGATGACGCCGTCCTGGTGGTCCAGGAACTCCACGGTCGACACGCCGACCACGGCCGCGCTCGCCCTCTGCTCCCGCTCCCGGATCGGACCGGCCTCGGCGGGCTCCAGGGTGTCGATGCCCGCCTCGCCGCGGGTCGCCAGCACATAGCCGACCTCACGGCCGGCGTCGGTCCAGGTCGCGATCGCGGCGGCGCAGCCGTACTCGATGTCGTCGGGGTGGGCGACCACGGCCAGTGC
Organism: Streptomyces cathayae; assembly: GCF_029760955.1. Lineage (GTDB taxonomy): Bacteria > Actinomycetota > Actinomycetes > Streptomycetales > Streptomycetaceae > Streptomyces > Streptomyces cathayae. Next base: position 325,655 of record NZ_CP121682.1, read on the forward strand.
GCGCTGCCAGTCGTCGGGCATGGGCTCGAGTTGGGCGAACGTCACCTCGGTCATGCCCGCAGAGTAACCCGTCCCACCGACGACACCCCCCGGGGCCCACCCGGAGCCCCGGGGGGCACGCCTCACTCCGCGCTCACACCTCGCCCCGGGCCAGCGCCAGCAGCCGGTCCAGCACGCGGGGGCCGCCCGCGCGCACGCCGTCGTGCTCGAACTCGTCGGTGACCCAGGTGCGCAGGCCGCGGATCGCCCGCGCGGTGCGCAGGGAGTGGTCCGTGTCGACGTACATGTCGTCGTGGTAGACGGCCGCCGCGACCGGGACCTCGTTGACGGCGAGGCGGGCCGGGTCGTACAGCGGCGTCCAGCCGGTGCGGGCGGCGAGCAGTTCGGCGGTCTCGCGCAGCGGGCGCAGCGCGGGGTCGCAGTCGAACACCCAGGGGTGGACGGTCTCGCCGGTGAACAGCAGCGGCCCGTCGCCCGCGAGCGCCTTCGCCGCGTCGAACTGCGGGAACTCGGCCCGCACCCGCTCGGCCGACCAGGCGGTGGCCCGGCCGTCCTGACCGTAGATCGACTCGTGGACGAGCGCGTACAGCGGGTGCCCCGCGTACGACAGCAGGCCCTGTGCCTGCTCCTGGAAGGCGTCGGAGAGCGCGGGGCCCGCCGGGGTGCGGACGAAGGCGTCCTCCAGGAGGTAGTGCAGCCGGTGGCTGCCGTCGCCGCTGCCGAGGAGGATGCCCAGGGACTGGAACGCCTCGACGGTGAGCCGGTAGCCGTTGGGGAGGACGACCTCGTGGGTGAGGAGGTGGTCGGCGATCCGGCGGGCGCGCTCGACGTCCTGCGGGTAGCGCGCGTAATGGGCGGTGACCTTGCGCTCGATGCGCGGGTAGGCGGCCCGGTAGACGTCCTCGGGGTGGGCGTCCAGGGAGGGCAGGCCGCCGGTGATCACGGCGGTGGCGAGGCCCTCGGGGGCGGTGGACAGGTAGGCGACCGTGCAGAAGCCGCCGAAGCTCTGGCCGAGGACGGTCCAGGGGGCCCCGCCGGTGACCTCGGGGCGGATCGCCTCGCAGTCGCGGACGATGGAGTCGGCGCGGAAGCGGGCCAGGTAGTCGGCCTGCTCGGCGGGGCCGCCGCGCAGCGGGAGCGTCTGCCGGTTGGCGGGGGTGGAGCGGCCGGTGCCGCGCTGGTCGAGCAGCAGGACCCGGTACTCCTTCAGGGCCCGGCCGAGCCAGGCCTGCTGCCCGATGAAACGGTTCGCCCCGAAGCCGGGGCCGCCCTGGAGGTAGATCAGCCACGGCAGGTCCCGGTCCGCCTTGTCCGCGGCGACGGCCTCACGCGCGTACAGCTCGATCGTCTCCCCCGAGGGGGCGTCGTGATCGAGGGGCACGGTGAAGCGGCGGTCGGTGAGGACGACGCCGGGCTGGCGGTAGCTGACGGTCAACGGGACTCCCGGGACGAACGAATTGTCGGATCGCGACCCAGTTCAGCACATGTTCGTCCGGCCTTCGAGCCCGGGATCACGCAATTCTTTTCGCGTCTTCCCGTGCAGCGGTCAGCGTGCCGACAGGCTGGAGCGGCGGACCACGAGTTCCGGGCGCAGGACGACCCTCCGGTGCTCGTGGGGCGCGGCCCCCGTCCCGGCCTCCGTCTCCTCCAGCAGCAGTTCCGCCGCCAGGGCGCCCATGGTGACGGCCGGCTGCCGTACCGAGGTGAGGGGGACGGCCGCCGCGGCGGCGAACTCGATGTCGTCGTAGCCCACGATCGCCAGGTCGTCCGGGACGCCGACGCCGGCCGCGTACATGGCCTGGAGCACGCCGAGGGCGAGCAGGTCGTTGGCGCAGAACACGGCGGTGGGGCGGTCGGCGAGGCCGAGCAGCCTGGCGCCCGCGTCCCGTCCGGCGGCGACGTCGAGGCGGTCGGTGGGCAGCTCGCGCAGTCTCTCCGGGCCGAGTCCGGCCTCGGCGAGCGCGTTCAGGGCGCCGGTGCGCCGGTCCCGGACCTGGTTCAGACCGGGCGGCCCGCTGACGTAGGCGAGGGACCGGTGTCCCGCGTCGACGAGGTGGCGCACGGCCAGCGCGCCGCCCGCCACGTCGTCCACGGAGACGGAGCACTCGGTGGTGCCCTCGGCGACCCGGTCGACCAGCACGAAGGGGATGCCGTGCCGGCGGAAGGCCTCGATGGTGCGGCCGGTGGCGTCGGCCGGGGTGAGCAGCACGCCCCGCACCCGCTGCTCGGCGAACAGGGAGAGGTACTCGGCCTCCTCGCTCGCGTTCTGGTCGCTGTTGCAGACCATCACGCCGAGTCCGGCCGCACGCGCGGCGCGCTCGGCGCCGCGTGCCACGTCGACGAAGAAGGGGTTGCCCATGTCGAGGACGAGCAGGCCCATGATCCGGCTGCGGCCCGCACGCAGTTGCCGCGCCGACTCGCTGCGGACGTAGCCCAGCCGGTCTATGGCGGACAGCACCCGTGCCCGGGTCTCGACAGCGACCGTCTCCGGGCGGTTGATCACGTTGGAGACCGTGCCGACGGAGACTCCGGCGACGCGGGCGACGTCCTTGATACCCACCGACTGGGCCATCGGGTGGAAACCTCCGAGGAAACGTGGGGGGCGGGTGGGACTTCGCGGGGCGGCGGGTGCGCCTTCACATTACCGGCACGGCCGCACCGGCTGCGGTTGCCTGCGGGCGGGGTCGGACGGGCAGCCGGAAGCCGGCGACGTGCGGCGGCCTCCGGTCGGCGTGGCCCAAGGCCGCGAAAGGACCGGCCGGGCCGGCCGAGGCGGGGCCGGTCACGGTGCCGAGGGCGGCTCCGGCCGGCAGGGTGCGTCGTCCCCTCGTGGAGGACTCCGTTCTCAGGCGAGTCTCAGGCGAGGTGGAAGACTTCGGTGAGCGGTCGCATCGCCTCGTCGGGGCGGGTCCCGTCGAGGGATTCGAAGAGGGGGGCCATCTCGGCCTGCCAGCGGGCGTTGACCTCGGTGGCCTCCATACCGGCCTTGGCGGCCTCGAAGTCCTCCGTCTCGAGGTAGCCGACGAGGAGGCCGTCGTCGCGCAGAAAGAGCGAGTAGTTGTGCCAGCCGGTGGCCGAGAGCGCCTCGCGCATCTCGGGCCACACGGCGGCATGGCGTTCGCGGTACTCGGCGAGCTTGTCCCGGCGGACCTTGAGCAGGAAACAGACGCGCTGCATGAAGTACCGCTCCTTCCCTGAGCGTTGATGCTCAGAAGTCGAACTGGTCGATGTTCTCGGCGTTGAAGACGGTGGGCTTGCCGAGGTTGATCACGCCGTCCTTGCCGATGGTGTACTCGCCCATCGCGCCGGCCTCGAAGGTCTCGCCCTCCTTGCCGGTGATCTGGCCGGAGGCCAGGGCGACGGCGGTGCGCGCGGCGAGTTCGCCGAGCTTCGCCGGGTCCCAGAGCTCGAACGCCTCGACGGTGCCGTTCTTGACGTACTTGCGCATGTCGTTGGGGGTGCCGAGGCCGGTCAGCTTGACCTTGCCCTTGTACTTGGAGCCGGAGAGGTACTGGGCGGCGGCCTTGATGCCGACGGTGGTCGGGGAGATGATCCCCTTCAGGTTCGGGTACTCCTGGAGCAGTCCCTGGGTCTGCTGGAAGGACTGCTGGGCGTCGTCGTTGCCGTAGGCGACCTTGACCAGCTTGATGTCCTTGTACTTGGGGTCCTTGAGTTCGTCCTTCATGAACTCGATCCAGGCGTTCTGGTTCGTGGCGGTCTGCGCGGCGGACAGGATCGCGATCTCGCCCTTGTAGCCGATCTGTTCGGCGAGCAGTTGCACCTCGGTGCGGCCCAGGTCCTCGCCGCTGGCCTGCGAGATGAAGGCGTTGCGGCAGTCGGCGGTGGTGTCGGAGTCGTAGGTGACGACCTTGATGCCGTTCTTCATGGCCTGCTTGAGCGCGGTGCACAGCGCGCCGGGGTCCTGCGCGGAGACGGCCATGGCGTCGACCTGCTGCTGGGTGAGCGTGTTGACGTAGGAGACCTGGCCGGCGGTGTCGGTGGCGCTGGAGGGGCCGACCTCCTTGTAGGTGGAGCCCAGCTCCTTCACGGCCTTCTCGCCGCCCTTGTCGGCGGTGGTGAAGTAGGGGTTGTTGACCTGCTTGGGCAGGAAGCCGACGGTCAGGCCCTTCTTGGTCGGCGCGTTCGGGTCGGCCTTGCCGGCCGTGGCGGCCTGGCCGCCGCCCTCGCTCTTGACGTCGTCCTTGGTGGTGCCGCCGCAGGCGGTGGCGGCCAGGGCGAGGGAGGTGACGGCGGCGAGGGCCGCGCAGGTCCGGCGGAGGGAGGTCTTGCGCATGGTGGATTCCTTACGGACGAGACGGGCGGGACGGACGGGGGCGAGGGGGCGAGACGGGCGGGGCGGATTCACGGGGCCGGGGTCGGTGTCCTGGGCGCCGGTGGCGGGGCGGACGCCGCCCGGCGTCCGGCCCGGGCCGCGGAGAGCTGCCGTGCGACGCGCGGGCCGAGCACGGAGACGACGAGCAGGACGCCGGTGACCACGATCTGTGACTGGGCGGAGACGTTGACGAGGCTCATCACGTTCTGCAGCGCGCCGAGCAGGAAGACGCCCGCGATCGCGCCGCCGAGGGTGCCCTTGCCGCCGTCGAAGTCGATGCCGCCGAGCAGCACGGCGGCGACGACGGAGAGTTCGAGGCCGGTGGCGTTGTCGTAGCGGGCGCTGGCGTAGTGCAGGGCCCAGAAGACTCCGGTGAGGGAGGCCATCAGGCCGGTCAGGGTGAACAGGATCAGCTTCTGCCGCCTGACCCGGATGCCGGCGAACCGGGCGGCTTCCTCACTGGCGCCGATGGCGAACAGCGACCGCCCGAACGGGGTGGCGTGCAGCGCGACCACGGCGATCGCGAGCAGCACCAGGAAGGGCAGGAAGGCGTACGGGACGAAGGTGTCGCCGATGCGTCCGGCGGCGAAGTCCAGGTACTGCGTGGGGAAGTCGGTCACCGCGTCGGAGCCGAGGACGATCTGCGCGATGCCGCGGTAGGCGGCGAGGGTGCCGATGGTGACGGCGAGGGAGGGCAGGCCGATCCGGGTCACGAGCAGACCGTTGACCAGTCCGCAGAGCACGCCGATGAGCAGGCAGATCGGGATGATCGTCTCGATGGCCAGGCCCTGGTTCCACAGGGCGCCCATCACCGCGCCGGACAGGCCGGCGGTGGAGGCGACGGAGAGGTCGATCTCACCGGAGACGACGAGCAGGGTCATGGGCAGGGCGATCAGCGCGATCGGCAGGGTGTTGCCGATCAGGAAGGACAGGTTGAGCGCGTTGCCGAAACCGTCGACGGTCGCGAAGGACAGCAGCAGGACCACGACGAGCAGGGCGCCCACCACCGTGTCCCACCGCACGGACGGGGACCGGCGGACGGCGCGCGCGAGAGCGGAGTCAGCCATGGCGGGCGTTCCTCTTCTTCAGGGCGGTGGCCACGCGCAGCGCGACGATCCGGTCGACCGCGATGGCGAGGATGAGCAGGATGCCGTTGATGGCGAGCACCCACACGGAGCTGACGCCGAGGGCGGGCAGCACACTGTTGACTGAGGTCAGCAGCAGTGCGCCGAGCGCCGCGCCGTAGACGCTGCCGGAGCCGCCGGTGAAGACCACGCCGCCGACCACGACGGCGCTGACGACGGTGAGTTCGTAACCGCTGCCGGTGCCGGAGTCGACGTTGCCGAACCGGGCCAGGTACAGGGCGCCCGCGAGTCCGGCGAGGGCGCCGCAGAAGGTGTACGCGGCGAGGATCCGCTTGCGTACGGGGATGCCGGCCAGCCGGGCGGCCTCGGGGTTGGAGCCGAGCGCGTACAGCTCGCGTCCGCTGCCGAAGTGCTTCAGGTAGTACGCCGTCGCCACGAGCACCGCGAGGGCGATGAGCGCCAGGTAGGGCACCGCCGAGATGCCGCCGGATCCGAAGTCGACGAATCCGCCGGGGAGATCGGCGGCGGTGATCTGGCGGGAGCCGACCCAGATGGAGTCGATGCCGCGGATGATGTAGAGCGTGCCGAGGGTGACCACGAGGGCGGGCACCTGACCGAGGCTGACGAGCAGTCCGTTGAGCAGTCCGAAGCCGATGCCGAGCAGGACGGCGAGGGCGATGGCGACGACCGGGTTTCCGCCGCCCTGGAGGTGGACGCCGGCGGCGAAGGCGCTGATGCCGAGCGTGGAACCGACGGACAGGTCGACGTTGCGCGTGATGACGACGAGAGCCTGGCCGGTGGCGACCAGGACCAGGATGGTCGCGTTCAGCAGCAGGTCCTTGATGCCCTGTTCCGAGAGGAACTCGCCGTTGCCGGCCTGGGTGACGGCGATCATCACCAGGAAGACGAGCAGGATGGCGAGTTCGCGCATCTTGAAGACGCGGTCGACCAGCCGGGTGCCGCTCGACCTGGGCACCTCGGCGACGGGGGCTTCTTCGGGAGCGGTGACCGTCATGCGGCGGCCCTCCCCGTGGCTGCGGCCATCACGGTTTCCTCGGTGGCGTCGGTGCGGGGGATCTCGGCGGTGATCCGGCCCTCGTGCATCACCAGCACGCGGTCGGCCATGCCGAGGATCTCGGGCAGGTCGGAGGAGATCATCAGCACGGCCACACCGTCGGCGGCGAGCTGGGACAGCAGCCGGTGCACCTCGGCCTTGGTGCCGACGTCGATGCCGCGGGTGGGTTCGTCCACGATCAGCACCTTGGGGCCGGTGGCGAGCCACTTGGCGAGGACGACCTTCTGCTGGTTGCCGCCGGACAGGGTGTTCACCGTGTCGGCGATCCGGTCGTACTTGACCTGGAGCCTGACCGCCCAGTCGAGGGAGCGGCTGCGCTCCGCGCCTCGGTCCATCAGGCCGGCCTTCACGGTCGTACGCAGGCCGGTGAGGCCGATGTTGCGTTCGATGGACATGTCCATCACCAGGCCCTGGGCGCGCCGGTCCTCGGGGACCAGGGCGAGTCCCGCGGCCATGGCGGTGGACGGGGCGCCGTTGGTGAGCGCGCGTCCGTCGACCTCGACCTCGCCGGCGTCCCAGCGGTCGACGCCGAACACAGCGCGGGCCACCTCGGTGCGCCCGGCGCCGACGAGTCCGGCGAGGCCGACGATCTCGCCGCACCGCACGTCGAAGGAGACGTCGGTGAAGACCCCCTCGCGGGTCAGCCGTCGCACGCTCAGGGCGATCTCCCCGGGGCGCACCTCCTGCTTGGGGTACAGCTCCTCGAGGTCGCGGCCGACCATGCGGCGCACCAGGTCGTCCTCGGTCATGCCGTCCAGCGGCTCACTGGCGATCCGGGCGCCGTCGCGCAGGGTGGTGACCCGCTCGCAGATCTCGAAGATCTCCTCCAGCCGGTGGGAGATGAACAGCACCGCCGCGCCCTGTTCGCGCAGGGTGCGCACGACGCCGAAGAGGCGGGCGACCTCGCTGCCGGTGAGGGCGGCGGTCGGCTCGTCCATGATCAGGACGCGGGCGTCGAAGGAGAGGGCCTTGGCGATCTCGACGATCTGCTGGTCGGCGATGGACAGGCCGCGGGCCGGCCGGTCGGGATCGAGTTCGACGCCGAGCCGCCGCATGAGGGCGGCGGTCGCGGTGCGGGTGGCCTGGTGGTCGATCCGGCCGAGCGCGCGCCGGGGCTGCCGGCCCATGTAGATGTTCTCGGCGATCGACAGGTCGGGGAAGAGCGTGGGCTCCTGGTAGATCACGGCGATTCCGGCGTCGCGGGCGTCGCCCGGACCGTGGAAGACGACGGGCGTGCCGTCGAGCAGCACCTGGCCGGCGTCCGGCCGGTGCACTCCGGCGAGCGTCTTGATGAGGGTCGACTTTCCGGCGCCGTTCTCGCCGGCGAGGGCGTGCACCTCGCCGGGGAACAGTTCCAGGGAGACGTCCCGCAGCGCGCGGACCGCGCCGAAGGACTTGGAGATGTCCCTCAGTGCGAGAACCGGGGCCGGACCCGTGTCGGACGGGTGGGTCATGAGGGCTCCTCGACGACGTCGGCGGGACGGCCCTGGCGACGTCGTGAAAGGTTTCAACTGGGTTGCCGGGACGTTAGGCGCGCGGCGCATGTCACGTCAATGGGTTCCGGTCGAAAAAGTTTCGACAGCTTCAGGTCACACCCTGGTCACGGATCACGGTCTTGTCCGCAGGGGTTGACACTCCTGCGGGGGCGCCATAACTTCCCGTTCTGAATCGTTTCACTCAGTGGTCGATACGACCCGATGTCACAGGAGCCCTGACGTGACCGAGCTCGCCGCGGCGAAGGCCGCTCTCAAGACACAGATCGTCGAGACGCCCTCGTGGGCGTACGGCAACTCGGGGACCCGCTTCAAGGTGTTCGCGCAGCAGGGCGTGCCCCGCACCCCGCGGGAGAAGCTGGACGACGCGGCCAAGGTGCACGAGTTCACGGGGGCCGCGCCCTTGGTGGCGCTGCACATCCCGTGGGACAAGGTCGACGACTACACCGCGCTGGCCGAGCACGCCGAGGACCGCGGTGTGCGGCTCGGCACGATCAACTCCAACACCTTCCAGGACGACGACTACCGGCTCGGCAGCATCTGCCACCCGGACGCGGCGGTGCGCAGGAAGGCCGTGGACCATCTGCTGGAGTGCGTCGACATCATGGACGCGACCGGGTCGAAGGACCTGAAGCTGTGGTTCGCCGACGGGACGAACTACCCGGGCCAGGACGACATCCGGGCCCGGCAGGACCGGCTCGCCGAAGGGCTCGCGGAGGTCTACGAACGGCTCGGCGAGGGTCAGCGGATGCTGCTGGAGTACAAGCTCTTCGAGCCGGCGTTCTACACCACGGACGTCCCGGACTGGGGCACCGCGTACGCGCACTGCCTGAAGCTCGGACCGAAGGCGCAGGTCGTGGTGGACACGGGACACCACGCGCCCGGGACCAACATCGAGTTCATCGTCGCGACGCTGCTGCGGGAGCAGAAGCTCGGCGGGTTCGACTTCAACTCGCGCTTCTACGCCGACGACGACCTGATGGCGGGCTCCGCCGATCCCTTCCAGCTGTTCCGGATCATGCACGAGGTGGTGCGCGGGGGCGGGTTCACGCCCGAGACCGCGTTCATGCTCGACCAGTGCCACAACATCGAGGCCAAGATCCCGGCGATCATCCGTTCCGTGATGAACGTGCAGGAGGCCACGGCGAAGGCGCTGCTGGTGGACCGGGCGGCGTTGGGTGAGGCGCAGGCCGCGGGGGATGTGCTGGAGGCCAACGCCGTGCTGATGGACGCGTACGACACGGATGTGCGGCCGCTGCTGCGTGAGGTGCGGGAGGAGATGGGGTTGGACCCCGACCCTGTTTCCGCCTATCGCCGGTCCGGGTGGGCCGAGAAGATCGTGGCCGAGCGGGTGGGTGGACAGCAGGCGGGGTGGGGCGCTTGATCGCCGGGATTCACCTGCCGGGTTCTGTGGTTCGCGGTCTACAGGCCGTATGTGGCTGGTCGCGCCCGCGCGGCGGTAGCCGCAAATTCACCACAGTCCCGCGCCCCTGAAGGGGCGCTTTCCCTCACCCTCTTGACAAGAGAACTGGAACAGATATGGCAAACCATCCCGAAGCCGCCGCCCTCCTCGCCCGTTCTCACCGGCTCGGTGCCGATCCGCGGAACACCAACTACGCCGGCGGCAACGCCTCCGCCAAAGGTGTCGAGACCGATCCCGTCACCGGGGGTGATGTGGAGCTGATGTGGGTCAAGGGGTCCGGCGGGGACCTCGGGACGCTGACCGCGGAAGGGCTGGCCGTGCTCCGGCTGGACCGGCTGCGGGCGCTCACCGACGTCTACCCCGGGGTCGGGCGCGAGGACGAGATGGTCGCCGCGTTCGACTACTGCCTGCACGGCAAGGGCGGTGCGGCTCCCTCCATCGACACCGCGATGCACGGGCTCGTCGACGCCGCCCACGTGGACCACCTCCACCCCGACTCCGGGATCGCGCTCGCCTGCGCCGCCGACGGGGAGAAGCTGACCGCCGAGTGCTTCGGCGACACCGTCGTGTGGGTGCCGTGGCGGCGGCCCGGTTTCCAGCTCGGTCTGGACATCGCCGCCGTGAAGGAGGCCCATCCGCAGGCCGTCGGATGTGTGCTCGGCGGACACGGGATCACCGCGTGGGGCGACACCTCCGAGGAGTGCGAGCGCAACTCGCTGCACATCATCCGCACCGCCGAGAAGTTCCTCGCCGAGCGTGGCCGGCCGGAGCCGTTCGGGCCGGTGCTCGAGGAGTACGAGGCCCTGCCCGGGGACGAGCGGCGGGAGCGGGCCGCCGCCCTCGCGCCCTACGTGCGGGCCGTCGCCTCGCAGGACCGGGCCCAGGTCGGGCACTTCGACGACTCCGAGGCCGTACTGGACTTCCTGGCCCGTGCCGAGCACCCGCGGCTGGCCGCGCTGGGCACCTCCTGCCCCGACCACTTCCTGCGCACCAAGGTCCGGCCGCTCGTCCTCGATCTGCCGCCGGCGGCCCCCCTGGAGGAGGCCGTGGCCCGGCTGACGGAGCTGCACACCACCTACCGCACGGAGTACGCCGCCTACTACGAGCGCCACGCCCTGCCCGACTCCCCCGCCATGCGCGGGGCCGACCCGGCGGTCGTGCTGGTTCCCGGCGTGGGCATGTTCAGCTTCGGCAAGGACAAGCAGACCGCTCGCGTGGCCGGCGAGTTCTACGTCAACGCGATCAACGTGATGCGCGGGGCCGAGGCGGTCTCCACGTACGCGCCGATCGAGGAGTCGGAGAAGTTCCGCATCGAGTACTGGGCGCTGGAGGAGGCCAAACTCCAGCGGATGCCGAGGCCGAAGCCGCTCGCCACCCGGGTGGCGCTGGTGACCGGCGCCGGCAGCGGCATCGGGAAGGCGATCGCGCGGCGGCTGGCCGCCGAAGGCGCCTGTGTCGTCGTGGCGGACCTGAACGGGGACAACGCGGCTGCGGTGGCAGAGGAGTTGGGCGGATCCGACAAGGCCGTCGCCGTGACCGTCGACGTCACGTCGGAGGAGCAGATCGCCGAGGCATTCCGGGCGGCGGTGCTCGCCTTCGGCGGGGTCGACCTGGTGGTGAACAACGCCGGGATCTCCATCTCCAAGCCGCTGCTGGAGACGTCCGCGAAGGACTGGGACCTCCAGCACGACATCATGGCCCGCGGTTCCTTCCTCGTCTCCCGTGAGGCGGCCCGGGTGATGATCGCGCAGGGGCTGGGCGGGGACATCGTCTACATCGCGTCCAAGAACGCCGTGTTCGCCGGTCCGAACAACATCGCCTACTCGGCCACCAAGGCCGACCAGGCCCATCAGGTACGGCTCCTCGCCGCCGAGTTGGGCGAGCACGGCATCCGCGTCAACGGGGTCAACCCGGACGGTGTGGTGCGCGGTTCCGGGATCTTCGCCGGCGGCTGGGGCGCCCGGCGCGCGGCCGTGTACGGGGTGCCGGAGGAGAAGCTGGGCGAGTTCTACGCACAGCGCACGCTGCTGAAGCGGGAGGTGCTGCCCGAGCACGTGGCGAACGCCGTGTTCGCGCTGACCGGCGGCGATCTCACCCACACCACGGGCCTGCACGTCCCGGTCGACGCCGGCGTCGCCGCCGCGTTCCTGCGGTGAGCGCCGCCGTGCGGCCGTACGCGGCGGTCGACCTCGGCGCGTCCAGCGGGCGTGTCATGGTCGGCCGGGTCGGCCCCGACAGCCTGGAGCTGACCGAGGTCCACCGCTTCCCCAACCGGCCCGTGCGCGTGCCCGAGGGGCTGCGCTGGGACATCCTCGGGCTGTACGCCGGAGTGCTGGACGGGCTGCGGGCGGCGGGTGACGGACCGGCGTCCGTCGGCATCGACAGCTGGGCCGTGGACTACGGCCTGCTCGACGCCGACGGGGCGCTGCTGGGCAACCCGGTGCACTACCGCGACCGCCGTACGGAGGGGGTCGCGGAGAAGGTGTGGGCGAGCGTGCCGGCCGAGGAGCTGTACGCGGCGACCGGTCTGCAGTACGCGCCGTTCAACACCCTGTACCAGCTGACGGCGGCCCGCGGCACGGCCCAACTGGCACAGGCCGGGCGGCTGTTGCTGATCCCTGATCTGCTGACGTACTGGCTCACCGGTGAGCAGGGCACGGAGCTGACCAACGCCTCGACCACGCAGCTGATCGACCCGCGCACCCGCGACTGGTCCCACACGGTCGCAGAGCGGCTGGACATCGATCTCTCCCTGTTCGCTCCGTTGCGTCAACCCGGAGATCCCGCAGGAGAGTTGCGTCCCGAGGTACTGGAGGAGACCGGGCTGGCCGGGCCCGTCCCGGTGACGGCGGTCGGCTCGCACGACACCGCTTCCGCGGTGGCCGCCGTGCCCGCCACCGATGAGCGGTTCGCCTACATCTGCACGGGCACCTGGTCGCTGGCCGGTCTCGAACTGGACGCCCCGGTCCTGACCGAGGAGAGTCGCGCCGCCAACTTCACCAACGAGCTGGGGCTGGACGGCACCGTCCGGTACCTGCGCAACATCATGGGCCTGTGGCTGCTCCAGGAGTGCGTACGGGCCTGGGGCGATCCGGACCTGGGGGCGCTGCTCCTGGAGGCGGCGAAGGTGCCGGCGCTGCGGTCGGTGGTGGACGCCGGGGACGCGGCGTTCCTGGCGCCGGGGCGGATGCCGGAGCGGATCGCCGAGGCCTGCCGCGTCTCGGGGCAGCCGGTGCCCGGCTCCCCCGCCGAGATCACCCGCTGCATCCTCGACTCGCTCGCCCTCGCGCACCGCGGCGCGGTCGAGGACGCCCAGCGGCTCGCCGGGCGCTCGGTCGACGTCGTGCACATCGTGGGCGGCGGCACCCGCAACGCCCTGCTGTGCCAGCTGACCGCCGACGCCTGCGGGCTGCCGGTGGTGGCCGGCCCGACCGAGGCGGCCGCGCTGGGCAACGTCCTCGTCCAGGCCGGTGTGCGCGGCCAGGCCGGCGGTCTGGCCGGGATGCGGCGCCTGCTCACCCGGACCCAGCTGCTGACGCGGTACGAACCGCGGGGCGGAACCCGGCGGTGGGAGGCCGCTCGGGCCCGGCTCGCCCGGGACTGACCGGAGGTCTCCCCCGCGCGGTGCCCGCGCACTACCCTGCATCCACCCGACGATCGATCCACAAGGAGCCGCGATGCGTGTCGCCCTGTTCCTGACCTGCGTCAACGACACGCTGTATCCGGACACCGGGCGCGCCGTCGTGAAACTGCTGACCAGGCTGGGTGTCGAGGTCGACTTCCCGATGGCGCAGACCTGTTGCGGTCAGGCGCACTACAACACCGGGTACCGGCACGAGGCGGAGCCCCTCGCCGAGCACTTCGCCGACGTCTTCCGGGACTACGAGGCGATCGTGACGCCGTCCGGGTCGTGCGGGGCGATGGTGCGGGAGCTGTATCCGCGGATGGGCGAGCGGGCCCGTGCCCAGGGGCGCGGGGACGCCCTCGCGGCCACGCTGGCGCCCGTGGTGCCCAAGACGTACGAGCTCACGGAGTTCCTGGTGGACGTGCTGGGGGTGACGGATGTCGGCGCGTACTACCCGCACACGGTGACCTATCACCCCACCTGCCACGGGCTGCGCTCCCTGGGGCTCGGCGAGCGGCCCCGGCGCCTCCTTCAGGCCGTACGGGGGCTGGAGCTGGTCGAGCTGCCGGGAGCGGAGGAGTGCTGCGGCTTCGGTGGCACGTTCGCGCTGAAGAACCCCGACGTCTCCGCGGCGATGGGCGCCGACAAGGTGCGCAACGCCGAGTCGACGGGCGCCGAGGTGCTGTGCGCGGCGGACAACTCCTGTCTGATGCACATCGGGGGGACGATGACCAGGCTGCGCACCGGTATGCGGCCGGTGCACCTCGCGGAGATCCTGGCGAGCACGAAGGAGGAACCGGCCGTATGAGTGGGACGTTCGTCGGGATGCCCGGCTTTCCCGCGTTTCCGAGCGCCGCCCGGGAGGCCGTGCACGACACCACCCTGCGCGGCAATCTCCGGCACGCCACGCACACCATCCGCGCCAAGCGGGCCAAGGCCGTCGCGGAGGTGTCCGACTGGGCGGAGCTGCGGGAGGCCGGCAAGCGGATCAAGGACCACACGCTCCGTCACCTCGACCACTACCTGGTGCGACTGGAGGAGTCGGTGACCGCCGCGGGCGGCACCGTCCACTGGGCCGCCGACGCGGACGAGGCCAACCGGATCGTGACCGGACTCGTCAGGGAGACGGGCGAGTCGGAGGTCGTCAAGGTCAAGTCGATGGCCACCCAGGAGATCGAGCTCAACGAGGCCCTCGAGGCCGCGGGCATCCACGCCTACGAGACCGATCTGGCCGAGCTGATCGTGCAGTTGGGCAGGGACCGGCCCTCGCACATCCTCGTCCCGGCGATCCACCGCAACCGCGGTGAGATCCGGGACATCTTCGCCCGTGAGATGGGCGACTGGGGCCGTCCGGCGCCCGAGGGCCTCACCGACACACCCGCCGGACTCGCCGAAGCCGCGCGGCTGCACCTGCGGGAGAAGTTCCTGCGCGCCAAGGTCGGCGTCTCCGGCGCCAACTTCATGGTCGCCGAGACCGGCACGCTGGTGGTGGTGGAGTCCGAGGGCAACGGGCGGATGTGCCTGACCCTGCCCGAGACGCTGATCTCGGTCGTCGGCATCGAGAAGATCGTGCCGACCTGGCGGGACCTGGAGGTGTTCCTGCAGACCCTGCCCCGCTCCTCCACCGCCGAGCGGATGAACCCGTACACGTCCACCTGGACCGGCACCACCGACGCGGACGGCCCGCGCGCCTTCCACCTCGTGCTGCTGGACAACGGCCGCACCGACACCCTCGCCGACGAGGTCGGCCGCCAGGCCCTGCGCTGCATCCGCTGCTCGGCCTGCCTCAACGTCTGCCCGGTCTACGAACGGGCCGGCGGCCACGCCTACGGCTCCGTCTATCCGGGCCCGATCGGCGCCATCCTCAGCCCTCAGCTGCGGGGCACGGCGAGCGAGATCGACGCCTCCCTGCCGTACGCCTCGTCGCTGTGCGGGGCCTGCTACGAGGTGTGCCCGGTCGCCATCGACATCCCCGAGGTGCTGGTGCATCTGCGGGAACGGGTCGTGGAGGGCGGCGAGGTCACCCGGGGCGGCAACAAGGTGGTGCTCAGGCCCGCGAAGGGGCACGCCGCCGAGCGTGCGGCGATGCGCGCGGCGCGCTGGGCGTTCACCCGTCCGGGGGCGCTGCGCACCGGTCAGCGCCTCGCCTCCCGCACCCGCCGTCTGCACCCGCGCACCCTGCCGGGTCCCGGCCGGGCGTGGAGCGGGACCCGGGACCTCCCGCCGGTCCCCGCCGAGCCGTTCCGGGACTGGTGGCAGCGTACGCGGGGCGGGAACGACGTGAAGGGAACCGCCGGATGAGCAGCAGGGAACGGATCCTGGGCCGGGTGCGACGCGCCCTCGCGGACGTACCGAAGGACGACACCCCGTACGAGCGGGCGGTCGCCCGGGAGTATCTGCGCGAGCACGGGCAGCGGACCGTCGCGGAGACGATGGACCTCCTCGCCGAGAACCTGGCCGACTACCGGGCGATCGTGCACCGCACGGATGCCGCCGGCCTGGCCGGGACCGTCGCCGGACTCCTGTCCGCGCGCGGCGCGTCCTCGGTCCTCGTCCCGCCGGGGCTGGACGAGGCCTGGCTCGCGCGGACCGGCGTGACGCGGGTCGCGGACCGGGCGGAGAGCACCCCGCGCGAGCTGGACCGGGTCGACAGCGTGGTCACCGCCTGCGCGGTCGCCGTCGCCGAGACCGGCACGATCGTGCTGGACGGCTCGCCCGACCAGGGCCGCCGCCGCATCACCCTCGTCCCCGACCACCACATCTGCGTCGTCCGCGCCGCCCAGGTCGTCCCCTCCGTCCCGTACGCCCTCGAACGCCTCGACCCGAGCCGCCCGCTCACCTGGATCTCCGGCCCGTCGGCGACCAGCGACATCGAACTCGACCGGGTGGAGGGCGTCCACGGCCCACGCACCCTGGAGGTCGTCCTGGTCGGCTGAGACCGGTACGGCACGTCACGGACGACGGGGGTCAGTCCTGAGGGCCGCAGAGCCGGGCGAAGCGCGCCGCGTCGACGTTGCCGCCGGAGAGGATCAGGCCGACCCGCTGTGGGAGGGGGCCCGCGCGGCCGGTGAGCAGTGCGGCCAGCGGGGTGGCACCGCTCGGCTCGAGGACGATCTTCAGGCGCTCGAAGGCGAACCGCATGGCGTCCCTGATCTCGTCGTCGCCGACGAGGACGATTCCGTCGAGGAGCCGCCGGTTGACGGAGAACGTCAGTTCACCCGGCGTGTGCAGTGCCTGCCCGTCGGCGATGGTGCGCGGGACCGGGATGCTCACGCGGTGTCCCGCCTCCAGGGACCGCTTGGTGTCGTCCCCCGCCTCCGGCTCCACGCCGATCACCCGCGTTCCGGGGTACAGGCCCTTGACCGCGGTGGCACTTCCGGCGATCAGCCCACCACCGCCGACCGGCGCGAGCAGTACGTCCAGCTCCCCGGCTTCTTCGAGGAGTTCGAGTGCGGCCGTGCCCTGCCCCGCGATGACGTGCGGGTGGTCGTAGGGCGGGACGAGCGCCAGGCCGCGCTCCGCGGCCAGGGCCTCGGCGACGGCGACACGGTCGCCGGTGTACCGGTCGTACGTGACGATCCGAGCGCCGTACGCCTCGGTGGCCGCCCGTTTCGAGGGCGGGGCGTCCTCGGGCATGACGATGACGGCGGTGGTGCCGAGTTCCCGGGCGGCCAGGGCGACGGCCTGGGCGTGGTTGCCCGAGGAGTAGGCGGCAATGCCCCGGGACAGCTGCTCGGGGGTGAGGCGGGAAGCCGCGTGGTAGGCGCCGCGGAACTTGAAGGCGCCCACCCGCTGGAAGTTCTCGCACTTCAGGTGGACCTCGGCACCGACGAGCGCGTCCAGGGTGCGGGAGCGCAGGACCGGCGTGCGGTGGGCGACGCCTTCGAGCCGTGCGGCGGCGGCACGGACGTCGTCGAGGGTCACCGACGGGGTGGTGGTCGTCACGCGGTGACTGTACGTCCCGTCACCGTCGGCCGAAAGGGTGCGCCCGGGAGCGGGCGCGGTGGGTCTCAGCGGGTTCCGTCCGGGCCGGGCCGCACCGGGGGGCGGCCGCGTACCCAGCCGAAGAGGGCCAGCGAGCACAGGGCGGCGAACGCGCACCAGGTCGAGACGAACTCCAGCCGCCACAGGGCCCAGCAGACCAGCGCGCCCGCGGCGGCCAGGGCGCCCAGCGTCCGCAGGCCGCGGTCGCCGGACAGCAGCAGCGCGCCGACCGTGGCCACCAGGTAGCCCACGGCCGCCAGTGGAGCGTGCGGCAGGTCCAGGACGTATCCGACGGTGTGCCCACGGACCTCCGCCCGCACCGGGCGCGTGGCGAGTACGTACCCGAGGGCCGCCGCCGTCACGGCACCGGCGGCGAGCGGCACGATCAGCGCGCGCCGCGCGGGGTGCGGGGCGGCGCACCACACGCCCACCGGTACCCAGAGCGCCAGGAGCGGCAGGGCGACGACCGCCCAGAGCAGGACCGCCGGACCCGTCCCTCCGTCCGAGGCCCAGACCGCCGCCTCGATCATCTGGTGCACTCCGAGCAGCAGCGGCAGCATGGCCAGCGGGAGGTCACGGCCGCGGTCCGCCCGCGCCACGCAGGCCGCGCCGACCGCCGCGACACAGACGCCCGCCACGAGGTCGGCCTCCGCACTCCAGCACATCGCTCCGTCCTCGGGTCACCCGCCGGGAACCCCATCCTCGCGGTCCCGGAGCGACCGGACGGTGACGACACGGCAGCGTGCGCGCTCCCCCGTGCCTACCCGGTGCTACCCGGTGCGCTCCCAGCCCCGGGGCGGTGTGCGGGTGCCGAGGGTGGTGTCGCGGCTGCGGTAGACGATGTAGGGGCGGGTCAGGTAGCCGAGGGGGGCGGTGAGCATGTGGACGAGGCGGGTGAAGGGCCAGGCCGCGAAGAGCAGCAGGGCGCTGAGGGCGTGGAGCTGGAACAGCACCGGGGCGCCGGTCATCAGGGCCGGGTCGGGCTGGAGGGAGAAGATGGAGCGGAACCAGGGGGAGATGGTCTCGCGGTAGTCGTAGCCGCCGCCGGCGATGTTCGCGGCCACGGTGGCGGCGAGGCCCAGCACGATGGTCGCCGTGAGGGAGACGTACATGGCCTTGTCGTTGCGGGTGGTGGCGGAGAAGACC
This sequence comes from Streptomyces cathayae, assembly GCF_029760955.1. GTDB lineage: Bacteria > Actinomycetota > Actinomycetes > Streptomycetales > Streptomycetaceae > Streptomyces > Streptomyces cathayae. The sequence goes on from NZ_CP121682.1 coordinate 343,819, forward strand.
GGGCCCACGGTGCGCCGCCGGTAGATCAGGATGGCGATCCCGCCGAGGGTGGCGACGCCGGCGACGGTGCCGAGGACGACCGCGCCGATGTGGTACACGTTCTCGCTCACCCCGACGGCCTCGGTCCAGCTCTTGGGGACGATCAGGCCGACGACGTGGCCGATCAGCACGACGAGGATGCCGAAGTGGAACAGGGGGCTGCCGATGCGCAGCAGCCGCCGCTCGTACAGCTGGGAGGAGCGGGTGGTCCAGCCGAACTTGTCGTAGCGGTAGCGCCAGATGTGGCCGAGGACGAACACCGCGAGGCAGACGTAGGGCAGGGCGACCCAGAGCAGGACGCCGCCGGTGCCTGCCTCCGCCGCCAGGGTCACGGGCTGCGCGGACGCGGTCATCGGGGACCTCCTACGACGGGGTCGGGCAGGAACACGGGGGACGCGTACGGATCGAGTCCGACCTGTTCCTCGGGCGGGCCCTGGGCGGCGAGTCGCAGGACGGCCTCCCGGTCGTCGCCGGCGAGGGCGGGCAGGGTGGCGGAGACGGATTCCAGGACGTGCGCCCAGGGCGAGTCGTCGTCGGTCAGGGCCAGCCGCAGCAGTTCGAGGCCGGCCCGGTGTTCGGTGAGCAGGCGTGCTCCCGCGTCGGGGTCGGCGGCGGCGAACTCGAGGACGACGGCGAGGTGGTCGGGCAGTTCGTCGTCGGCGAGCCGCCAGCCGGCCGCGGCGTAGGTCTGTTTCAGCCTCAGCAGGCCCATGCCGCGCTTACGGGTGTCGCCGTGCGCGTAGTACGTCAGGTACGGGCAGCAGCGTTTGCGGTGGTCGAAGGTGGCGACGTAGGCGGCGGTCAGGTCGGCGGGGGCGGTCCGCTCGGCGTGTGCGGTGAAGCGGAGCAGGGGGCGGGCCACGGCCGGGTCGGGGAGGGCGTCGGCGACCCGGCGGGCCAGGGCCAGGTGGTCGCCGAACGCGTCGTCGGGGTAGGCGAGCAGCAGGGACTGGGCCTGCCAGGCGGAGGGGTGCCAGGGCCGGGTGCGGGATGCCCGGGTGCTCTTCGGGAGCCCGGCGGGCTTCGGGGACTTCCGCTTCATGGTGTCGGCTCCGTCTTTCCGTCGTGGCCCGTGCCCGGGGCGTCACCGCCCCCGTTGTCGCCGCCCCGGGACGGTGTGTCCGGGAACAGTCCGGGTGGGGAGCCCTTGCCGTCCCAGTTGAGGAGGTTCACCCGGGTGGCCTTGTCGGTGGGGGTGGCCGGGGTGTCGGAGGTCTGGCGGTCGCGCAGGGCGTGGAAGCTCTCCACGGCGATGGGGGCGGCGCCGCCGGAGGTCTCGCCGAAGGGGCCGGAGCCTCCCATGCCGGGGCCGCCCTCGTAGTCGAGGCTGCACTCGGTGGCCAGTTCCTCGAGCTGGTGGGCCTGTTCGGCGTGGGCGGGCGGAATGACGTACCGCTCGTCGTACTTCGCGAGGGCCAGCAGCCGGTACATGTCGTAGACCTGCTCGCCGGTCATGCCGACCGCCTCGGGGATGGCGTCGTTCGGTTCGCGTCCCAGGTTGATGTCGCGCATGTAGGCGCGCATGGCGGCCAGGCGGTGCAGGACCGCGTCGACGGGGGCGGGGTCGCCCGCCGTGAACAGCTGGGCGAGGTAGTCGACGGGGATGCGCAGGGCGTCGACGGCGGCGAAGAGGTTCTGGTGGTCCTCGGCGTCGCGTCCGGTGTCCCGGACGGCGTCGACCACCGGGGACAGGGGCGGGATGTACCAGACCATGGGCATGGTCCGGTACTCCGGGTGCAGCGGCAGGGCCACCTTGTAGGTGTTGATCAGGGAGTGGATCGGGGAGCGCTGCGCGGCCTCGATCCAGTCCCGCGGGATGCCGGCCCGTTCGGCCGCGGCGACGACCCGGGGGTCGTCCGGGTCGAGGAAGACCTGCCGCTGCGCCTCGTACAGGCCGGTGTCGTCCGGGGTGGAGGCGGCTTCCAGGACCCGGTCGGCGTCGTAGAGGACGAGGCCGATGTAGCGCAGCCGGCCGACGCAGGTCTCGGAGCAGACGGTGGGCAGCCCGACCTCGATGCGCGGGAAGCAGAACGTGCACTTCTCGGCCTTGCCGGTGCGGTGGTTGAAGTACACCTTCTTGTACGGGCATCCGGTGACGCACATCCGCCAGCCGCGGCACTTGTCCTGGTCGACCAGGACGATGCCGTCCTCCTCGCGCTTGTAGATCGCGCCGGAGGGGCAGGAGGCCGCGCAGGACGGGTTGAGGCAGTGCTCGCAGATGCGCGGCAGGTAGAACATGAAGGTCTGCTCGAACTCGAACTTGATCTTCTCGGAGACCTGGTTCAGCAGGACGTCCTTGTCGCCGTGGTCGGGCGAGCCGCCGAGGTCGTCGTCCCAGTTCGCGGACCAGGCGATCTTCATGTCCTTGCCGGTGATCAGGGACTTGGGGCGGGCGACGGGGGTGTGCTCCTGGAGCGGGGCGTTGGTGAGCGTCTCGTAGTCGTACGTCCAGGGCTCGTAGTAGTCGTCCAGGGAGGGCAGTTTGGGGTTCGAGAAGATCTGGATCAGCTTCTTGAACCGGCCGCCCGCCTTCAGCCCCAGCCTGCCGCGCTTGTTGAGCTCCCAGCCGCCCTGCCAGGTGTCCTGGTCCTCGTAGCGGCGGGGGTAGCCCTGGCCCGGGCGGGTCTCGACGTTGTTGAACCAGACGTACTCGACGCCGGAGCGGTTGGTCCACGCCTGCTTGCAGGTGACCGAACAGGTGTGGCAGCCGATGCACTTGTCGAGGTTCATCACCATCGCCATCTGCGCCATCACCCGCCCGATGGGGGCGGGCCCGGCGGATGCTTCGCCGACGGCCATCAGTACGTCACCTCCTGGTTCGAGCGGCGGCGGACGACGGTGACCTCGTCGCGCTGGTTGCCGGTGGGGCCGAGGTAGTTGAAGGCGTACGACAGCTGGGCGTAGCCGCCGATGAGGTGGCTGGGCTTGATCAGCAGCCGGGTCAGGGAGTTGTGGATGCCGCCGCGCCGGCCGGTGGTCTCGGTGCGGGGCACGTCGATGAGCCGGTCCTGGGCGTGGTGCATGTAGACGGTGCCCTCCGGCATACGGTGCGAGACGACCGCGCGGGCGGCGACCACACCGTTGCGGTTGACGGCCTCGACCCAGTCGTTGTCGTGCACGCCGATCTTCTCGGCGTCCTCCTTGCTCATCCAGATCGTCGGGCCGCCCCGGGAGAGGGAGAGCATGAACAGGTTGTCCTGGTACTCGGAGTGGATGGACCACTTGTTGTGCGGGGTCAGATAGCGCACGGTCACGCCCAGTTCGCCGACGTCGCCGATGCGTGGCTCTCCGAACAGGGCGTCCATGTTCAACGGCGGCCGGTAGACGGGCAGTTCCTCACCGAGTGCGGACATCCAGTCGTGGTCGAGGTAGAAGTGCTGCCGGCCGGTGAGGGTGTGCCAGGGCTTGAGACGCTCGACGTTGACGGTGAACGGCGAGTAGCGGCGTCCGCCGGTCTCCGAACCGGACCACTCCGGCGAGGTGATGACCGGGACCGGCGCGGCCTGGGTGTCGGCGAAGGTGATCTGCTTGCCCTCGTGTTCGGCCGCCAGGTCCGCGAGCCGGGTGCCGGTGCGCGCCTCCAGGCTGTGGAAGCCCTGGGTGGCGAGGTGGCCGTTGGTGGTGCCGGACAGGGCGAGGATCGCCTCGCAGGCGTGGGTGTCACGCGCGAGCGAGGGACGGCCGTCGGCCGTGCCGCCGCGCACGGTGCCGTTCTTGTGCCGCAGGTACTCCAGTTCGCGGTCGACCTTGAAGGTGATGCCCTTGGTGGTGGCGCCGAGGGTGTCGAGCAGCGGTCCGAGCGCGGCCATCTTGTCGGCGACGGCCGCGTAGTCGCGTTCGACGGTGACGAGTTTCGGCATGGTCCGGCCCGGGACCGGTTCGCACTCCCCCGCCTTCCAGTCGCGGACCCGGCCGTGCGGGTTCGCCATCTCGTCCGGGGTGTCGTGCAGCAGCGGCGCCGCGACGACGTCGGTGCGCACGCCCAGATGGCCGGCCGCCTGCCGGCTGAACTCCTTGGCGATGGCGTGGAAGGCGTCCCAGTCGCTGCGGGTCTGCCACGGCGGGGCGATGGCCGGGTTGAAGGCGTGCACGAAGGGGTGCATGTCCGTGCTGGACAGGTCGTACTTCTCGTACCAGGTGGCGGCCGGCAGGACGACGTCGGAGAAGACCGTGGTGCTGGTCATCCGGAAGTCCAGGGTCAGCAGCAGGTCGAGTTTGCCCTCGGGCGCCTCGTCGTGCCAGACCACGTCCCGCGGGCGGGCCTCGGGCGGCGCCTCGGTGGCCCGCACGGAGGCGTCGGTGCCCAGCAGGTGCTTGAGGAAGTACTCGTTGCCCTTGGCGGAGGAACCCAGCAGGTTCGCCCGCCAGATGGTCAGCACCCGCGGGAAGTTCTCCGGGGCGTCCGGATCCTCCCCGGCGAACTTCAGCCGCCCCGCCTTGAGTTCGTCCACCACGTGGTCGGCGACCGGGCGGCCCCGCGCCGCGGCCTCGTCCGTCAGGTCGAGCGGGTTGCGGTCGAAGGTGGGATACGACGGCATCCAGCCCATCCGCGCCGACTGCGCGATGACGTCCGCCGTGGTCTTCCCGGCGAACGGGCCGCCTTGGCCCGGACCGGCCGCCGCGAGGGTGTCCGCGGAGAACGGGTCGTAGCGGAACTGGTCGGCGTGCAGGTACCAGTAGGCGGTCTGGATCATCAGCCGGGCCGGCCGGTTCCAGTCGGCGGCGGTGGCGATCGCCGAGTAGCCGGTGATCGGGCGGACCTTCTCCTGGCCGACGTAGTGCGCCCAGCCGCCGCCGTTGACGCCCTGGCAGCCGGTCAGCGTGGTCAGGGTCAGGAAGGACCGGTAGATGGTGTCGGAGTGGAACCAGTGGTTGGTCCCCGCCCCCATGATGATCATCGAACGGCCGCCGGACTCCTCGGCGTTGGTGGCGAACTCCCGGGCGATCCGGGCGACCCGGTCCGCGTCCACTCCGGTGATCGCGGCCTGCCAGGCCGGTGTGTACGGCTCCTCCGCGTCCTCGTACGAGGCCGGCCACCTGCCGGGCAGTCCCTCCCGGGCCACTCCGTACTGGGCCAGCAGCAGGTCGTAGACCGTGGTCACCAGGCGGCCGGCGATCCGGCGCACCGGCACCCCGCGCCGCAGCCGGCCCGCCGAGCCGTCCGGGGCGTCGAAGCGCGGCAGCAGGACGGTGACCGGCGCCTCAAGGGTGCCGTCGGCGGACAGCGACGGATCGGTGTCGCCCAGGTCGAGGTTCCATTTGCCGGCCCCGGACTCGCCGAAGCGGTCGCCGAGCGTGCCGTTCGGCACCACCGGCTCCCCGGTGGCCGCGTCCAGCAGCACGGTGCGGAAGTCCGCGTGCTCGGCCTCGGCGGCCTCACCGCCGAGGTCGGCGGCGGTCAGGAACTTGCCCGGTACGTAGGCACCGGTCTCGGCTCCGGCTCCGGCTCCGGCCTCGTCGAGGGTGACCAGGAAGGGCAGGTCGGTGTACCGCTTGACGTACTGCTCGAAGTACTCCGTCTTCCGGTCGACGAAGAACTCCTTGAGGATCACATGGCCCATGGCCATGGCCATGGCGCCGTCGGTGCCCGGCTGGGCCGGCAGCCACTCGTCGGCGAACTTCACGTTGTCCGCGTAGTCCGGGGAGACCGCGACCACCTTCTGCCCCCGGTAGCGGGCCTCGGCCATCCAGTGCGCGTCCGGGGTACGGGTCACCGGCAGGTTGGAGCCCCACATGATCAGGTAGCCGGCGTCCCACCAGTCCCCCGACTCCGGTACGTCGGTCTGGTCGCCGAAGACCTGCGGCGAGGCCACCGGCAGGTCCGCGTACCAGTCGTAGAACGACAGCATCGCGCCGCCGAGCAGGGAGTAGAAGCGTGCGCCGGCCGCGTGCGAGACCATCGACATGGCCGGGATCGGCGAGAACCCGGCCAGCCGGTCCGGGCCGTGCTCCTTGATGGTGTGCACGTGCGCGGCGGCCACCATCTCGGTCGCTTCCGCCCAACTGGCCCGCACCAGACCGCCCTTGCCGCGTGCCCGCTTGTAGCGGCGGGAGCGCTCGGGGTCGGAGACGATGTCGGCCCAGGCCGCCACCGGATCGCCGAGGCGGGCCTTGGCCTCCCGGTACATCTCCAGCAGTACGCCCCGCACGTACGGGTAGCGCACCCGGGTCGGCGAGTAGGTGTACCAGGAGAAGGCCGCTCCCCGGGGGCAGCCGCGCGGTTCGTACTCGGGGCGGTCGGGGCCCACCGACGGATAGTCGGTCTGCTGGGCCTCCCAGGTGATGATGCCGTCCTTGACGTACACCTTCCACGAGCACGAGCCGGTGCAGTTCACCCCGTGGGTGGAGCGCACCACCTTGTCGTGCGACCACCGGTCCCGGTAGAACTCGTCCGCCTGGCGTCCGCCGCTCCGGTGCAGGGTGCGCAGGTCCTTGGAGACCTCCGCCCGGGTGAAGAACCGACGGCTGCGTACCAGGGCCTCCGCCAGATCACCGTCCATGCCCGCAGGTCCCGGGCTGATCTCCGTGCTCACCGTGCCACTCCGCTCCGGGCACACGTGGCCCGTTCGAATCGTGATCGGTTTCGGCCGTTCTCGACTCTAGGACCACTTCCCACCCGAAGGTCAACAGCCACACCAGAATTCTGCGTTTTTCGTGAAGATCGACAGCGGTGGAGTGCGGCTGTCCGGATGCGGTGGATCCCCCTCTACGCCTCCGTCGTGGCAGCGGGGCGGGGCAGGGCGCCACCCACTTCCTCGCGCACCGCGTCGACCGTGGCCCACTGCTCGGTGCTGAGCACCGCGAGCGCGGCCGGGAAGACGCCGTCCTGCTCCTTGAGGATGTGGTCGCGCAGCAGCTCCATCGCCTCCATCAGCCGGTCCGGCCAGGCCGGGTCGCCCGGGACGGCTCCGTCGGCGGCCTGTTCCAGCACCGCGTCGACGTGCCGGTGTTCCGCCTCCAGGGTGGCGATCTGGTCGGGGAAGTCCTCGGCCATGGCGGGGAACAGGCCGCCCTCCTCCACCCGGGTGTGCGGGCCGAGCACGGCCGCTGTCTCCCGGGCCACCTGTGCCATCCGGACCACGTCACCGGCCTCGTGGGCGGGGCGCAGGTGGCTGATCAGCCGGACGACCTCGTCGTGCTCACGGGTCAGCTCGTCGATCGACGCCAGGGACTGGCAGCCGCAGTACTCGCACACCGGATCTTCTCCTTTTCTCTTTGCTTGCTCTTCGTTCCCTCTTCGCTTCTTGCCGCTTTTTCACTGCCCTTCGCCGAGGTTTGTCGACTTCCCGTTCGTCGGTGCTCCCTACACGGTGCTCCCGGCGTGGTGCCGGTCCCCGGTGTGCCGCTCGGCCCTCTCGGCCGCGGCGCGGACACCGGTGAGGGTGTAGACCAGCGCCGCGGCGGACACCATCGCGAGCAGCACCAGACCGACGGCGTACGACCCGTACGCCCCGTACAGCGAGCCCATCACCAGCGGCGGCAGGAACCCGCCCAGGCCACCCGCGGCGCCGACCACACCGGTGACCGAGCCGACCTGGTCGGCCGGGGTCAGCCGCGCCACCAGCGCGAAGGTCGCCCCGCTGCCCGCGCCGAGCGCGGCCGCCATGGCGAGGAACGCGATGGTCCCCACCGGCGCCAGCACCGGGGTGAACGACTGCACGAGCGCGCCGGCCACGACCACGGCCAGCGAGCCGGCCAGGACCCGGACCGGGCCCAGCCGGTCGGACAGCCAGCCGCCGACGGGACGCATCGCCACCGCGAGCAGCACGAACCCGGCCATGCGGTTGGCGGCGTCGGCCTGGGTGAGGTCGTAGCCGGTCCTGAGGTAGGTGGGCAGGTAGACGGAGAAGGCGACGTAGCCGCCGAAGGCGACGGCGTAGAGCGCGGACGCCTGCCAGGTGATGCCCAGCTTCATGGTGGCGGCCAGCCGCCGGGCCAGCGGCAGGCTCGGTACGGTGCGGCCCGGTGCGTCGCGCAGCACCAGCGCGGCGACCACGGCGTACACGGCCAGCGCCGCGGCGGTGATCAGGAACGGTGTCTCCATGCCGTTCGCGTCGACCAGGGACACCGTGGTCAGGGCGCTGATGGCGGTGCCGCCCATGCCGGCGCCGAAGACGCCGATGGCCAGTCCGCGCCGCTCGGGCGGGAACCAGGGGCTGACGAAGGGCACGCCGACGGCGAAGGCGGTGCCGCCGATGCCGAGGAAGAACCCGCCGATGAGCAGTGCGGCGAGGGAGGAGTGCCCGGCCAGGCCCAGGTAGAGGACCGGCACGACCGTGGCCGCCGACACGACCGGGAACATCAGACGTCCGCCGAACCGGTCGGTCAGCGCGCCGACCGGGATACGGCCCAGGGAGCCGACCACGACGGGGACCGCGACCAGCAGCGACTGCTCGAACGACGTCAGGTCCAGGCTGTCCTGGAAGCGCGGGGCGAGCGGGCTGAGCAGTGCCCACGCCCAGAAGTTCACGGCGAAACCGACGGTGGCCAGAGCCAGCATCAGCCATGCCCGGCCGGGCACCCCGGCATCTGACGGTGGGCTGCCGTTCTTGGACTTCGGCGACTGGACCATGCTGTGTCCGTCCCTTCCTCTCACGTGGGTGCCGCGGCACCGGGACCGTGCGGAGACCGTGGGCCCCTTGCCCGCAGACCGAAGCCCCGTGACCACTGTCCGGTTCCGGGGCCTTGCCTCCCCAGAGGCCATGAGTCCCTGCCGTCGGGCGGACCGGTCCCCCGGGCGGGGTCCGGTCGTCCCACCGCCCGGCTTTGTTCCCCTCGGTTCCCAGGGGGCCGAATCGTGAAACAACGGCCCCGAGCGGTGGTGACCGGCTGCCCCCTCGTCCCGGGCGGTGGGCCGAACGTCCCTGCCCGGTCCCTGCCCGGTCCCTGCCCGGTCCCGGCGCCGGTCCCGGCTCGACGGAGCGGCCACCCGTCAGGCCCAGGTCATGGGCCGGGGAGGGGGCAGGCCGAGGCCCGGGGAGTACGTCCGCCGCCGGCGCCGTACCCGAAGCGGATCAGCAGCTGCGGGCAGCACCGCCGCCGCGGTCCCGCCATGGCCGCCCGCAGGTCCGGCCACTCCATCGCCTGGTGCAGCATCGAGGTGCGCACCCCGTGCCGGGTGGCCGTCAGCAGCACGCGCTCCAGGGCCTGCCCCGCCCTCAGCCAGTCCTCCGGCCGGTCGTGGGGGGTCCACAACAGGGCCACCTGCGCGTGGCGCTCGAACCGTACGGCCGGCAGCCGCGGCACACGCAGCACACCGTCGAAGTCCCGGACCGGCATCCGGCCGGCCGCGTCCCGCGGCCCCAGGGCGCTGAGGGGAATGCCGTAGGGGGCGTTCTCACCCCGGGGCGAGATCCAGGTGCGCATCTCACCGGTGCTCGCCGGGTCGGCGGCGTTGCGGGACTCGGCGGCCGCCGTCAGGTGCAGCAGGCGCCGGGTGCCGATGATGTCGGGGACGTCCAGCTGGGCCCGCTCGACGCGGGCCGCGCTGATCATCTCGGCCGCGATCGGCTCCGGTACCGGACGGCCGGTGAACGGCATCCGGCTGGTGTGCCGGCGTTCGACCGCCTCGTACAGGCCGGACAGGGGCAGTTGCCCGGCCGGGGTGGTCCCGACCAGCTGCACCGTGGCCAGCAGGTCCGGATCGTCCGCGGCGGGGAGCAGCCGGACGACGGGGACCCAGCCCAGGCGTTCCGCGGCCACCCGGAGGTTGAAGACGGCCGCGCCCACCGATATGTGCTGGGCGCGCAGGTGGGGATCGGCGGCCGGCAGCTTCCGCCGGCGGTCGACCCTGACCTGGATCGTCCTGCTGTCCGGGTCCAGGCCGAACCGCCAGGGCTGGGTGTTGTGGATCGACGGGGCCGCGACCGCCGCGGCCAGCAGGTCATGAACGGCGGTGGCATCCAGTTCCCGGGTCTGCGTCACGGCACGGCTCCTTCGCAACGGCTCCTCGCGGAGTGTCCCCTCCGCTCCGTCCACTCTGCGCCGTGCTCCCGCTCCGGCAGGAGGGTTGACCGGCCCCACGCTGCGGGCCATGTGGCCCGGTTCTCGTGAGGGGTCAGGTGACCGGCAGGGCGGTGGCGAGCAGGACGACGCCCAGGGAGCCGACCAGGGCGACGACCGCCAGGGTCCGGGCCGTCTCCGTGCGGCCCTGGGAGTGGGCGATCCCATGGCCCGCCGCGGCGAGCATCACCACGGCGAACAGGGCGAGTTTGGCCGCGAGGGTGCGGCCGTGGCCGGGCTCGGCGAGGGATGCCCAGGTGACGCCCCGGTGCCGGGCCATGGCCCATCCGGTGGCCAGTTGCATGGGCAGGAAGACCGCGCCGGTGAGCATCCCGAAGCGGCGGCCGGCCGCGGCGGTGAAACGGTCCTTGGCCTCCGGGGCGAGCAGCCGCCGGGCCAGCGGCAGGACCACCAGCGACAGGGCCAGCTGCCCGCCGACCCACAGGGCGGCGCCCGCCACATGCGCGAACCGGACCAGGGACCACCAGCCGACGGTGTCCACTACCCGATCACCTCCACGGTGCCGTGCGCGCCCGCTTCGGCGTGGCGCATGTCGTGATCGACGAAGGAGTAGTGGCCGGCCTCCGGAAACGTCGTCTCGACGAAACCACCCTGCGCCGGAGCCAGGTCCAGTACCTGCGCGCCGCCCGGATCCCCGGGGCCCAGCAGGAGGACGCCCTCCTTGTACACGGTGTCGAAGACGGTGCCCACGATGTGGAAGGCGATGCCGTTCCTCGGCCCGGCGGCGACCACCCAGAACCGGACCCGTTCACCGGCCCGCACCCTCAGGGGCCGCTCGGCGTACTGGGCGGCGACCCCGTTGAACGTCCAGGCGTCCGGCTCGTTCCGGCGCATCTTCGCCACCTGGGCGGCGCTGCCCGGCGTGCCGAGGTAGAGCTCGGAGGAGACCAGCGCGTATTCGTGGTCGGCCTTCCTCAGCCCCGGCGGGTCGATGACCACGGCGCCGTACATGCCGTTGCCGATGTGCTGGAGCATGGGCGCGGTGCTGCAGTGGTACAGCCAGGCGCCGGCCTTCTCGGCGCGGAAGCGGTGGACCAGGCGCTCGCCGGGCTCTATGGTGCGCATCGGCCCGTCGGGGGCGAGGGAGCCGGCGTGGAAGTCGATGCCGTGGCCCATGCCCGGGTCGTCGTTGATCAGGGTGATCTCGAAGACGTCGCCGATCCTGCCGCGCAGGGTGGGGCCGGGCGCGGTGCCGCCGAAGGTCCACATCCGCTGTGTCACGCCGGGAGCGACTTCGACGTCGGTGCGGGCGGCGCGCAGTTCCGTCCGGTGCACCGTCTTGCCGGGTGCGGGGGCCAGGTCGGCGGGGCGGGGCCGCCAGCCGGCGGAGAACCCGGCGGTGAGGTCGGGGCCGTCCTCCGTGCCGGAGCCGGAGGCCGCCGTGCGGCCGTCGTGTTCCGCGTCTGCGCCACCGTCCCCGCCGAAGCCGTCGTCGACGGCGGCGGCAGCGGCGACGGCGACGGCGACGGCGGCAATGTACAGGGTCATCCCGGCCGCCCGGTGGCCCGGCAGGGTGCACCACGCCTCACGGTCCTCGGTGACCGGGCCGAGGTCGAGCACACGGCTGTCGCTCCGGGCCAGCATCGGGGTGGTGGGGCCGTCCTCCACCTCGAGGTCGTGCCGCTGGGCATCGGTGTTGGTGACCTTCAGCCGCAGTGCGGTGCCCGCGGCGACCTCGATGCGGTCCGGCCGGACCCGCATGTCGGTCAGGGTCACGGCGACGGTGCGGACGACTTTCGTGGCACCGGCCGCGGTTCCGGCGGCGACATGCGAACCGCCGGTGTTTCCACCGCTGTTGGCGACCAGTACGGCCAGCACGGTCAGTACCGTGCCCGCGACGGTGCCCCACAGCGCGGGCCGCCGTGCCGTACGGTCCGTGCGGCCGCCGCCGTCGGTGTCCGGGGCGTACCGCTCACCGTGCACGGTGCTCCTCGCCGTCCGGGGCGGCAGTGGGGCGGGGGGCTGCGGGCTGCCCGCCCCGGGGGCCGGCGGTCAGCAGTTCGGCCAGCTCCCGCTGGTACGGGAACGAGCCCGGCCGGTAACCGCACCACGGCTCCTCGGCGTACGGGTCGCCGGTGACGCCGTAGGCCCGGGACCGTGAGCCGCCGCAGACCCGGCGGAACTCGCACTGCCCGCACCGGCCGCCCAGCCGGTCGGCGTCCCGCAGCCCGGTGAACAGGTCCGAGGTCCGGTAGATCTCGGTCAGCGGCGTCTCGCGCACAGTGCCGGCGCCCAGCGGGAGGAAGCCGCTGGGGTGCACGCCGCCGGTGTGCGAGACGAAGACGAACCCGCGGCCCGCGTTGACGTCCAGCGGTGGGCGGCGCGCCCGGCGTACTCCGGCGTCCAGCCCCAACACTGCGGCACGGCCCCGCAGTTCGTGGTAGAGCGGGCCGAGTCCGAGCGCCCCGACATGGTCCTCCCCGCGTCGCGCGAGGATCAGACGCTGGAGCGCGACACGACGGAAGTGGTGGGCCTCGGTGGTCTTGGCGGGCACGGTCAGGCCCATGTCGTAGACGAAGTTGAGGACGTCCTCCACCTCGCCGGGCGTCAGTGCGCCCAGGGCGCGGCCGCGTCCGGTGGGCACCAGGAAGAAGGCGCTCCACAGCATCGCGCCGTGTTCGGCGACGAGGCGGACGATGTCGGGGAGGTCGTGCAGATCGTGCCGGGCGACCGTGGTGTTGACCTGCACCTTCATGCCGAGGGCGCGGGCCGCGTCCCAGGCGTCCAGGGTCCAGCGGAACACCCCCGGCACGCCCCGGAAGTCGTCGTGGAGTCCGGCTGTGGACCCGTCGAGGCTGAGGGAGAGTCCGACGGCTCCGGCCGCGTGCAGTTCGCGCAGCCGTTCCTCGGTGAGGGTGGGGGTGCCGGAGGGGGACACGGCGACCCGGACCCCGATCTGCCTGCCGTACGTGATGAGTTCGGTGAGGTCGGGGCGCTGGAAGGGGTCACCGCCGGTGATCACGAACAGCGGGGCGGGCTGTCCGAAGGCGGCCACCTGCCGCAGCAGGTCGCACACGGCTGCGGTGTCCAGCTCCCGCGGGTCGCGGTCGGGCACGGCCTCGGCACGGCAGTGGAGACAGGCCAGCGGGCAGGCCCGGGTGGACTCCCAGATGACGATGAACGGCCGCTCCCCCGCGTCGTGCCGTTGACGGCGGACGGCTGCCCGGTCGGCCGTCTCCGCGGCGGCGCTCACCGTTCGGCCCTCCTCGGCGTACCGGCGCGGTCTCGGGGACGGTCGATGTGGTCGTGCACGGGATACCTCCGGTTCGGTCGCCGTCAGCATCCCCCCGGCGCCGTGGCCGGGGCAGCGGCCGACGGGCTTCTCCGGCAGGGCCGTTGGTCCCTGTCAGGGGTGGGTGCAGGGGGCCGGAAGGTCCGGCGGTGGGGGCCGCCGGACCCAGGTGCGCGGAGATCACTGCCGCCTAGCGTTCCTGAGCATGGAGAACGATCAGAACGCAGGGCCGCGGGAGTCACGTACCGCCCATGACTGGCCTCTTGCGGCCCGTCGGCTGTTGACGCGCCGTGAGGTGTCGGCCGACGGCCGTGCCGTGTTCGGCGAGGGCGACCCCCGGTGGGAGGGGTTCTACCGGGACCGGTGGTCGCACGACAAGGTGGTGCGCTCCACCCACGGGGTGAACTGCACCGGCTCGTGCTCGTGGATGGTGTACGTCAAGGACGGCCTCATCACCTGGGAGCACCAGGCCACCGACTACCCGTCGATCGGCACGGACTGCCCCGAGTACGAGCCGCGCGGCTGCCCGCGCGGGGCGTCGTTCTCCTGGTACACCTACTCCCCCAGCCGGGTCCGCTACCCGTATGTGCGCGGCACGCTGCTGAAGATGTGGCGCGAGGCCCGGGGGCGGCTCGGTGACCCGGTGGCGGCGTGGGCGGAGATCACCGGCGACCCGGCGAAGGCCCGCGCCTACAAGCGGGCACGCGGCAAGGGCGGTCTGGTGCGGGCCGACTGGGACGAGGTGGCCGAACTGGTCGCCGCCGCGCATGTGCACACCGTCAAACAGCACGGTCCGGACCGGGTGGTCGGCTTCTCGCCGATCCCGGCCATGTCGATGGCCTCGTTCGCGGCCGGCTCCCGCTTCATGTCGCTGATCGGCGGCACCCTGCTGTCGTTCTACGACTGGTACGCCGACCTGCCGGTGGCGTCCCCGCAGGTCTTCGGCGACCAGACCGACGTGCCGGAGGCCGCGGACTGGTGGAACGCCGGCTACCTGATCATGTGGGGCTCCAACATCCCGGTCACCCGCACGCCCGACGCGCACTTCCTGACCGAGACCCGCTACAACGGCACCAAGATCGTCGCCGTCAGCCCGGACTACGCCGACAACGTCAAGCACGCCGACGAGTGGGTGTCCCCGCACCCGGGCACCGACGGTGCGCTGGCCATGGCGATGGGCCACGTGATCCTGCGCGAGTTCCTCGTCGACCGCGAGGTTCCGTACTTCCAGGACTACTTGCGCACGTTCACCGACGCGCCGTTCCTGGTGACGCTGCGGGAGCACGGCGACGACCTGGTGCCCGACGGCTTCCTGACCGCCGCCGACCTGGGGCGCGAGGACGAGAACGCCGAGAACTACGAGAACGCCGACTCCAAGACGGTCCTGCTGGACTCCGCCACCGGCGAGCCCGTCGTCCCGAACGGCTCCCTGGGCTTCCGCTGGGCGAAGTCCGGCGCGGGCAGCTGGAACCTCGACCTCGGCGACGTCGTCCCCGAACTGAGCCTGCTGGAGCGGGCCGGGGAGCGGGCCACGGTGGCGCTGCCCCGCTTCGACGAGGGTCCCACCGAGGGCGGTTCGAGCATGGTGCGCGGGGTGCCGGTCCACAGGATCGGCGGACGCCGGGTCACCACCGTCTTCGATCTGATGCTGGCCCAGTACGGTGTCGAGCGCCCGGGGCTGCCCGGCGACTGGCCGTCCTCGTACGACGACGCCTCGCGGCCCTACACCCCGGCCTGGCAGGAGACGGTCACCTCGGTGCCCGCCGAGCAGGCGGCCCGGATCGCCCGGGAGTTCGCCCGCAACGCGGAGCGTACGAAAGGCCGTTCCATGATCGCGCTGGGGGCCGGCACCAACCACTGGTTCCACTCCGACACCATCTACCGCGCGTTCCTGGCGCTGACCACGATGACCGGCTGCCAGGGCGTCAACGGCGGCGGCTGGGCGCACTACGTCGGCCAGGAGAAGGTCCGCCCCCTCACCGGCTTCCAGCACCTCGCCTTCGCCTTCGACTGGCAGCGGCCCACCCGGCACATGACGGGCACCTCGTACTGGTACCTCAACTCCGACCAGTGGCGCTACGAGGCGTTCGGGGCGGACGAGTTGGCCTCCCCGCTGGGCAAGGGCAAGCTCGAGGGCAGGACGTTCGCCGACTGCCTGGCACAGGCCGTGCGGCTGGGCTGGACACCCGGTCACCCCGGCTTCGACCGCAACCCCCTCGACCTGGCGGACGAGGCCGCGGCGCGGGGCCGCCCGGTCGCCGAGCACATCGTGGACGAACTCAAGGCGGGGCGGCTGAAGTTCGCCGCCGAGGACCCGGACGCGCCCGAGAACTTCCCGCGGGTGCTGACGGTGTGGCGGGCCAACCTGCTGGGGTCCTCCGGCAAGGGCAACGAGTACTTCCTGCGGCATCTGCTGGGCGCGGACGCGGCCGTCCGCTCCGAGGAGACCCCGCCCGGGGGGCGCCCGCGGGAGGTGGTCTGGCACGACGAGGCGCCCGAGGGTAAACTCGACCTGCTGGTCACCCTGGACTTCCGGATGACCTCCACCGGTCTGCTCTCCGACGTCGTCCTGCCGGCCGCGACCTGGTACGAGAAGGACGACCTGTCCAGCACGGACATGCACCCCTTCGTGCACGCCTTCACCCCGGCCATCGCCCCGCCCTGGCAGGCGCGCACCGACTACGACACCTTCCTCACCATCGCCGACCGGTTCAGCGAGCTGGCCGCCGAGCACCTGGGCAAGCGGACCGACGTCCTCGCGGTGCCGCTGCTGCACGACACCCCCGACGAACTCGCCCAGCCCGGAGGGGTGGTGAAGGACTGGAAGACCGGCGAGTGCGAGCCGGTCCCGGGGCGCACCATGCCGAAACTGGTGGTCGTCGAGCGGGACTACGCGGCCACCGGGCAGAAGATGCGGGCCATCGGCCCGCTGCTCGACACCCTGGGCACCACCACCAAGGGCGTCACCGTCCACCCCGACCGGGAGATCGAGGACCTGCGCCACCGCTGCGGCACCGTCCGCGACGGAGTGGGCGCCGGCCGGCCCTCGCTGGCCACCGCCTCCGACATGTGCGAGGCGATCCTGGCCCTGTCCGGCACCACCAACGGC
Organism: Streptomyces cathayae; assembly: GCF_029760955.1. Classification (GTDB taxonomy): domain Bacteria; phylum Actinomycetota; class Actinomycetes; order Streptomycetales; family Streptomycetaceae; genus Streptomyces; species Streptomyces cathayae. The sequence goes on from NZ_CP121682.1 coordinate 360,222, forward strand.
CGCCTGGCCACCGAGGGCTTCCGCGAGCTCGAACGGCAGACCGGCAGCAAGGGTCTGGTGGAGCTCGCCTCCGAACGCGAGGCCGAGCGGATCACCTTCGCCGACACCCGCAGCCGGCCGCGCTCGGTGATGACCTCCTACGAGTGGTCGGGCTCGGAGTCCGGCGGGCGCCGCTACTCCCCGTTCGTCATCAACACCGAGCACAAGAAGCCGTGGCACACCCTCACCGGCCGCCAGCACTTCTTCGTCCAGCACGACTGGATGACCGAACTCGGTGAACAGCTCCCCGTCTACCGCCCGCCGCTGAACACCCCGCGGCACTACGGCGACGAGCAACTGCGCGAGGACGGCCGGGCGGAGGTCACGGTCCGCTATCTGACCCCGCACTCGAAGTGGTCCATCCACTCCAACTACCAGGACAACAAGTACATGCTCGACCTGTCCCGCGGCGGTCCGGTCATCTGGATGTCCCTGGAGGACGCCGAGAAGATCGGTGTCAAGGACAACGAGTGGATCGAGGCGTACAACCGCAACGGCGTGGTCGCCTGCCGGGCCGTGGTCACCCACCGGATGCCCGAGGGGACCGTGTACATGTACCACGCCCAGGACCGCAACGTGAACGTGCCGAAGACCGAGGTCAGCGGCAAGCGCGGCGGCATGCACAACTCGCTGACGAGGCTGCTGCTCAAGCCCACCCATCTGGCCGGCGGCTACGCCCAGTTCACCTACGCCTTCAACTACTACGGCCCGACCGGCAACCAGCGGGACGAGGTCACCGTCATCCGCCGCCGCAGCCAGCGAGTGGAGTACTGACATGCCCCGTGGCGAAGCCACTGTCGGACGCGTGATGGCCCAGATCGCGATGGTGATGAACCTCGACAAGTGCATCGGATGCCACACCTGCTCGGTCACCTGCAAGCAGACGTGGACCAACCGCACCGGTGTCGAGTACGCCTGGTTCAACAACGTCGAGACCAAGCCCGGTGTCGGCTACCCCCGCCGCTACGAGGACCAGGAGCAGTGGAAGGGCGGCTGGACGCTCGACAGGCGCGGCCGGCTGGTGCTGCGCTCCGGGGGCCGGGTCAAGCGGCTGCTGTCGCTGTTCTCCAACCCCGACCTGCCGTCCCTGGAGGACTACTACGAGCCGGTCACCTACGACTACGACAACCTCATCAGCGCCCCCGCCGGACCCGACATGCCCGTGGCCCGGCCCCGCTCGGTGATCACCGGCAAGCCCACCGAGATCACCTGGGGCGCCAACTGGGAGGACGGCCTCGGCGGCGCCCCGGAGAACGCCGGCCGCGACCCCGACCTGTCGGGCGAGTGGGCCGAGAAGGTCAGGTTCGAGTTCGAGCAGACCTTCCTCTTCCACCTCCCCCGGCTGTGCGAGCACTGCCTCAACCCGGCCTGTGTGTCGGCCTGTCCGTCCGGCGCGATGTACAAGCGGGTCGAGGACGGCATCGTCCTGGTCGACCAGGACAAGTGCCGCGGCTGGCGGATGTGCGTGACGGCGTGCCCGTACAAGAAGGTGTACGTCAACCACGCCACCGGCAAGGCGGAGAAGTGCACCTTCTGCTTCCCGCGCATCGAGGCCGGCCAGCCCACCGTCTGCTCCGAGACCTGTGTCGGCCGGCTGCGCTACCTCGGTCTGCTGCTGTACGACGCCGACCGGGTCGGCGAGGCGGCGGCCACGCCCGACGAGAAGGACCTGCTGGACGCCCAGCGGAACGTGTTCCTCGATCCCTTCGCCCCCGAGGTCGTCGCCGCGGCACGGGAGTCGGGCATCCCGGAGGACTGGCTGGAGGCGGCCCGCCGCTCCCCGGTGTACGCCCTGGTGTCGAAGTACAAGGTGGCGCTGCCGCTGCACCCGGAGTACCGCACCCTGCCGATGGTCTGGTACGTGCCGCCGCTCTCCCCGGTGCTCGACGCGGTCGACGCGGCCGGCGGCGATCAGGACGACCCGGACCACGTGTTCGCCGCCGTCACCCGGCTGCGCATCCCGCTGGAGTACCTGGCGGAGCTGTTCACCGCCGGGGACACCGACGTCGTCGGCGGGGTCCTGATGAAGCTCACCGCGCTCCGCTCGTACATGCGCGGGCGCACCCTGGGCGAGGAGGGCGACGAGGCCGTGGTCAAGGCCGTCGGCCTCACCGGGCAGGAGGCCGAGGACCTGCACCGGCTGCTCGCCGTCGCCAAGTACGAGGACCGCTACGTCGTCCCCGCCGCCCACAAGGAGGACGCCGCCGCGCTCACCGCCATGGAGAACCGCTGCCCGGTCGAGTCCTCCGGCGACCCGGCGGGCACCGACGGCCGGCGCGTGCTGCTCGGCATCCCCACCCTGCGCCGCAAGAACTCCGGAGACCTCCCGTGAACCCACTGCCCGCCGGTGTCCCCGCCCTGGTCCGCGCCCGTGTCCGGGCCGCCGTACGCCGCCCGGACCGGACCGCCCCCGGCCGTCGGGGCCGGCTCACGCCCGAGGAGGCCGAGGCCCGCACACTGCTGCTGCGGCTGTGCTCACTGCTGCTGCAGTACCCGGACGCCGAACTCGCCACCACCCGGCCGGTGCTGACGTCCACGGTGGCCGCGCTGCCGGCGTCGCCCGCCGCCGGGCACCTGGCCGGTTTCACGGCCTGGCTCACCGCCCAGGAACCGGATGCCCTGGAGCGCCACTACGTCGAGATGTTCGACCTGCGCCGCAAGAGCAGCCTCTACCTCACCTACTACCTGCACGGCGACACCCGCCGCCGCGGGATGGCCCTGCTGATCCTGAACCAGCGCTACCGGGCGGCCGGTTGGGACACCGACGGAGGCGAACTGCCCGACCACCTCCCGGTCGTGCTGGAGTTCGCCGCCCTCGTGGGCACCGGCGCGGGCGAGGCGCCGCTGCGTCAGCACCGGCGCGGACTGGAGCTGATCCACCGGGCGTTGACCGACGCCGGCTCCCCGTACCGGCATGTGCTGGCGGCGCTGCTCACGCTGCTGCCGCCGCCCACCGAGGAGGACCGGGCGGCGGTGGCCCGGCTGGTCGCCGAGGGCCCGCCGAACGAGGAGGTCGGGCTCGACCCCTACGGAACGTACGGGGAGGGGGAGTTCGCCCCTCCTGGCACCTTCGTGCCCCCGCCGCCCGCCGCCCCGACCCGGGTCCCGCCCGTCACCCCGCCGTTCACGCCGCCCGTCACCCCGCCGAGCCGTACGGAAGGCCGCCGATGAACGCCCTGTCCCTCACCGTCGCCGCCTCTTCCCCCGTGAGCGGCCCCGAGTTGCTGCTGTGGGTGGCCGTTCCGTACGTCTGCCTGGCCGTGTTCGTGGTCGGGCACGTGTGGCGCTACCGGCAGGACCAGTTCGGCTGGACCTCGCGCACCAGCCAGCTCCTGGAACACCGCTGGCTGCGCTGGGGCAGCCCGCTGTTCCACCTGGGCGCGTTCATGGTGATCGCCGGGCATGTGGTGGGGCTCGCCGTACCGGCCTCGTGGACCGAGGCCGTCGGCATCGACGAGCACACGTACCACGTCACGGCCGTCTGGGCGGGCTCGGTGGCCGGTGTCGCCATGGTCGCCGGGCTCGGCATGCTGTGCGCCCGGCGGCTGCTGAGCCGGCGGATCCGGCTCGGCACCGACCGCAGCGACAAGCTCCTCTTCCCGCTGCTGTCCGCCACCGTCCTGCTGGGCATCGCCGCCACCGCCGCGCACAACGTCTTCGGCCCCGGTCACGACTACCGCTCCACCGTCTCCGTCTGGTTCCGGGGCCTGTTCACCCTCGCCCCGAAGCCCGAGGCGATCACCGGCGCCCCGCTGCTCTTCCAACTGCACGCCCTGACCGCCTGCCTGCTCTTCGCGGCCTGGCCGTTCACCCGTCTCGTCCATGTGTGGAGCGCGCCGGTCGGGTACCTCGTCCGGCCGTACCTGGTCTACCGGCGCAGGAACGCGTCGACGGCGGCCGTGCGGGCCGCGGCCGACGGCGCCGGGCGGATCCGGCCGCGCTCCGGCTCCCGGCCGGCCTCATGAACACGAGCGCCCCCTCCCCCGCGGCGGATCCCGCCGCCGTCCGGCCCCCGCGCACGGTGGGCGCCGGCCGCCGGACGGGTCTGGTGCTGCTGGTCACCGGGCTCGTCGGCTGGCTCGCGTCCTTCCAGCTCACCGTGGACGACTGGCGGTCGCTCATCGACCCGGCCCACCGGCCGGCGTGCGACATCAGCCCCGTGGTGAGCTGCGGCAGCGTCATGTCCAGCCCGCAGGGCAACCTGTTCGGCTTCCCCAACATGCTGCTCGGGCTGGGCGCGTTCGCCGCCGTCGCCGTGCTGGGTGTCGCCGTCCTCACTGGTGCCCGCCTCCACCGGGGGCTCTGGCTCGCGCTGGGCGCCGGGGCGCTGGCCGGGGTGGTCTTCGTGCACTGGCTGATCGTCCAGTCGCTGTACGAACTCAACAAGCTCTGCCCCTACTGCGTCGTGGTCTGGGCCGTCACCATCGCCCTCTTCTGGTACGTCACCGTGCACTGCCTGGACCGGGGGATCCTCCCCGCGCCCCGAAGAGTGCCGGCCGTGGTCCGGGACACCCACTGGATGCTGCTCGGCGCCTGGTACGGCGTGATCGCCGCACTCGTCCTCACCCGTTTCTGGTCCTACTGGCGCACCCTGCTGTGAGCCCCGCGGGCCGGCCTGCCGGGTGCACGCTCCGTCGCCGGTCAGTACGGTGGCGCTCTGGTGTTCCGGTGTTCCGGTGCCCGACCTGGACGAGGTGACCCGGCCGTCGGCGGCACGGGTCACCGGACGGTGGGAGGCGGCATGGCCGACAAGAAGACGGTGAAGCTGTCCCGTGCGGTGTACGAGAGCGAGCTGCTGCGGCTGCAGACGGAACTGGTCAAGCTCCAGGAGTGGGTGCGGACGGAAAAAGCCCGGCTGGTCGTCGTCTTCGAGGGGCGGGACGCAGCCGGCAAGGGCGGCACCATCAAACGGATCTCGGAGCACCTCAACCCGCGCGTGGCGCGGATCGCGGCCCTGCCCAAACCGACCGAACGCCAGCGCGGCCAGTGGTACTTCCAGCGCTACGTGGAACATCTGCCGGCCGCCGGCGAGATCGTTCTGTTCGACCGGTCCTGGTACAACCGTGCCGGCGTCGAACATGTCATGGGCTTCTGCACGGAGCAGGAGCACCGGCTCTTCCTCCGCCAGTGCCCGATCTTCGAGCGGATGCTGGTGGAGGACGGGATCCTGCTGCGCAAGTACTGGTTCTCGGTGAGCGACACCGAGCAGCAGGCCCGTTTCCGCAGGCGGCTGGAGGATCCGCTGCGGCGCTGGAAGCTGTCTCCCATGGACCTGGAGTCGCTCACCCGCTGGGAGGCCTATTCCCGTGCCAAGGACACGATGCTGGTGCACACCGACATCGCCGAGGCGCCGTGGTACGTCGTGGAGAGCGACGACAAGCGCAGCGCGCGGCTGAACATGATCGCCCACCTGCTGAGCACCCTGCCCTACCAGGAGGTGGTGCCCCCGGTCATCGAGCTGCCGGAGCGCCCGCCGTCCACCGGATACCAGCGTCCGTCACGTGACCTCCAGACCTATGTCCCCGACCACGCGGCGGGCCTCTGATCCGCCCCCGTCGGCCGCGGGCGAGTGCCCTTCGTGCATGATCGGTGTGGTCCCTCGACCTTCCGGGCGGGGAGGCGGCTCACCGATCGTGAAGGAGACGGCCTTGTCCATCTGGGAGGCACTGGCGGTCTTCGTCGCCGGGGTCGGCGCCGGCACCATCAACACGATCGTCGGCTCGGGAACGTTGATCACGTTCCCGGTCCTGCTCGCCACCGGGCTGCCACCGGTGACCGCCACCGTGTCCAACGCCCTCGGACTGATTCCCGGCTCCATCAGCGGCGCCATAGGCTACCGGAGCGAGCTCAAGGGCCAGCGCCGTCTCGTGCTGAGGCTGGGTGTCGCCGCGTCGGTCGGCGGGTTCACCGGAGCGGTGCTGCTGCTGTCCCTCCCCTCGACCGCCTTCGAGACGATCGTCCCCGTTCTCGTCGCGCTGGCGCTGGTGCTCGTGGTGCTGCAGCCCCGCATGTCCGCCGTCGTGCAACGGCGCCGTGCGCGCGCGGGCACGATCACCAGGACCGACGGCGGTCCCGTCCTCTTCGGCGGGATCCTCCTCTCCAGTGTCTACGGCGGCTACTTCACGGCGGCTCAGGGGATCATCTACCTCTCCCTGATGGGCATGCTGCTCGATGACACCCTGCAGCGGCTGAACGCCGTCAAGAACGTCCTCGCCGCCGTCGTCAACAGCATCGCGGCCCTGTTCTTCCTCTTCGTCGCCGACTACGACTGGACGGCCGTCCTCCTCATCGCCGTGGGCTCGGCGATCGGCGGGCAGATCGGGGCGAAGGTCGGGCGCCGGCTCCCCGCCCCCGCCCTGCGGGCCTTCATCGTCGTCGTCGGCACCTTCGCCATCGTCCAGCTGCTCCTGCGCTGACCTCTCCGCCGCCGGCGCCTTCGCCGGCCTCCCGCGCCTCTCCCGGGACCGGCGCCCGGATCACCCCGGCCCCCGTCAGGCCGTGGCCGGCGCGTACGTCCAGCGCGGCAGGACGCCGAGGCCGCCTGCCGGTACGCCGGGGCCGTCCTCGTACGGGGGCCGGGGCGTCCTCGCCCGGGCTGCGCGCGTCGGTCCGGCGTACCGCCGGCTGATCGGGCTCATCGCCCACCCACGTCTCACGGCCCGGCTTCGGCCCGTCGGGCCGGATCAGCAGGGTGTCGACGCGGTGCTCCCGGGCGGCTTCGACCAGAGCCGGGACACCTTCGGCCGCGTCCGTCGGCCGGCCGGTGCCCACCCGTCCGGCGGGGAAGCGGCCGAGTGCCTCATCCAGGCGATGGCGCGGGTACCGCTGCCGTGTCCACTCGACGGCCTCCTCCAGAACGGGGAGGACGAACCTGCGGCCCTGCCGCCGTGCTCCGTCTCCCCATGACCTCGCGGACCGTCTCAGGAAGCTTCTCGTGCACGGCGGGCCGTTCGCGGGGGTCGTCGACCGGAGCGGCGGGAACAGCCGGAAGGCTCCGCCGGACCGCGCACCGCAGGTCCGGAGATTTAGGGTTCCCCTGGCCTGACCGGGCTGATTCTCAAACCTTTCCCTAGCGCACGACTCGCTAGCGTCCTGGTGCATACAGGGGAGACCGGCGCCGCCGGGAACCGCAACGCAGTGCTGCGGTTCCTTGTGGCGGTCCGGGTCGCCCGGGTCTCGTTCCGAGGGAGGAACCGATGCGCAAGGCCAAGCTGATCGCCCTGGCCGGTGGCGGGGTGCTGCTGTCCGTGACCGTGGGGGCCGCCTTTGCTTCGGCGGGGCAGTCCGAGCAGGCGTCGAGCGGCGAGCAGGTGACCGTCCGGGCCGCGTCCGCCGGCTTCGAGATCGAGATCGACCCGGAGCTGGACGCCCGGTTCGGACCGCGGCCGGTCAACGCCGTCCAGGCCGCCGGGATCGTCACCGACAGCCGTCCCGGCGCCCGTGTGGTCAAGGTGGAGCTGGACGAGGAGGACGGCAGGGCCGTATGGGAAGTGGAGGCCCAGGACCGTGGCGGTGACATCGAGGTCCTCGTCGACGCCTTCACCGGCCGGATCGTCGGCCAGGACTCGGAGCCGTCAGAGGCAGAGGACGAGGACGACTGATTCGGTCACCCGCCCCGGCCCGGCCCCGACGCGACGCGTTCAGGCCGGGGCGGACTCGTCGTCCGTGGCGGTGACGGCAGAAGGAGAGACTGTGCGACCGCCTGTCCGGCGGGCGCCCGGCGGGGCAGGAAGGCGGCCGGGACCAGGACGGCCGGGATCGGCGCAGGGCAGGCTGACCACGGCGGCCAGTCCTCCCTGGGATGCGGCACGCAGGGTGACGTTGCCGCCGCCGGCGTGGGCGAGGCGCTGGACCAGTGCCAGGCCGAGGCCCGTGCCGCCCTTGGGGGCGTCGGGGGCGCGCCAGAAACGGTCGAAGGCGCGGAGGCGCTGCTCCTCCGTCAGGCCGGTTCCCTGGTCGATGACGTGCAGGTCCACGAACGACGTACGGCCGTCGGCAGCGGCGCGCCGGCGCTCGGACGCGCGGCGGTCGCGCAGGTGGATGGTCACGGTGCTGCCGGGCGGCGAGTGACGCAGCGCGTTGGAGAGCAGGTTGTCGAGGATCTGCTCGAGGGCGCCGGACGGGAAGAGCACGGGCCCGGTGCGCTCACCGGTGAGGGCCAGCTGCACATTCCGCTGTTCGAAGACCGGGGCCCACGTCTGGTGCCGTTCGGCGCAGACCCGTTGCGGGTCGACCACGTCCCGGGTGGCGGACTTCTCCTCCAGGCCGGCCATCATGAGCAGGCCCTCCACCAGACGCGCCAGGCGGTCGGTCTCGGTGAGCGCCGCGGTCAGGGACGCCCGGCCGAAGGGCGCGACGGCCGGCTCGAGGTTGTCCAGGCGCAGCCGCAGGGCGGCGAGCGGGGTCTTGAGCTGGTGAGAGGCTTCGCCGGCGAACGCACGCTGGGAGGCCAGGAGGTGTTCCAGACGGGCGGCGGTCTGGTTGAAGGTGGCGGCCAGACTGCGTATCTCCGGTGGCCCGTCGGTCACGGCGACCGGCCCGGGCAGACTGCCGTCGGCGAGACGGACGGTGGCCCGCTGCAGTTCGAGGATGGGGCGTGCGGCCCACCGGGCGACGGCGAACGCGAACCCGGCCACGACGGCCAGCACGGTGAGCCCGGCCAGGGCGAGCAGCAGCCACACCTGGTGGACGCGGCCGTGCACGGTGCCGGTGGGTACGGAGATGTGGACGGCGGCGTCGGGCGGGGTGGCATGACCGACGGGCGCGGCGACGGACAGGTACTGCACGCCGCCCATCCCGGAGGTGCGCACGTCGGCGGAACCGGTGCCGTTCAGGGCCGCGGCGACGTCCGGCCGCCCCAGCAGCTCACGTGCCTCCTGCTCGGACAGGGGGTGGGAGGCGGCGATGAGGCTGCCGGAGCGGCTGATCACGGCGATCCGGCCGCCGATGCGCCCGGCGCACTCCGTGACGCGTCGGGGCAGGTCCTGCTCCTCCCGGCCGGAAGCCAGGGACAGTTCGGCGAAGGCCGACAGCGAAGCCGCTTCCTCACGGGCAGCGTTGATCACGCGGTCCCGCTCGGCGCGGGAGTACACGAAACCCAGGGGGATTTCCAGGCAGAGCAGCACCAGGGCGGCGATGCTCAGGTAGGTGAGCAGCAGACGGCGGGTCACGGAGAGGCGCCCTCGAAGGCACCCGCGTGCCCCCGCGAACAACCGGTCGGCCCGGGAGGAGGCGCCTGCACCGCAAGCCGGAACCCCACACCGCGCAACGTCTGGATCCAGCCCGGGTGGCCCAGTTTCCGGCGCAGCGTGGCCACGTGGACGTCGAGTGTCTTGGTGGCGCCCTCGTAGTAGGGGTCCCAGACGTGTTCAAGGATCTGGCGGCGCGAGCAGACCGCCCCGGGGTCCTCGCACAGCAGCGCCAGCAGCTCGAACTCCTTCGGGGTCAGCGCGACCTGCGACCGGCCCACCCACACCTGTCGCGTACGACGGTCGACGACCAGCGTGCCGGGGACGTCCCCGGCTGCGGGAAGGGCTTCGGCCGTCGCCGGCGGGCCAGGGGGCCCGGAGACGGAGCAGCCGTGGGCCGGGGCGGCCCCGGCCGTGGTTCCCGGCGTGGTTCCGGTGCGGCGGGAGACGGCGCGGATGCGGGCGACCAGTTCCCGGAGGCTGAACGGTTTCGCCAGGTAGTCGTCCGCGCCCAGCTCCAGACCGAGCACCTTGTCGCTCTCCGCGCCCCGTGCGGTGAGAATGATGACGGGAACGTCCGAGACCTGCCGGATCCCACGGCAGACGTCGATGCCGTCCATGTCCGGCAGCCCCAGGTCGAGCAGGACGACATCCCCGAACGGGTCCGGATCCCCGAACGGCCCCGAGAGCCCCTCCGCACCCGTGGCGACCCAGGTGACCGACAGACCGTAGTTCCGCAGCCCCTCCATCAACGGCTCGGCGATCGTCTCGTCGTCTTCGATGAGCAGCGCCTGCATCCCCATGCGTCTTGTCTCTCTGTGCATCCCCACACGACCTTGCAGAGTCGCCCGGCACCGCGCCCCTTCGTCCGGGTAGCTGCTTTCCGTCGGCCACCCGCACGGAGGGCCCGGGCTTCGGGCGACGTTTCCACCGTCACGTACGCACCGCGGGGGCTCCGCGTTCAGGCGCCTCCGGTCATCGGTCGGGCGCCTTGTCCCATGGTGGTGCGAGGCTGAGGTCGTTCGTCCCCCACTTCGTCGAAGGGAAGTCTCCGTGAGCAGCAGGACGATGCCGGCCGCGTTCCTCGGACACGGCAACCCGATGAACGCGCTCGAGCGCAACCGCTACACCGAGGCGTGGCGGCTGTTCGGTGCGTCCGTACCGCGCCCCCGGGCGATCCTGGTGATCTCCGCGCACTGGTACACCAACGCGACCGCGGTCACCGCGATGCCGCGGCCCCGCACGATCCACGACTTCTACGGGTTCCCGCAGGAACTGTTCGACGTGCAGTACCCGGCGCCGGGCGCGCCCGACGTCGCGGAGCTGGTGGCCGACGTGGTGAAGCCGACCTGGGTGGGGCAGGACATCGACAGCTGGGGGATCGACCACGGCACGTGGTCGGTGCTGATGCACGCCTTCCCCGACGCGTCGATCCCGGTGGTCCAGTTGTCCCTGAACGCGTTCAAGGACTTCGACCACCACATGCGGCTGGGCCGCAGACTCGCCCCGCTGCGGGAGGAGGGCGTGCTGATCATCGGGAGCGGCAACATCGTGCACAACCTCCGGGCGGTCGACTTCCGGCAGCCGGACCGCGGGTACGACTGGGCCCTCCGCTTCGACGACGTGGCGCGGGAAGCCCTCCAGACGGACCCGACCGGGGTCGCTGCGCTCGACGCCCACGCCGACTTCGGCCAGGCGGTGCCGACGCCGGACCACTACCTGCCGCTCCTGTACATCGCCGGCCTGGCCGACACCCAGCCGCTCGACCTGCTGGTCGACGGCCACGCCGCCGGCTCGATCTCCATGGCGGCGTACACCCTGGGGCTGGACCGCGACCTGTCGGGCACGTTGAGCGACGAGCCCGCCGCCGGCCTTCCGGACGGTTTCCCGGCGCTCGACTCCAACCTCTGAGCGGCCCCGACCTGTGACGACGGGCGTGCGCGCTGCGGACGCCCGAGAACGAGACATCCTCCTCTTGACCTACGTCAAGGATCGCCCCGCGCTTCGATGAGACGGTGGGACCAGAACGGACAGTTGCCTGGCTGTCGAAGCCGGAACCGAGGCTGGGGAAGACGGGAAAGAGGTGGGCGTGATGGACGACCGTCCGATGGACGAGGCGGTCTTCGAGGAAAGCCAGAGTGAACAGATCTCCCGCCGTTTGAACTGGCTCCGCGCGGGGGTGATGGGTGCCAACGACGGCATCGTCTCCACCGCGGCCATGGTCGTCGGTGTGGCCGGTGCGGCAGTGAGCAACAGCGCGCTGCTGGCTTCCGGTATTGCTGCCGTAGTGGCCGGTGCCCTGTCGATGGCGGTGGGTGAGTACGTCTCGGTGTCGAGTCAGCGCGACTCCCAGAAGGCCGAACTCGCCCTTGAGCGGTCCCAGCTGAAGGCCGACCCCGCAGGCGAGTTGGACCAGCTCACGGAACTGATCCGGGCGACGGGCATCGACGCCGACCTCGCCCGGCCGGTGGCCGTGCAACTGACCGAGAAGGACGCGCTGACCGCGCATGCCCGCCTCGAACTGGGCATCGACCCCGACGAGCTGGTCAACCCCTGGCACGCGGGACTGTCGTCGATGCTCACCTTCATCGTCGGCGGGCTGGTGCCGCTGCTCGCGATCCTGCTGTCGCCGAGGTCCATCGCCGTAGGGGTCACGGTGGTGGCCGTGGTCCTCGCCCTCGCGGCGACCGGGTCGATCTCGGCCCACCTGGGCGGCGCGAACAAGTTCCGTGCGGTGGCACGCGTCATCGTCGGCGGACTCGGGGCGATGGCCGTCACCTACGGCATCGGCCTGCTGGTCGGCACCCAGATCTGACCGGACCCACAACCGTCGGGGCACGCACCTCCGTGCCCTGCCCGGCAACCCGGAAAGGGGAAGGAAAATGTACGAGCTGCTCATCATCGCGGTGTTCGTGGCGACCCTGGCCGTGGTGGCGCTTCGGCCGCAGCGGGCCGACGCCCACTGCGACACCATGGAAGGCCCCACGGCGAAGGACGGCGTGCGGGCACTGGAGTCCGCCGACCTCGATCACGCCCTGAAGTGGATCGCCCCCGACGGGGAGACCGAACTGCGGGAGGTGTTCGAGCGCAGTCTCGCGGCCCGGAAGCTCGGCCCCGAGGCACAGGAGGTGGCCGACCGCTGGTTCCTGGAGAACCTGGTCCGGATCCACCGCGCCGGCGAGGGCGCGGCCTTCACCGGCCTCCTGCCGGCGGGCACGCCGGTCGAGGAGAAGGTCGCCGCTGCCGACCGGAGCGTCGACGAGGGCGATCTGCGGCCCCTGGCCGGCCTGATTCCCACCGAGCGCTGGCCGGAACTGGAGCGGAGGTTCGCGAAGGTGCTCGAGCACCGGGACTACGACCCGCACGACATGGACGCGGCCCGGGCCTATGTCGAGGCCTACGTGAACTTCTTCAAGTTCGCCGAGGGACACGACCACGACCACGCGCACGCCCACGCCGGGCACGGGCACGGGCACTGAAGGCGGGAGCGGTCATGGACTACGCCCTCTACGCCGTCTCCGCCGTGGTCGCGGCCCTGCTGGCCGTGTCCGTGGGACGGGTGGCGCGGCGTCGGCTCGGCTTCGTGACCAAGGTCGAGTCCGAGTCCATGGCACCCACCCTGGCGCCGGGCCGGCGACTGCCGCCGCCCGGCGCCCCTGTGTCTCCCGGCCGGTCCGGCGCGGTGACATCGTGGTCGTCCGCTCGGCCGAGCTGGACCGGGTGGTCGTCAAGCGGGTGATCGGGCTCCCCGGTGAGCACGTGGACGTCTCCGCCGACGAGGTCCGGGTGGACGGCAGGCCGCTGTCCGAGCCGTACGTCGTCCGGCGGGGCGGTCGGTCCGGCAGCTTCGACGTGCCGGACGGCCATCTGTTCCTGCTCGGCGACAACCGCGCCCGGTCGAGCGACAGCCGCAGCTGGCGACAGCCCTGCCTGCCGATCAGCGCCCTGCTGGGCACCGTCCTCCTCAGGCCGAGGCGACCCGTCGCAACGCCTGCCGATCGAGGATATCGACCCGCCGGCTCGGGCCGAGCCGGATGACTCCGGCCTCCTGCAGCGCGCCGAGCCGACGGCTCAGCGTCTCCGCGGTGGTGCCGAGGTAAGAGGCCAGCTCCTTCTTGGTGGTGGGCAGTCGGAAGTCCGTGCCGCCGGCCTCGTCCGCCAGGTGCAGCAGCTGCTGGGCCAGCCGCTGCCGGACCGACTTCCCGCTGAGCGCCGACACCATCTCCTCGGCCGTTCCCAGCCGGTCGGACACGGCCCGCAGCATCTGCACCGCCACCGACGGATGCTGCCCGAGCAGCCCGGTGAACCGCGCCCGGTCGATCACACAGAGCTCACTCGGCTGGAGCGCGACCGCGAAGTGATCGGTGGTCGTGTCCGCGAGAAGCGCGGTCTCGCCGAGGAAGTCCCCCGGAGACATCAGCCGGATCAGCTGTTCGTTCCCGGACTCGGTGAGCCGGTAGACCTTGACCAGCCCGCGGTGCACGATGAACAACCCGGTGCGGTCCCCGGGGCCGTAAATGCGCTCGTCGCGCTGGTACGGACGCGTCACCGCCGCGGACGCGACCCGGTGCTGTGCGGCTTCGGGCAGGTCCGCGAAGAGCCGCACCGTCTGGACGAAGTGCAACCGGTGGTCGTGTCCGTCGCCCATCGTCACCCTCCCTCGCTCCCACCCCGTCGTGGCGGGGATCGCGTTGCGTGACGACACCGTATGCCAGGCCACCCGGCCGACCACCCCGGCCGATGTGGTTCCCGTGTTGCCGGGGAGGCTTCGGGGGGTGACGGTGGAGAGGAACCGGCGAGGGGGACGAGGGAGGCAGCGGGCATGCGAGGACTCGTCTACCACGGTCCCGCCCGGACCTCCTGGGACACGGTGCCGGACCCGGTGCTCGAGGCCGACACCGACGCGATCGTGCGCGTCGACGCGACCACCGTCTGCGGCAGCGACCTGCACATCCGGCAGGGCGACCTCGCCGAGGTGAAACCGGGAACGGTCCTCGGCCACGAGGCCGTCGGCGAGGTGGTGGAGGCCGGCAGCAAGGTGCACAGCCGGCGTCCCGGACAGCAGGTGATCGTGTCGGCCGTCTCGGCCTGCGGGCACTGCCCGTCCTGCCGCGACACCCTGTACGGGCAGTGCCGCGGGGGCGGCGGGTGGATCCTGGGCAACACCGTCCACGGCACGCAGGCCGAGTTCGTCCGCGTCCCCTTCGCCGACCACTCCACACACCGGCGGCCCTTGGACCTCCCCCTGGACGAGGCGGTCCTGCTCGCCGAGCTCCTGCCCACCGCCTACGAGGTCGGGGTGCGCAACGGGCACGTGGGCCCGGGCGACACCGTGGTCGTGGTGGGCGCGGGACCGGTGGGGCTGGCCGCCGTCCTGGTCGCCCGGCTCTACTCGCCGCGCCGGATCGTCGCGGTGGACCTGTCCCGCCCCCGGCTGGCGGCCGCCGCCCGGCTGGGGGCCGACGCCGCCGAACTGCCCGGCCGGATGGTCGCCGAACTGTCCGAGGGGCCCGGCGCCGACGTGGTCATCGAGGCCGCGGGCACCCCGGACGGCTTCGTCCTGGCGACCCGCGTGGTGCGCGCGGGAGGGCACATCGCCAACATCGGCATGCCCGGCAGGCCGGCCACCCTGCACCTGGAGGCCCTGTGGCGCAAGAACGTGACGATCAGCACCGGCCAGGTCGACACCTCCTCCACCCCGTGGCTGCGCGACCTGCTGCTCTTCAAACGGCTGGCGGCCGCCCCCCTGGTCACCCACCGGTTCTGCCTCGAGCGCATGGAGGACGCCTACGAGGTCTTCGCGCACGGTCCGGACACCGGCGCCCTCAAGGTCGTGCTGCACCGCGAGACACCGGAACCACCCCGGTAGCGCGGGGCCGGCAGCCCCGCGCGCCCTCCCTCACCGCGGTTCGCCCGACGATCCGTTCGCCGGCTGGAACGTGACGTCGACGACCCCCTCGACGGCGCGTATCGCGCGGGCGACGACGGGCACCAGCGAGGTGTCCCGGATGCGGCCGGTGAGGGTGACGACACCGTCGAGGACCTCCACCTCCAGGGGCTCGAGCGGGGCCGGGAAGAGGGGAGCGACGACTTCCCTGCGGACCTCTTGGGCGAGTTCCTCGTCCGTCCGCAGGAAGACCTTCAGCAGGTCGACCCGGCTGACGACGCCTTCGAGCAGCCCTTCGCGGCTCACGACGGGCAGCCGCTTGACCTTGCGCTGAGCCATGATGCGGGCCGCCTGCGCGACGGAGGCGTCGGCGTGGACGGTGACGGCCGGGGTGCTCATCAGCTCTCCGGCGGTCAGTGCCCCCGCCTTGGCCAGGTCGGGCAGGCGGCTCCGCTGCATGAACCGGTCGGGGTCGCTGTCGCGGAACTCCTGCTTGGGCAGCAGATCGGCCTCGGAGACGACGCCGACGACTCGGCCCTCGCCCTCCAGCACCGGCAGGGCGCTCACCTTCCACTGCTCGATGAGCCGGACGATCTCCTTGAACGGGGCGTCGCGGCCGACGGCCACGACGGTGTGAGACATCACGTCGCTCACGGTGTACGGGCTGCCGTTCATGGGGTTCCCCTCGGGTGGTCGGGTGGTGGGTCGGCTCGTGGCCGCCGGGGCCGGGGCGTACGGCACGGGGAACTCGGCCGTCACCTGCTCCCGCTGCCGTAGGGAGCGTACAGATCGAGCAGCCGGACGCGGGTCGCGTGCAGTCGCTGGGCGACCACCCGGCCGACCCACACGGCGATCGCGCGGCCGAACTCGGGGTCCTCGGCGCACTGTGCCCGCACGGCCTGGGCGTCGAACTCCCAGGCCCGCAGCGGGCTGGTGGTCTCGGCGCCCAGGAGCCACAGGTGGGGCGGGAAGTGCCAGGAGCAGCCGACCAGTTCACCGTGACCCAGCGAATCGATCACGGCCGCGCGGCGGCCAGGGACCTGCAGATCGAGGGCGACGGTACCGGTCCGGATGATCCAGAACCGGTCGGCCCGCTGCCCCTCCTCGAACAGACGGGCTCCGATGTCGAAGGAGACCTCGCGGGCGTGCCCCATCAGCCGCTCGCGGTACTCGGCCGGGAGACCGGCGGCCAGAGTGGTGGTTGTCATGTTCTGTCTCCCTTCGCGCCTGCCGTCGCAGTCGAACGGCGGCCTCTGTCGGCCGTAACGACAGCGTGTGCCCGACCGGCTCGGAACACCACGGGCCGACCGGGCCTCGTTCGAGGGCCCTTCGGCCCCACCGGGCAAAAACACCGGCCCTCCGCCGTTCCCGGACGGGGCCTGATGGCCCCCGGGTGGGGACCTGGGGCCCCTGCGCACGCGCTGCCTTCGGGGCGACGCTGGTGGCGAGGGGGAAGGCCTTGTTCTGGAGGTGCATGTCATGCTGTCGCCCGTTGTCGTCGGCGTCGACGGTTCCGCCGAAAGCCTGGCAGCCGCCGAGTGGGCGGCCCACGAGGCCGTGCGCCGCGGGCGGGCCCTGCGGCTGCTGCACGCGCGCAGCTGGCACCCGGACCAGGAGCGGGCGGAGAGCGCGCAGGCGAGCGAGCGGCACCTGGCGCGGCGGGTCCTGCGGGAGGCGGAGGACCGCGTCCGCGCCGTGTGCCCCGAGGTGCCGTTGCACGCCGAGCAGGTCGCGGGACCGGCGACCGCCGCCCTGGTGGAGGCGGCGGACGGCGCCGACCTGCTGGTGCTGGGCTCGCGCGGGCTGGGGCGCGTCACCGGTCTGCTCCTGGGGTCGGTCGCGCTCGGCGTGGTGGCGAAGGCCACCCGGCCCGTCGTCCTGGTACGGGCCGGTACGGCCGGGGCAGAGCAGGCGGCCGGCACCGGGCGGCGGGACGTGGTCCTCGGCGTCGACGTCACGGAACCGTGCGACGAGGTGATCGCGTTCGCCTTCGAAGCGGCCCGCCTGCGGCACGCGCGGCTGAGGGTCCTGCACGCCTGGCGCGTGCCCGGCCCGCTCACCCTGGGCCCCGGCGAGGTGGGCCTGGTGGGCGGTCCGCAGCGGGCCGAGGAGTGGCTGGGCTTCCTGTCCGCCGTGCTCCAGGTGTGGCGCGAGAAGTACCCCGAGGTCGAGGTCCTTCAGAGCGTGGTCGAGGGCAAGCCCGCAGACACCCTGGTGAAGGCGGCGTCCGGAGCGGAACTGCTGGTCGTCGGAGACCGGCTCACCGACCGCCGGGGGATACCGCGCACCGGCCCGGTCACCCACGCCGTGATCCACCGCGTCGGCTGCCCGGTGGTGATCGTGCCGCACGACTGACGGCGCACCGGCGGGCATCGCGCCGGGGTCCCCTCGTGTGCGGAGCTCCTGATTCCTGAAGGGCCGCTCATCAGGGACCTTCGGCCCTGTGCCCGATGCCTGCCGCCGTTCGATGGTGGGAGGTGAAGCGACCGGCGATCCGCCAGAGGCCCGGCGACGAGTCCACTCGGCGCCCCGCGCGTCCGGTCCGCTGCCACCGCGCAGGGGACCGGCGCCGAGGGGAGTCCGGTGGGATCCGTGGGGTCCGGCCGACTCCGCCGGTGACGCGGAAGAGGACCGGACGGGACCGGGAAGGTGGCGCTGATGTCCGATGCGACGGCCACCGACCTGTACGGAGTGACGACGGCCATGTCCTGTCCGCGGGAGGGGACGGCCGGCCCGGCGACGTTCGGCCCGTTCGTCCGCGATCTGCCTGCCGAGCGGGGTTCCCTGTCCGCCGCGGGACTGGAGCCGGCCCTGGACCACCGGTCCGGCCCGCGGTGCACCGGCGACGCGCGAGCGGTGCCTGCGGGGCGGACCGCTCTTGCGGGAGAGCCCCAGCACGCCGGTCCGTACCGAGCCGAGGAGGAAGCGATGCCGCACACCGTGGAATGGAAGGTCCGCCTCTACCTCTTCGAGGACGGAAGAACGACGAGGGCCCGCGCGGTGGTCGACACCGGGACCACGGTGCTCACCGGCCACGGGGCCACCCGCCGGAATCCGGCGGACCCGGAGGTACCGGAGATCGGTGACGAGCTGGCGGCCGGCCGGGCCCTGCAGGACCTGGGCCAACAGCTGGTGGACATCGCCGAGCGCGACATCGAGGGCACGGGAGCGGCCGGGCCGGGCCCCCGTCCACCCGTCGGCTGGCCGGCCTGACCGCAGTCCGCGTCCCTGCCGGGGGCGACCCCGTGAGCCCGGCGCCTGCCGGGGAACCCGGCCCCGTGAGCGGCACACCCGTCTTCACCGACGGGTGCACTGCCGGTCCAGAAGTCCCAGAAGCCAAGGAGGATGACCGATGACGCTTCCGACACACCGCGGCAGGGGCTCGCTCTCCGGATGGGACCCCCTCCAGGAACTCGAGGACCTGCGCATCCGCGTGGATCAGCTCATGCACGCCTCCTTCCCCGGCCGTGGTTTTCCCGAGGCCGAGGCCGGGGAAGGGGCGTGGGCGCCGTTGGCCGACGTCGAGGACACCGAGGACGCCTACCTGATGGAGCTGGAACTTCCCGGCGTGGAGAAGGACCAGATCAGCGTGGAGGTCAACGACGGCGAGCTCGACATCCACGGCGAGATCAAGGAGAGGGAACGCACGGGTGTGGTCCGCCGGCAGACCCGGCACGTCGGGCGGTTCGACTACCGCACGAGTCTGCCTCCGAACATCGACACCGAGCACATCACCGCGGAACTGACCGGCGGGGTCCTCACGGTGCGCGTCCCCAAGACCCGGAAGACCAAGCCGCACCGCATCGAGATCACCGGCTGAGGGCGGCGGGGCGGCCGACGCGCCGTCGGCTGCGACCGGCCGGTGCCCGCCCCTTCCGTTACCCGGCAGCCCTTCGTGAAGGGCGGGTCAGGAAGCAGTTGCCCATCGGTACCTTGAGGAAAGGGCGGCGATCATGCGAGCTCACCTCGGCGATCAACTCGTCATCGAAGGCCCGGCGACCGGCGCCCCCCGGCGCGACGGCGAGATCGTCAGACTCCACCACGAGGACGGCACCCCTCCCTACGACGTGCGCTGGTCGGACACCCAGGCGGTGACACTCGTCTTCCCCGGCCCCGACGCCCACATCAAACACCTCGGACACCAACCCGAAACCGAAACCGAGACCGGGGCCGGGGCCGGGGCCGGGGCGCCCCCGCCCGCCGGCGCACCCGACCCCGGCGACCTCGGCCGGCGGGTGGCCACCCGAACGCACCCGGCGGGGCCTGAGCCGGGAGGAGACGGCCCGCCGCGCCAGGATGGCACCGGACTACCTCGCCTACCTCGAGGAACACCCCGCCGATCCGAGCCCGGCGACCCTCCTCCGGCTGGCCGCGGCCCTGGGCACCAGCGTCCAGGCACTGCGCGGCAGCGGCGTCGACCTGCCGCCCGGCCGGGGCACCGCACTGCTCCACCCCGAACTGCGCGACCTCGCACCACAGGAGTGCCGGGCCCTGCTGTCCACACACGGGGTGGGACGCATCGCGGTGACCACGCCCGAGGGGCCGGCGGTGGTCCCGGTGAACTACGAGGTCCTCGACGACACGATCGCCTTCCGGACCGCTCCCGACTCCGTGCCCGCGGCGGCCGTGGGATCGGAGATCGCGTTCGAGGTCGACCATGTGGACGACGCCATGAGCCGCGGCTGGAGCGTGCTCGCCGTCGGCCCCGCCCGGGTGGTCACCGAGCCCGACCAGGGGCGACGGCTCACCGAACGCGCCCACACCGCACCGTGGGCCGGGGACGGACGCGAGATGTGGGTGTCGATCCGGCCCACCCGCCTGACCGGACGCCGCATCACTCCGGCCGAACAGTGAGCGGCCACGGCACCTGCCCACCACGCTCCGCCACTTCACGAAAGGAGCCCCTGTGAACCAGCAGACCCTGCCGGACGAGCGGGTGGCGGCTCTTGCACACGACGCCGCCGCCGCTCCGTCCATGCACAACGCACAGCCGTGGCGCTTTCGCTACTTCCGGGGCAGCCGCACCTTCCAGGTGCGCGCGGACCTGGACCGCGTCCTGCCGCACGTCGACCCGGACAACCGCGCCCTGCACCTCGGCGCCGGCGCCGCTCTGCTGAATCTGCGGGTCGCGCTGGCCCACGAGGGGCGGCACCCTGCGGTCCGGCTGCTGCCCGACCCGGCCGACCCGGCGCTGCTCGCCGCCGTGCGGCTGCCCCCTCCCGGGAGCACCCGGAGCGCTCTTTCCGCGCTGTATCCGGCGATCCACCAGCGGCACAGCAGCCGTTTCCCGTTCGAGGAGACGGAGATCCCCCAGGAGCTGCGCACGGCCCTGGCCGACGCCGCCCGCGCTGAGGGAGCGACGCTGGCCTTCCCGTCCTCCTGGCACCTGCAGCAGGTGCTGGAACTGCTGGAGGAGGCCGAGGCACGCAATCTCACGGACCGCGGCAGCGGCCAGGACCTGGCGGAGTGGACCCGTATCGATGCTCCGTCGAAGGACACGGCCCCGGACGGAGTGCCCGGCTACGCCTTCGGGCCGCGCAAGCAGGGCGGCAAGGCGCCCATGCGCGACTTCGCCGGGAACAGGCCGGTGCCCGGCCGCGGCACCGCCGCGTTCGAGCGGACCCCCCAGCTGGCCCTCCTCAGCACCTCCCGCGACCGCCCGGAGGACTGGCTGCGCGCCGGCCAGGCCATGGAACGGGTCCTGCTGCTGGCCACCCTCGAGGGCCTGTCCAGTTCCTTCGCCACCCAGGCCCTGGAGTGGAGCGACCTGCGCTGGCCGCTGCGCGACCCCGTGTCCGGGGCCGGGCACATACAGATCGTGCTGCGCCTGGGATACGGCCCCAAGGGCCCCGACACCCCGCGACGCCCGGTGCCGGACGTACTCGACATCCAGCCCTGAGCCACCGCGGCCCCACCGGTACCGGTGGCGCGGTCCGCCCGCCGCGGCGGGCCCCGGGGAGCCGGACGGCCACTCCCAGCGAGCCACGACAAGGCGGAGAGCCATCAGCCGCACCCGGCCCTCCCGGGCCACCTGACAACTCACGGAACGCCATGAGGCCGCCCGTCCCTCCCTCGGGAACGACCGCCCCGCCGAAGAGATCACGGCGGAGCACATCACCGCGCCCGGCATCGCACGTGCCCGGCTTCGCGATGCCGAGGTGAAGGTGTCCGGGCGACGTGCGGCCCGACGATGCCGTGTCCCCGCTGCTGCGCGCGGGAAGCGAGGCGTACGCCGTGGTCACGGGCTCACTCGGCCGTGGCGGAACGGCCGGGCCGCTGCCGGGACCGGTCGGCCTCGCCGTGGCGGCCCGTGCCGTGTGTCCGGTGATCGTGGTCCGTGGTGCGGAACAGGACCGGCAGGACCGCTGCGGGCGTGGCGGTGGGGGTCGGCGACCCGGCCACGAGCACGGGCGTCGTGCGGTTCGCCTTCCGTGCGGCCGAGGTGCGCGGCTCTGCCCCCGACGCCGTACGCGCCTGGCGCAGCCCGGCTCACGAGCACGTGGACCATCCCCTCCTCGCCGACGACGCCGGTGCCGCCGCGGGGTGGGCGTTCCGGTCGCGCGGAGCCTGACCGTACGGCGTCGCGGCGGGGGCGGGAACGAGGGGCACCCCCGCCGACGGCGGGGGTGCCCCGGTTCGTTCCGCGTCGTCAGAGCAGCCAGCGGTTGCGGCTGACGAAGGGGAGTCGCGCCCAGACCTTGCCCAGTCCCCAGGTGGCGCCGGCGCCCGCGGCGGCGAGCGCGACGAGGACCACGGCGTAGATCAGGTGGTAGTCGACGAAGGGGTTCGTCGACATGCTCGGCGATCCGTCCGACAGGTGCTGGGCCGGCGGCCATTCCGCGACCCACATCAGCGCCATCATGACGGTGCCCGCGACCGCGGCGAGCCGCAGGCCGATGCCCGCGATCACCGCGAGGCCGACCCCGAGCAGACCGAGCATGAACAGCCAGTCGGCCCAGGCGGCCCCGGCCCAGGCGTGGAAGGTGGACTCCATCGGCCCGACGGCGACGCCGCTGAGGAACCCCCGGGTCGGCGACCCGCCGTCGACCCATCCCTTGCCGGAGGGGGTCGCGTAGCCGAGGCCGAACGTCTTGTCCAGGAACGCCCACAGGAAGACGAAACCCGTCAGCAGACGGAGCCCGGCGAGCACGTACGCGCGGGTCGCGGTCGCCGCCGCGACCGTCGGCTCGGCGGCGGGAGCCGTCCCGGCCCGGTGCGGGGACGGGAGGCGGAATCCCGGACGCCGGTGAGGGTGGTCGTGAACTGCCATGGTGCTCATCCCTTCCAGAGGGTGGCGCAGGATGCAGGATGCGGACGACTCTCGTTGCTCTTTCAATGTCCCGCGCCGCCGGCCTCCGCCGGAGGGGCTGAAGGACCCGGCCGTCGGGCCGAACGTCCCCCTGTGCGAGCCCGGTTGGCGGCGGTCAGCCGTCCTTTGCCGCCAGGTTCACCCCGTACAGGGTGCGTCCGCCGACGAGTTCGCGCCCGGTCACCAGCTCGGGCTCGATACGGACGAAGACCTCCCGCGGCGCGGGCACCCAGGCGACCGGGCCGGTGCGGGACAGACGCGCGTGCTCGGCCGGGTCGGTCACCACCGCGGCCGGGCCCGTGACGACCACGCTCCAGCCGGCCTGCCGGGCCGCGTCGACGTCGTCGGCCTCGAAGGCGACCACCGCGCCGTCGACCGCGCGGACCAGTTCCGAAGCCGCAGCGGTGCGCAGCAGGACCGCGCCGTCGGCGTCCAGACGGAAGTTGACCGGCAGCACGGCGGGCAGAGCCAGGCGCGTGAAGACGATGCGGCCGACGGGCACCTTGGCCATCAGCCGCAGGCACTCCTGCCGACCGAGTTCACGGAAACCGTCGTTGGGGTACATCGTCAGTCCGTCCTCCTCCTGGTACAGCCCGGCACAGCGGGCCTACGTCTTTCCACCCTGATCGGGACGAAGACGGAAAATGAGGGCCGATGGTCCCGTTCACACCGGAAAACGGCCTGCCGGCGGTACGGCGGCAGGTCCCCGGCCCAGAGAGCACGGCGACCCCGGTGCCGGGCACCGGGGTCCGGATCGGGCACGGTTCCTCCGGCCCGCTCTCACGGGTGCGTCAGATCGTCGGCGACCGGCCCGGTCCGGGCACGAGCGGACGGGTGTCGGCCCGCCGGCGGTCAGGTCGTCCGCGTGGCGACGACGTCATGCCGTGGCTCGCCCAGCACGACCTTGAGGGCGCCGGTCTCGGCGGCGTTGCCGAAGACCTCGTAGGCCTCCTCCATCTGGTCCAGGGAGAAGGTGTGGGTGACCAGTTGCGAGGTCGGGAGCCTGCCGGCGGACGCCATCCGCAGCAGCGTCGGTGTGGAACGGGTGTCGACCAGGCCCGTGGTGATGGTCACGTTCTTGATCCACAGGTCTTCCAGATGCAGGGTCACGGGCTTGCCGTGCACGCCGACGTTGGCCACGTGCCCGCCGGGCCGGACCATGCGCGTGCACATGTCGAAGGTCTCCGGCACACCGACCGCCTCGATGACGACGTCCGCGCCGAGTCCGTCCGTGAGGTCGGCGATCAGCTGCTCGGGGGCTTCCCCCGCGTCGGCCACGGCGTCGGCGCCGAGGCCCTTGGCGGCCTCGAGCCGGGAAGCGGCCAGGTCGATCGCGACGATCCGCTCGGGGGCGAAAAGCCGGGCGGTGGCGATGGCCGCCAGCCCGATGGGGCCGGCTCCGACGACCACGACGGTGTCCCCGGGCCGCACCCTTCCGTTGAGCACGCCCACCTCGTAGGCGGTGGGGAAGATGTCTGCCAGCAGCACGGCGTCCTGCCCGGCCAGGGCTCCGGGCAGCGGGTGCACGGACAGGTCGGCGTACGGCACCCGGACGTACTCCGCCTGGGTTCCGTCGATCAGGTGCCCGAGGATCCAGCCCCCGCCGCCCCGGCACTGGCTGTACATGCTCTCGCGGCAGTACCGGCACCGTCCGCAGGCGCTGATGCAGGAGACCAGCACCCGGTCCCCGGGGCGCACCGTGCGTACGTCGCTTCCCACCTCGACGATCTCACCGACCGCCTCGTGCCCCAGCACGGTGCCGGGCCGCACCTCGGGCACGTCGCCCTTGAGGATGTGCAGGTCCGTTCCGCAGACGGTCACGGCGTCGACCCGGACGATCGCGTCGGTGGGTTCCTTGACACCGGGGTCCGGGACCTCCTCCCAGGAAGCCTGCCCGGGACCGTGGAAGACGTAGCCCTTCATGACGACCCTCGCTCTCTTGCTCGCCGGTGGGGTGAGGAACCCGGCGGCGCGCCGTCAGCGAGGTGCGCGCCGCGCACCGGCGCGATGCCGGGGTCCCGCACCTCCAGTCTGTTCGACGACCGGGACATCCGCTTGGGTCGGTCGGCCCTCGGGGGGACGGCCGGCCCGGTGGACCCCTCAGGGATCAGCGGCCGCGCAGGGCGGCGAGCGCGGCGTCGAGGTCGGCCGCGCGGGGGCGGTTGTGGGGCAGCTTGGCCAGTACGACCGCCATACCGCAGGTGTCGGTGAGCGCGGAGAAGACCAGGCCGCCCGCGACACCGGCCGAGAGGAGCTGGAACGCCGGATGCACGAGCAGGCCGAGCACGAGGCCGAGGAGCACCAGGGTGCCGGCCGCCAAACGGACCTGGCGCTCCATGCTCCAGCCGGCCGGGGTGGTGGCGCAGACGGTGGGATGGTGCAGGTCGTGGCCCTCGGCGGCCCAGGCGTTGGTGCCTCCGGCGAGTGTGGCGACGGGGACGCCCTGTTCGGCCAGCAGGGTGCAGGCGCTGCCGGAGCGGGCCCCGGAGGCGCACACGAGAAGCACGTCTCCCCGCTCGGCGGCGTGCCGGATCTCGGGCAGGGCGCGCCGGACGTGGTCCAGGGGGATGTTCAGGGCGCCGGGCAGATGGCCGGAGGCGTACTCGGCGGGCGTGCGTACGTCGATGACGGTGAGTTCGTCGAGGCGGGTCCGGGCCTGGTCGGTGCCGAGAGTGACCGGGGTGAGGGGGCTGTTCATGTCAGGTGTGATCCTTGGTGGTCGACGTGGTCCCGAATCGGGACGTACAGTACCCCTAGGGGTATTTTTTTTCGAGGAGTGGTCGTGGAACTGGAGCTTGAGGGTGCGGATCTGAAGGCCGTGCTGAACCGGCTGCGCCGGGCGCAGGGTCAGATCTCCGGGGTGATCCGGATGATCGAGGAGGGGCGCGACTGCGAGGAGGTCGTCATGCAGCTCGCCGCGGCCTCCCGCGCGCTCGACCGGGCCGGCTTCGCGATCATCGCGACGGGCCTGCAGCAGTGCGTGGTGGACATGGAGTCCGGTCGTAAGAACGGGGAGGACACCGCGCAGATGCGCGCCCGGCTGGAGAAGCTGTTCCTGTCCCTGGCGTAGGGGCCCGCCTCTTCGGCGCGGGGCTCGCCGCGTGTGCGGGCCGCGGTGCGTCACGTCATCACCGCGTCGAGCAGCATGAGGGTGGCCACGGCCGACAGCATCACGGCGAAGATCCGCTGGAGTGTGCCTCCGGAGACCTTCGCGGCCAGCCGCTTCCCGTCCCACGCGCCGAGGACCGCCGCTCCGGCGAAGGGTCCGACGACCGCCCAGTCCAGCGTGTCGAGCGTACCGGCGCGCATCGCCAGCGCGGCCAGGGAGTTGACGGTGAGGACCAGCAGGCTGGTGCCCACCGCCTCACGCATGCGCAGGCCGAGCACGCCCACCAGCGCCGGTACGGCCAGGAAGCCGCCCCCGACACCGAGCACGCCGGTGACGGCGCCGAGTCCGGCGCCGGCCGCCGCCGCGCGGCCCGGCCGGACCGGCCGGACGGTGCCCGCGGGCGGCCGGGCCCGCAGCATGCGCAGCGCGGCCGCTGCCACCACCACGGCGAACGCCGCCGTCAGCGCCGCCTCCGGAAGGCGTCCGGCGAGCGCACCGCCCAGCATCGCCGGGCCGATCCCGGCCGCTGCGAACAGCAGCCCCGTCCGCCACCGCACCCGGCCGTCACGGGCGTGCGCGGGCAATGCGGCGACCGAGGTGAACGCGACGATGACCAGACTCGCGGTGGTGGCCTCGACCGGGGTGAAGCCGAGCAGGTAGATCAGGGCCGGGACGGCCAGCACGCTGCCGCCGCCGCCGAGCGCACCGAGTGCCAGGCCGATCACGGCCCCGGCCGCCAGGGCGAGGACGAGACCGCTCATGTGAGGGCACCGTTCGCGCCGTGCGGATCCGTCACCGGCGGCCCCGCCGCGGCCCGGGCGGCCGGGGTGGCCAGCGCGGACGGCGCGGACGGCGCGGACGTCGGCGGGTGGACGGCTCGGGGAGCGTGGGCCCGAGGGGCGCGCTCCGCCTGCCGCACGGTCACGCGGTCCGGGCCGCTGCTGCCGCGCCGGAAGATGCTCATGTCGATTTCCTGCTCCTGTGTCTTCCGAGCCGGTGTGAAGGGCCGGCTCGGCCCGCTGCGGCGTCCGTGCCGTCGCGGTCGTCGGCTGCCGTCAGCCCTCGCGGACGGTGAGTCCGGCCCGCCCGGCCTCGTCGAAGAGGTCGTCCACGGCGACGACGTCACGTCCCGCGGCATCCAGCAGGGAGGCGGCGACGGCGGCCCGCATACCGCCCGCGCAGTGCACCCACACCTCACCCTCGGGGACCTCGTCGAGGCGCCTGTGCAGGGTGTGGATCGGAATGTGCACCGAGCCCCGGACGTGTCCGCCCGCCCGCTCCGCATCACGCCGGACGTCCAGGACGACGAGGCCCTCCGCGGGGTGCCGGCCGGCGAGGTCGGCGAAGGTCGCCCGCGGGAAGGAGGCCGGCTCCTCGCCCTCGCGCACCCAGTCGGCCGGTCCCCCGGTGGCCGCGGCGGCCGGGCGGTCGATGCCCACGCGGGCCAGCTCGCGCTGGGCGGCGGCGAGCTGCTCGGACGACTCGGCGAGCAGGGTGACGGGCTTGCCCCAGGGGATCAGCCAGGCCAGATAGGTGGCAAGCTGCCCTTCGGCCTCGAAGTTGAACGAGCCGGAGACGTGCCCGTCGGCGAAGGCGACGCGGTTGCGCAGGTCCACCACCCACTCCCCCGCCGCCAGCCGGGCGGCGATCTCCTCGGCGCCGGCGAGGGCGGGCCGGGTCAGGTCGACGGGCGCGGGGCCCGTGGCGTTGACCGGCCCCATGTGCGCGTAGTAGGCGGGGATGTCGTCCAGACCGGCCAGCAGGTCGGCGACGAAGGTGTCCACGTCCCGGGTGAGGGCCGCGTTGGACGCCTTCTCCTTGCCGATCGTCGTGCTGTCGCCCTCGGCCTGGGTGGACGAGCAGAAGCTGCCGAAGCCGTGCGTGGGGAGCACCGCCGTCTCCTCGGGCAGCTCGGCGGCGAGCCGGCGCGCGGAGGCGTGCTGCGCCCGGGCCAGGTGCTCGGTCAGTCGCGGCTCCACCAGGTCCGGGCGCCCGACGGTACCGATCAGCAGCGAACCGCCGGTGAAGACCGCGCGTGCCGTGCCGTTCTCCTCCAGCACGTAGGAGGTGTGGTGCGGGGTGTGGCCGGGCGTGGCCAGGGCGCGCAGGGTCAGACCGGCGGCGGCGTCGATGTCCGCGCGGTCGCCGTCGTGCACCGGTACCCGCGCGAAGGCGACCCGGGCCCCGGCGGGCACGAGATAGGCGGCGCCCGTGATCCGGGCCAGCTCCTGGCCACCGGTGACGTAGTCGTTGTGCAGGTGCGTCTCGACGACGTGCGAGATCCGCACTCCGCGCCGCACAGCCGCCGCGATCACCCGGTCGATGTCGCGCGGCGGGTCGACCACCACCGCCGTCCGCTCGCCTCCCGCCAGATGACCGCGGTTACCGAGCCCTTTCACCTCGATCGTGTCGATGAAGAACACGAGGCACTCCCTTTCAGTGAAGGACTACCCCCCGGGGTATGCCATCGACAGTAACACAGGTACCCCTGGGGGTATTTCCGAGGCGGGTGGGAACTCTGCGCACACGCCTCGCGAGTACCTCGCACACGGCCCGCACACCTCGGGAGCGGCCGCGACGCCGACCGTGCGCACCACGAGGCGTCCCGCGCCCCCGTCCGCTCCGGTCCGGCCGGTCCGCACGGGCGGGCATGATCAACGGCGGTCCAGGACCGGCCTCCAGGCCCCCGCGGGGACCGCTTAACATCACTCGTGATGAGGAGCTGTGCGCGGCCGGCGCAAGTCAGAGGACACAGCCCGCGGCGGACTGTCCGCACCGCGGTCCTCTGCCCTGCCCTCGCCGTCCTGCTCGCCGCCCTGGTGATGTGCCTGGGGTACGCGGGGCACAGTGGCGCCGAGGGCGGCGCCACCACCCCGACCGCCCTGTCCGCGAGCAGGGCGGTGGCGGCGGGGTCCCCGGCCGAGCACCCCGTCATGCCCCTCGTCCGGCAGGGCGACTGCTCCCCCGGCGATCCCTGCTGTTCCCCTGTCGCCCACGACGTACCGGCCGTGCGCGGCGCGCCCGCGCAGACTCCGCCCCTGGCCCTGACCCGCGTGCCGGGCTTCCCGTGTCCCGAGCGGTACCCCGCGGTCCTCGCGCAGCCTCCGCCGGAGCACGGTGCTCCCGACCTCCACGTCCTCCAGGTGCAACGGACCTGACGGTGCCCTGCCGCGCCCCGCGCTCACGTTCGCGCAGGTGCCGAGCGGCATCCGTCCATCACCCCCGCACCCACCGCCGAACGGCGGGAGAAGGACTCATTCAGCCATGAGCAAGACCAGCAAGAAGGAAGCCGCGGCTGCCCGCAAGGCCCGCGTCGAAGAGTTGCGTCGCGTCGAGAAGGCGCGGGAGCGTCGTCGCCGCGTCATCACCATCACGCTCAGCACGGTCATCGTCGCGGGGCTGGTCGGGTGGGGCGGGTACGCCCTCGACAGCGCCAACGAGAAGAGCGAGCAGCAGGCGGCCGAGGCGAAGAAGCCCGTACGGGGCGAGAAGACCTGGGAGGCGAAGGAGCTCACCCGCAACCACGTCCAGGGCACCGTGAAGTACGCGATGAGCCCACCGGTCGGCGGTGACCACAGCCAGGCGTGGATGACCTGCGAGGGCACCGTCTACACCGAGGCGATACCGAACGAGAACGCCGTCCACTCCCTCGAGCACGGCGCGGTCTGGGTCACCTACAACGACAAGGCCGCCGACGCCGACATCGAGACCCTCGGGGACAAGGTCTCCAGGACCCCGTACAGCCTGATGAGCCCGGTCACGGACCAGTCCGGGGCGATCACGCTGTCGGCCTGGGGGCGCCAGCTCACCGTGGACAAGGCATCGGACCCGCGGATCGACCAGTTCTTCACCAAGTACGTCCAAGGGCCCCAGACCCCTGAGCCGGGTGCCGCCTGCTCGGGCGGCCTGATGGCGTCATGACCGGGACGGTCGTGACGGAACGAGCCACGGCTCCGGAAGAGGGACACGGCCCGCGGCCCGGTCTCGCCCGCTGGCTGACCGTGGGCGCGGCGGCCCTCGTCGCCGTAGTCGTGGCCCTGTCGGCCCTGGTCGTGGTGAGCGGGGAGAACGAGCAGACGGTCGGTGTTCCGGCCGCGGACTCCGCCGATGCGGGGTTCGCTCGCGACATGGCCGTCCACCACCAGCAGGCGGTGGAGATGTCGTACATCGTCCGTGACCGTACGGCCGACGAGGACATCCGGCGTCTCGCGTACGACATCGCGCAGACTCAGGCCAACCAGCGCGGCATGATGCTCGGCTGGCTCGATCTGTGGGAGCTCCCGAAGATCTCGCCCGACGGGTACATGACGTGGATGCACGGTGGCCACGAGGACCACGGGTCGAAGGGCGGGTCCCTGATGCCGGGCATGGCCACGGCCGCGGAACTCGGCCGGCTCGGTGAGCTCGAGGACGATCAGGCGGAGATCCTCTACCTCCAGCTCATGATCGACCATCACATCAGCGGCGTCGACATGGCCCGCGCCTGTGTCTCGCAGTGCGAGGTGGACACCGAGCAGAAGCTGGCGCAGAGCATGGTCGAGGGCCAGCAGTCGGAGGTGGAGCTGATGACCGCCTTGCTGAAGGAGCGCGGAGCCACGCCCCGGAAGTGATTCCGCTCCGGTCGTCCGGTCGGGTGCCGCCCAGCGGCACCCGACCGGACACGCAGCGACGGCTCCCGCACCGGAGTCCGGCGCGGCGACGCGGTGTGCCCCAGCGTCACCCACGCCGTCACCAGGGCACTCCCGGGTGAAATTTCCGTTTCGCAGCGACCCGTCGGCCCGTTTCCCCGATGATGGGGACCGCCCGGGCAACGGATCAGGCGACACGGGGAGTACGCACATGACGGTGGAAGCCGGTACGCAGCAGGAGCACGTCACGGGGAGGGTGTGGGCGGTGCGCCTGGACCCCCACGGCCGCCCCTCCGCCGGCACGGTCCGGCTCTCCTGCTCCCGACCCGCCTGTGCCGACCAGCACTTTTCCAGCACTCCCGCGGGGCGCAAGGCCGCGGTCGAACACGTCAACATGCATCTGGCCCGCATCCGGGCGGACGGCGGGCCGCGCGGCGGGGCATGGTGCGGTTGTCGCGCCGCCGACTGCGCGTGGCACACCTCCGACGTCCTCACCGGCAGGCGTGACGGGGCGCGACCACCGGAGGGGACGGCGCGGTGCGGGGGCCCGGTGGTCCTGATGGTGCACGCGAACCGCGCCGGACGGCTGTGGCGCATCGCGGAAACGTGCGCGCGCTGCGCGGCCGCCATTCCCGACTGCCGGGTCCTGGACACCGCCCCGTCGCCTCGCCCCGTCCCGGTCCCGGCCGAAGCAGGACGGGACGAGGCGGGAAAGCCGGAGACGGGCCGGGAACCGGCCGGCGGAAATGTGGCAGCGGTCTTCTCCGACCACGCCCCCTCCCCCTGCCCCCTCCTGCTCCTGCTCCCGTTCCCGCTCCCGCCGACGCTTCTCCCCCGGCCGCCGGATCCGCCGCGGCGCCCGGTGCCCGCACCGCCTCACCGAGGGAAGTGCCCCGGCCGGTGAAGCGGTGGGGGAAGATCGCGCAGCGGACCGTGCCGCACGACCTTCAGCCCGACGTACTGCGTGTGGAACTCATCGAGCTCGGGGACGCGTTCCGCGCCTATCAGCAGTGCCCCGAGCCCGACCTCGTCGCCCTTGCCGAACTCCACGAGCGCAAGGCCCGTGCGTTCGCCCTGTGGGCCGATGTCACCGGCGACGGAACCCTGCGCCATGAGGCGCACCGGGCCCGCAAGGCGGCGCAGACCACCCTCGAGATGCACGGGAACCGGGGCGGCGGGCCCACCGACGGCCCGGTGGTGGAACGGCTGCTGACCCGGCAACAGGCGGTGCACGCCCGTACCGTGCTGGGCCATGTCCAAGACCACGCCCCGCACCCCGAGGCCGAGGTGCACCTCGCGGTGCTTCTGCTCACCCTGCGGGCCGCGCGCGCCGGCACCGGGAACATCACCGGACAGGACCTCACCGCCTGGTTGCAGGGCGATGCCGAGCGAGTGCTGGAACAGTTGGTCGCCGCCGACTGGCTGCGCCTGCCCGGTACCGTCGCCGAGGTCCTGGCCTCCCGGCCCGAGAACCCCACCGCGGTCACCGTCCCCACACTGCTGCCCGAACAGCCCCGCCCGTTCGTCTTCGGCAAGACCACCCGCTCGAAGATCTCCGGTTGGGCCCAGAAAGCCGTGGGCGACCGGAAGGTCCGCAAGAAGAAACTGGGCGCCGCCACCCGGCTCCTCGCCCTGTACAGCGCCGCCCACACCCGCCCCGACGGCCGCCTCGGGCATGCCGAGGACGGCGGACTGCATCTGGACAGGGCCGCCGCGTTCTGCGCCCTGCCGCCCGAGGAGATCACCGGGCACGTCGAACTGCTGATCGCCGCCGACTGGCTCGCCGAAGCCGACACCACCGGAGGACGGCTGCGCGGACAGCTCACCGAGCGGGTCCTGCCGCTGGGCGGACTGCTGTGACGCCCCAGGCGCGCCACGGCCCGATCGCGCGGGCTCGGGCTCCGCGGTTCCTGACGGACCTTCCCTTGCGCGGTCCTTCCCTTGTGTGAACCTTCCCTTATCGGGTGCCCCCGCGCCGTCGCCCTGCGCACATCCGAGGTCGCCGACGCCGAAACCCGGGCAACCGGCCGGGGACACCCGACGCGACCCGGGATATACCCTTTGGTGTCCGGTTGTTCGTAGCTTGACCGACTGTTTGCACGCACAACGCCGCAACATTGGATGTACGCTACATCGATCGCCCAGGAGACCCATGCACCCCCGAATACCCCCTTCCCCCCGCAAAGCCCCGCTCCCGCCCGTCGCCCTGGCGGGCGGCGCGCTGGCCGTCGGCATCGGCGGCCTGTATCTCGCCGGGCTGCTGCTCACCGGCGGTGAGATCGAGGCGGGTACCACGGTGCGCGGCCTGGACATCGGGGGTCTGACCCGCGAGGAAGCCACCCGGAAGCTGGAGCGGCACCTGGCGGCGGACGGCTCGCGGCACCTGGCGGTGCAGGTCGGCGACCGCAAGGGCACGGTCGATCCGCGGCAGGCGGGGATCGCCTTCGGCATCCGGGAGACCGTCGACCGGGCGGCGTCCACCGGCGCCGATCCGGTCAGCGTGATCGGCGGGCTGTTCCGCTCGGGCGGTGGTGACATCGAGCCGGTCGTGCGGATCGACGAGGACAAGGCCCGTGCCACCCTCGGGAAGCTGGCGAAGACGCTCGACCAGCAGGCCCGCGACGGTGCCGTCTCCTTCGACGAGGGCCGTGTCGAGCAGATCACCCCGCGCACCGGGTACGCGCTGGACGTGGACGCCGCGACCGGTGCCCTGCGTGCCCCCTTCCTGCGCGGCGCGGCGGACTCGGTCACGGTGCTGCCCGCACGCGAGACCAGGCCGAAGGTCACCGCGGAGGAGGTACGGCGGGCGGTGCGCGCGTTCGCGCAGCCGGCGATGTCGGCACCGGTCACGCTCACCGCGGGCGACAAGCGGTTCACGATCACCCCGGCCGTGCTGGGCGAGCACCTGACGATGCGGCCGGACGACACCGGCAGGCTCACACCGGAGCTCGACAGCGAGGGCCTGCGCGCCGCCCCCGCGGTGGCCGGCGCCCTGAACGGCCTTCCCACCACACCCCAGAACGCCCGGCTGGGGCTCCAGGGCGAGAAGGTCGTGGTGACCTCCGAGGCCCGACCCGCCGTGCAGGTAACCGACAAGGCCCTGGGCAAGGCCGTCCTGCCCCTGCTCACCGAGTCGGGCGACGGCCGCACCGGCGAGGTGGCCACAGAGCAGATCCAGCCGGAGATCACCCGCGAGAGCGCGGCACGCCTGGGACTGACGGAGAAGATGTCCTCCTTCACCGTCACCTTCGAGCCGGCCGCCTACCGCACGACGAACATCGGCCGGGCCGCGGAACTCATCGACGGCTCCGTCGTCATGCCGGACGAGACCTGGAGCTTCAACCGGACCGTCGGCGAGCGCACCCGGGCCAACGGCTTCGTCGACGGCATCATGATCCTCGACGGCCAGTACGTCGAAGCGGCCGGCGGCGGGGTCTCCGCCGTGGCCACGACCGTCTTCAACGCGATGTTCTTCGCCGGGGTCAAGCCCGTCGAGTACGGCGCCCACTCCTTCTACATCGAGCGCTATCCCGAGGGCCGGGAGGCGACGGTCGCCTGGGGCAGCCTCGATCTGAGGTTCGCCAACGACTCCGGCAAGGCCGTCTACATCCAGGCCGAGTCCACCGACACCTCGGTGACCGTCAGCTTCCTCGGCACGAAGAAGTACGACGAGATCACGTCGGTCAAGGGGCCGCGCACCAACGTGCGGCAGCCGGCGAAGAAGGTGAGCACCGTCGAGAAGTGCGTGCCGCAGACCCCGCTCGAGGGCTTCGACGTCACCGTGCAGCGGATCTTCCGCGACAACGGCCGGGAAGTGCGGCGGGAGCCGTTCCACACGCACTACACCCCGCGTGACGAGGTCACCTGCGCGGAGGCGCCGGGCGAGCGCCGGCCCTGAGGAGACACCTCCGTCGACCCGTCCGGCGTGACCCCGCTCGGTGGACGCTCCGAGAACGTCACTGGAGCGGGGAATCGGGCGGGGGAAGCCGGACGGTGCGCTCCCGGTCGACGGACTCGACGCCGTCCACCGCCTCCAGGGCCGGGATCCGGTCCGCCGCGACGGTGCCGGAGAGCGTGCCGAGGACCGGCTGCTCGCCCGTGACCGTCAGCCCGGCCCGCCGCAGGGCCTCGACGACTTCCGCGAACCGGTCGGGGTCGACCGCGAGGACGACCCCGACCGGCGCGGATCGGGACGACTCGCTCACGGGGCCTGGAGCAGACCCGCGCCGACGTCCCTGAGGGGCTGTGTCAGCGGGAACGCGCCGGACTTCAGGCCGGCCATGAGTTCGGCCGCGGAAGCGTTGGGGGTCGCCTGGGCGAGCAGGGCGATGGCACCCGCCACGTGCGGCGTGGCCATGCTGGTGCCGCTCATCTGCTGGTACCCGCCGCCGGGGGCGGCCGAGTGCACGTCCCTGCCGGGCGCGGCGATGTTGATCTCGCCGCCCTGGCCGTTGATGCCGGCGTTGGAGAAGAACGACGGCTCGATCGCCTTGTCGAGCGCGGCCACCGCGAGGATGGAGGGGCAGTTGGCGGGCCGGCCGACGGGCTGGATGTCCTGGGGCCGGCGGCTGTCGTTGCCCGCGGCGGCGACGATCACCGTCCCGCGCTCCAGCGCGCGCTGGGCCAGGATCTCGTAGGTCTGCGGGAAGAGCTCACCCGGTCGGACCCGTGCGCCGAGCGACATGGAGATCACCCGCGCGCCGCGGGAGACGGCCCAGGCCATGCCCGCCAGGATCTGGCCGTCACTGCCGCTGCCCGCGTTGCTGAGCACCTTTCCCGCGAGGATCTGGGCCTCGGGGGCCACGCCGTAGCGGGGGCCCTGCCGGGGGTTGGCCGGACCGGCGGCGGTGCCGATGCAGTGCGTGCCGTGGCCGTGGCCGTCCTCGACGGTCTCGCCGGGCACGAAGGATTCCGTCGCCTCGATGCGGCCGGCGAAGTCCGGGTGGTCGGTGTCCACTCCGGTGTCCAGGACGGCGATCTTCACACCGCGTCCGGTCAGGTTGGTCAGGTTGGCCCGGATCGCCTGCAGGCCCCAGGTGAAGCTCTGCTCGTCCGAGGCCGGGCCCTGGGCGGCGGCGATCTCGGTCCTGGTGTGGCGGGCGACCACGTCCTCGTCGCTGCGGAAGGCCGGGAAGAACTCGGTGGGCGCCTGCTGCGGGGCGGTGATCGGCAACGCGTAGACCATGCGCTCCGGTTCCGCCGCGATGATCGAGGGCTCCGCCTCGGCCGTGGTCACCAGCGCGTGGCGCTGCTCGGGCCGCACCTCGACGACGGCTGCGGCGAGATCCTCGAAGAGCACCGAGACGTCGGGGCGCTCGAGGAGTTCGGCCACGTTCCCGGCCTCGGCGCCTCGAACGCGCTCGACGGACGCTATGTCGGCGGAGGCACGCAGTGCGTTGATTCCGCTCTCCTGGTCGCTCGGGTCGAGCAGAACCACGTACCGGCCGGTGTACTCCGAGCCCTGGCCCATGACGGAGCCGTTGGGCCGGTTGGGCTGCTCGCCGAAGGCGTGCCTGTCCATGGGGCCGTTCGCCATTGGGTTTCCTGCTTTCTGTGTGTTTCCCCCCGGTTCGTGGACGCGCGCCGATGCACGGAGTGCCGGGTGCCGAGGTCGGCGGGGCACGGTTCAGCCGTGTATCGACGCGTGATGCCGTCACCTGCAGGGCTGTCCCTTGTCAGGCTCTCGGCATTCCCCTTCGAGCACCGTCGCACCGGGCACGGAGGACCGCAACACAGCACCGTCGGCCGTGAGCCCTTTCCAACCTGCGGCAGTGGCTTGCCTGTTGACCTGGCAGCAGGGTGAAGCCGCCGCTGGAAGCGAGGTCATCAGGTGGTGGGGGCACCACGGCGGCCAGTGGTCCACACGGCCGTGAGAACACCCGAAGGCGGTGATTCGGTTTTCGTGCCCCATACGCCCATTGGAGGGATGGCCCTGTACGACGAGCCCGGCCGAGTGCGGCGGGCGACCGCGGGCGGCAGCCGGCCGTCGGTGGCACGCTCGAGGGTGGCCGCCGGTCCGCCGGGAAGCGCGTCCCGGAAGCGGCTGAGGCGGAGCACGACGTGGTCGACGAGGGCTGTCGCGCCGATCCCTCCGCGCCGGGGCCAAACAGCCGTACCGCAGGGTCGGCGGCGGGGGTGGGGCTTCGTGAGTGGGCTCGGGCCATGGCTTCCCGGTGTTAGGTCGCGTCCGCTCCTCACTCGCAGCCACGGGGAGCCCGGGAGACCGGTCCGCACGCTGCTACGCGGAAGCCAGCACCTCTCCGGCCGTGACCTGGGGAGGGTTCGGGAGCAGGGAGGCGAGGTTGTCCCGCACGAAGTCCGCCGCCCTCGAGATCGATTCCTCGGCACCGGCCCGGTCCAGGAAGACACTGGTCGAGACCATCACTCCGTCCCCGGCGTCGACCCAGTAGTAGGCCACGAAGCCGGAGACCTGGCGCATGAGCGGCACGAAGCCCTCGTTCACGAGGCGTCCCGCCTCTGCCGGGTCGGTCACCCCTTCGTACCGCCGGACCGCTGCGTACATCACCAAGCTCCTCGCGGGGTTCTGGTTCGTCCTCTTCCGAGACGTCGTACCCCTGCGGCGGCTGCCTGGCCCATGAGGTGTCCGGCCGTCACCTGAAGGGACTCCTCGGGCGATCCGAACGGCGGCTTCCGGCCCGGACACACCGCCCTGCACCCGGGTTCCCCCGCAGTGGTGCACTCGCCGTGTCCGCACGGCATCCGCCCGCCTCGCCCAGTCCCGGGCCGAGGCCGAACAGGCCGCCATGATCTGAGCCGGGCGGGACCGGTCTTGCCCTCGTGGGCCCGCCGGCCATCCGGCCCCACTCGTCCGTGGACCCGGCAGTCCCGGCAGTCCCGCTGCCTCGGGTTCAGCCCGGTCCGCAGCGATCGAGTGCAGCACGAACCTGGTCGAGCCCCTCCGCTCTCCAGCGGTCCCGGTCGGGCATCCGGTCGTCCCGGCGCCAGCGCCAGGCCGAGAACATCGCCCAGCCCAGGGCGCGGCACCGGTGCATCAGGCCCTGGTCGGCTCCGGCATAGTGCTTTCCCACTTCTTCGGGCGCATGGGCGAGGTCGAACTCGACCGGCCCGCGACAGCACGTGGCGAGGTCCACGAAAAGCGGCCCTCTCCTCGTGTCGAGGAGGTTTCCCGGATGCGGCTCGCCGTGCAGCAGCTGGTCGCCGTCCCTCTCGACGCTGATCGCGGTGCCGAGTCCACCGAGTGTGGCGCTGAGGAGTTCCCGGTCGGGACCGGGCAGCTCGGGGGACTGCTCCCGGTCGCTCACCTCTCTCAGCGCGCCGGCGACTCGTTCGGTGAAATGCGGTGCGGCCAGGTCGATCCGGCGCAGGGCGGCATGGTGCCGCATGAGCGCGTCTGCGTAGTCGGCCGGCGCGATCTCTGTTCCCACAGGTTCGTAGGAGGTCCAGAGCGAGATGGCGAAGGCATCACGCACGAAGACTCGGGGATCGACCCGGGGCTCGAGCTCAGCCACCGGAGCGTCGACGTCGGCGAGACGGCGGGCGACCTCCACTTCGAACTCGGAAGCAGCCAGATGCCCCAGAGGCGCGACCCGAGCCAGAACACCGCATGGGACCAGACGCAGCACGACACGGTCCGAGTTGCTGATGACGACCACGTCGTCGGCCTGGAGACCTGCCTCCGAAGCGGTCGCCCGTCCTGCCTCGACCGCACGACGGAGTTCCCATGGCTCCATCGGACCTCTTTCGAGGAAACCACCGGCTTCAGCTGGTGGGGGAATCGAATCCCTGATGTACGTTTCTGGTGTCCCGCAAGGGACCGGTTCGGGCTGGACCGCAACCTTTGGGTTGGAAGCCCCCTGTCCTTCAGGAGGGGGAGCGGAGTCACACCGTCCTCCCCCGCTTCGGGGCCCGTGGAGGGCTCAGGTCGAGAGTAGTGGAGCACGCCATCGGCCATCACCAGGCTTTGCGGGGGCCAGGGCCGGCACCGAGACCGGGCTCAGCCCCTGCCGGTGATTCCCCGCCCCGTCGAGAAGGGCGCCTGCCGGGCTTCCGACCGAGTTCAGGCGCCCTTCCGCCGCGGCTAGAAGAAGCCGAGCTTCTTCGGCGAGTACGACACGAGGAGGTTCTTCGTCTGCTGGTAGTGGTCCAGCATCATCTTGTGCGTCTCCCGGCCGATCCCGGACTGCTTGTAGCCGCCGAACGCCGCGTGCGCGGGGTAGGCGTGGTAGCAGTTCGTCCAGACGCGGCCCGCCTGGATGGCGCGGCCGGCGCGGTAGGCCGTGTTGATGTCGCGGGTCCACACGCCCGCGCCGAGACCGTACGAGGTGTCGTTGGCGATCTTGATCGCGTCGTCGAAGTCGTCGAACGAGGCCACCGAGACGACGGGGCCGAAGATCTCCTCCTGGAAGACACGCATCCGGTTGTCGCCCTCGAAGATGGTCGGCTGCACGTAGTAGCCGCCCTTCAAGTCACCGTCGTACTCGGCGCGTTCACCGCCCGTGAGGACCTTGGCGCCCTCCTGTCGGCCGATGTCGATGTAGGAGAGGATCTTGGCCAGCTGCTCGCCGGACGCCTGTGCGCCGATCATCGTGTCGGTGTCGAGCGGGTGTCCGGGCCTGATCAGTTCGGTGCGGGCGACGGCCGCGGCCAGGAAGTCGGGGTAGTTGCCGCGCTGGATCAGCCCGCGGGAGGGGCAGGTGCACACCTCTCCCTGGTTCAGCGCGAACATCGTGAACCCTTCGAGGGCCTTGTCGCGCAGCTCGTCGTCCTTCTCCCACACGTCGTCGAAGAAGATGTTCGGTGACTTGCCGCCCAGTTCCAGCGTGACCGGCTTCAGGTTCTCGGCCGCGTACTGCATGATCAGCCGTCCGGTGGACGTCTCGCCGGTGAAGGCGATCTTCGCCACCCGCGGACTGGAGGCGAGCGGCTTTCCGGCTTCCGGGCCGAAGCCGTTGACGATGTTCAGTACCCCCGGCGGCAGCAGGTCGGAGACAAGGCTCAGCCAGTAGTGGATGGAGACCGGAGTCTGTTCGGCGGGCTTGAGGACAACCGCGTTGCCCGCGGCGAGGGCGGGTGCGAGCTTCCATGTCGCCATCAGGATGGGGAAGTTCCACGGGATGATCTGGGCGACGACGCCCAGCGGCTCGTGGAAGTGATAGGCGACCGTGTCGTCGTCGACCTCGCTGAGCGAGCCCTCCTGGGCGCGCACGGCGCCGGCGAAGTAGCGGAAGTGGTCGATGGCCAGCGGGATGTCGGCCGCCAGGGTCTCCCGTACGGGCTTGCCGTTCTCCCAGCTCTCCGCGACCGCGAGTGACTCCAGGCCGGCCTCCATGCGGTCGGCGATCTTCAGCAGGATGTCGGACCGTTCGGCCGCCGGCCTGCGCCCCCAGCCGGGCGCGGCCGCGTGGGCCGCGTCGAGTGCCGCCTCGACGTCCTCCGCCGTACCGCGCGCCACCTCGGTGAACGGCTGCCCGTTCACCGGACTCGGGTTCTCGAAGTACTGCCCCCTGACCGGGGGTACGTACTCCCCGCCGATGAAGTGGTCGTAGCGGGGCTGGTAGGAG
This sequence comes from Streptomyces cathayae, assembly GCF_029760955.1. GTDB lineage: Bacteria > Actinomycetota > Actinomycetes > Streptomycetales > Streptomycetaceae > Streptomyces > Streptomyces cathayae. The sequence goes on from NZ_CP121682.1 coordinate 399,924, forward strand.
ACGATCGCGCCCTCGCTTCCGGGCGCCGCGTAACGAGTCATGCGGAACTGGCCTCCTTCAGCAGGGCCGCCCGCCGTCGGGCAGCTCTGCGCCGGAGCGTAAGGACGCGGACGTTGCATCCACGTTGCGGACGGGCAGCGGCGCTACCGGTCCTCGCAGCGGACCCAGCCGTCCGGGGCCGCCAACTCCGATTCGAGTGAGGCCAGACGGGCCAGGTTCGATGCCGTCGGCCGGGCCGTGACCAGTGCCCGCCACACGTCCAGGTCCTCTTCGCCCCACGGCGCGTGGGCCCAGTCGGCCAGCAGGTCGGCGTCCGAGCGGGCGATCAGTGCCGCGCGCAGTCCGTCGGCGAGGCGGCGCCTGAGCCGTACGACCGCCGGTGCCTGGGAGGCGGGCAGCAGGGGGCCCGCATAGGTGGCCAGGGCGGTGGTGACCGCGCCGGCCGCCAGCCGACGTTCGACGGCGGCGATGTCCGACTCCAGGGGTGCCGTGAGCCGGTAGGGGCGCGAGCCGAGCAGTCCCGGGCCGAGCACCTGACGCAGCCGGGCGAGCTCCGCGCGCAGCGTCACCGGTGTCACCGACTCGTCCTCGTACAGGGCGCACAGCAGTTCGTCGCCGGTCAGGCCGTCGGGGCGCCGGGCCAGCAGGACGAGGATCTCGCTGTGCCGGCGGCTGAGCCGGATACTGCGGCCACCTGCCGTCAGCACGGCCTGGTCGCGGCCCAGTGTCACCAGTGCGGGCCCGCCTTCGTCCGGGCGCCTCGGGGCGAGCAGCGCCAGCTGGGATTCCGCCGCGCGTGCCACGGCCTGTACGAAGCCCAGGCTGTGCGGGTGCGCGAGACCGTCCCCGCCGGTGATGTCCACGGCACCGAGCAGCCGCCCCGTGTGCGGGTCGTGCACGGGGGCCGCCGCGCACGTCCACGGCTGCACGCGCCGCACGAAGTGCTCGGCCGCGAACACCTGGACCGGACGGTCCACGGCGACCGCCGTGCCCGGCGCGTTCGTCCCGACCGCGCTTTCCGCCCACCGCGCGCCGGGCACGAAGTTCATCCGCCCCGCCTGGCGCAGCGTCGACGTGTGCCCCTCGACCCACAGCAGTCTGCCGTGCGCGTCGCACACCGCCAGCAGATGCCGGCCGTCGGAGGCGAACGTGCCCATCAACTCCCGGAACAGCGGCATCACATGAGCCAGCGGGTGCTCGGCGCGGCAGGTCCCGAGGTCACCGTCCGTCAGTTCGACGTCGGCGGTGCCGTCCGGGTGGACGCCGGCGCGTGCCGAGCGCCGCCACGAGTCGGCGACCACACCGCGCACCGGGGGCGGCACCGCGCCGGCCTCGGTGAAGGTCTCGTGCGCCCGGTGCAGCACACGTACGCGCTCGGCAGGGTCGGCCCCCGGTTCCAGGGCTACCCAGGGATCGGTCAACGTGGCCTCCCGCAGGGCGATGCGCTGGGGACATCGTCGCCCGGGGTGTGCGCGGCGACAACCGTTTCGACGGGGGCGGCGGCCTCCTGCCGCCGTCGACCGGTTTTCCCGTACACGCGTTCGTTGGACGGACGGCCGCAACCGGTGACACCCCTTGACGGGCCGACGGCATCCGAGCCGCCCGGGGGCGCGGTTGCGGCGAGCCATGCTCAAGTTCCGTGGATCGGGCTCGAGTCGGCGCGTGAAGGGCGCGCCTTCCCGCTGTGGGCCATGGTCCGCTCGAGCCTTCGGTCGGGGACCGGCCACATCAGCGCGAGGCCGGCATGGACTGCCACCGCGCGCCGGTCGCTCAGGAAGCCGGCACGACGCCGTCCTCCACCACGTCGGTGGTCACCGTCAGACCGGGGTGGCGTCCGGTGGCGGTCCGGGCGGCCGTCGCGAGGCCGTCGCGCGCCCACTGCCGCCGGGTGTCCCGGTCGCCCGCGTCGAAGGCGTCGTGCGCCTCGAAGCGCCGGGCGTGCGCCAGGCACAGCGGCGGCCCGCGGCGCGGCCTCCCGTCCCGCCCGCGTCGGCGCGGCGAGGCTCTCCTCCGGTCCGTCCACCCCTGCCGTGATCGGCCGCGTCATGCCGTCTGCCGCCCTGCGGGGCGAGCCGTTCTCGGTCCGGCCTTCCCCACCGGGTGACCACGGAAGCGGGCGGCCGGAACGACAGCCCTCCGCACGCCCGGACAAACCGGGACGATCGAACATACGATGGGCGGGAGCCGGCGCGGTGCCGCAAGGGCGCACCGGGCCGCCTGTCCGACCAGGCGGGGTGACAGACCCATGGCACAGGCCGCGGAGCCGACACGAACCGTCCTCATGACCGTGGACGACGACCCGGGGGTCTCCCGCGCCGTCGCCCGGGACCTACGGCGGCGCTACGGCGCCTCGTACCGGATCGTGCGCGCGGAGTCCGGCGAGTCCGCGCTGGACGCGCTGCGCGAGCTGAAACTGCGCGGCGACCTCGTCGCCGTCATCCTGGCCGACTACCGCATGCCGCGGATGAACGGCATCGAGTTCCTCGAACAGGCCCTGGACGTGTACCCGGGCGCGCGGCGGGTCCTGCTGACCGCGTACGCGGACACCGGCGCGGCGATCGACGCGATCAACGTCGTCGACCTGGACCACTACCTCCTCAAGCCCTGGGACCCGCCCGAGGAGAAGCTCTATCCGGTCCTGGACGACCTGCTGCAGGCCTGGCGACGCAGTGACTACCGGCCGGTGCCCAGCACCAAGGTGGTCGGGCACCGCTGGTCGGCGCGGTCGTCCCGGGTGCGGGAGTTCCTGGCCCGCAACCAGGTGCCCTACCGCTGGTACTCCTCCGACGAGCCCGAGGGCAGGCGGCTGCTGGCCGCCGCCGGGCAGGACGGGCAGCGGCTGCCGCTGGTGGTCACCCCGGACGGCACGCCCCTGCTGGAGCCGGAGGCACCGCAGCTCGCGGCCCACGTGGGGCTGGCGACGACACCGGCGGCCGACTTCTACGACCTCGTCGTGGTGGGCGGCGGCCCGGCCGGGCTCGGCGCCGCCGTGTACGGGGCCTCGGAGGGGCTGCGGACGGTGCTCGTGGAGCGCTCGGCGACCGGCGGACAGGCCGGGCAGAGTTCCCGGATCGAGAACTACCTGGGCTTCCCGGACGGCGTCTCCGGCGCCCAGCTGACCGACCGGGCCCGCCGGCAGGCGGCGAGGTTCGGCGCCGAGATCCTCACCGCGCGCGAGGTGACGGGCCTGGAGGTGGGCGGCGCGGCCCGGACCGTACGGTTCTCGGACGGCTCGGCGGTCGCCGCGCACAGCGTGATCCTGGCGACCGGGGTGTCCTACCGGCAGCTGCCCGCGGCCGGCGCGCGGGACCTGACCGGCTGCGGGGTGTTCTACGGTTCGGCTCTGACCGAGGCACCGTCCTGCCGGGGCCAGGACGTCTACATCGTGGGCGGCGCCAACTCGGCGGGGCAGACGGCGATGTACCTGGCACGGGACGCCAAGTCGGTGACCCTGCTGGTGCGGGGCCCCTCCCTGTCGGCGTCGATGTCGTACTACCTGGTCCAGCAGATCGAGGAGACCCCCAACGTCTCGGTGCGCACGGGCACCGTGGTGGAGGCCGCGCACGGCTCCGGCCACCTGGAGAAGCTGACCCTGCGCGACACGGCGAGCGGGCGGAGCGAGCTGGTCGACACCCAGTGGATGTTCGTGTTCATCGGCGCGGCCCCGCTCACCGACTGGCTGGACGGCACGGTGCTGAGGGACGGGCGCGGGTTCATCCTGGCCGGGCCCGACCTCACGCCCGACGGGCGTCCGCCCTCCGGCTGGGAGCTGGACCGGCCGCCGTACCACCTGGAGACCAATGTGCCCGGCGTGTTCGTCGCGGGTGACGCGCGCGCGGAGTCCGCCAAGCGGGTCGCGTCCGCCGTAGGAGAGGGAGCCATGGCCGTGATGCTCGTCCACCGGTATCTGGAGCAGTCGTGAGCGGCCGGCCGACGCCGTGCAGCCCGAAGGAGATCGGCTCGCTGTTCCTGTTCGAGAAGCTGTCGGACGAGCAGCTGGGCCGGCTGTGCCGCGAGGGGCGGACGGAGCGGTTCGACCCCGGTCCGGTCTACACCGAGGGCGAGCCGGCCGCCTGCTTCTACGTGCTGCTGGAGGGCACGGTGGTGCTCTCCCGCCGGGTCGGCGGCGACGACGTGGAGGTCGTCCGGTCCTCGCAGCGCGGGGTCTATTCGGGCGCCATGCAGGCGTACCTCGGGGACCGGGTGCGGCAGGTCTACAACAACTCGATGCGTGTCACGGAGCCGACGCGGTTCTTCGTGCTGCCCGCCGGGACGTTCGCGGACATCATGCGCGAGTGGTTCCCGATGGCGGTGCATCTGCTGGAGGGGCTGTTCTTCGGGACGAAGAGCACCCAGGCGGCCGTGGGGCAGCGGGAGCGGCTGCTGGCGCTCGGGTCGTTGTCCGCCGGGCTCACCCATGAACTCAACAACCCGGCGGCGGCGGCCGTCCGGGCCACCGCGACGCTGCGGGAGCGGGTGGCCAGGATGCGGCACAAGCTCGCCCTCATCGCCGAAAGCCCTTTCCCCAAAGACCAGTTGGTGAATCTCATCGACATCCAGCAACGTACCGCCGAGCGGGTCGCCAAGGCACCGGCGCTCGCCCCGCTGGAGGCGTCCGACCGCGAGGACACCCTCACCGACTGGCTGGAGGACCACGGCGTCGAGCAGGGCCCGCAGATCGCGCCGACCTTCGTACAGGCCGGGCTCGACGTGGACTGGCTGGAGCAGGTCGCGGCGGCCGTCGGGCAGGAGATCCTGCCGGGCGCCGTGGGCTGGCTCAACTACACGGTGGAGACCGAGCTGCTCATGGACGAGATCGCGGACTCCACCACCCGGGTCTCCGCTCTGGTGGACGCCGCCAAGCAGTACTCCCAGCTGGACCGCGCCCCCTACCAGGTCGCCGACGTGCACGAACTCCTCGACAGCACGCTGCTGATGCTGTCCGGCAAGATCGGGCCGCGGATCAGGATCGTCAAGGAGTACGACCGTACGCTGCCGCGGATCCCCGCCTACCCGGCGGAACTGAACCAGGTGTGGACCAACCTGATCGACAACGCGCTCTGCGCGATGGACGGCGCGGGCGGCGACGGCACGCTGACCGTGCGCACCGCGCTCCACGACGGCCGGCTTCTCGTCGAGTTCCGGGACACCGGGCCCGGCGTGCCGCCGGAGATCCTCGACCGCGTCTTCGACCCGTTCTTCACCACCAAGCCGGTCGGCCGGGGCACCGGTCTGGGGCTGGACATCTCCCGGCGGATCGTCGTCGACAAGCACCACGGCGGCATCGGCGTGGAGTCGGTGCCCGGCGACACCCGTTTCCGGGTACTGCTGCCCCTGACCGCCGTCGAACCCGACGGAACGGCACTCCCCTCCGCCTCGTCCGACGGGCCGCCGCTCACGTCCGAGGACCGTACGACATCCCAGGAGCAGGCATGACCAGCGACACCGGAATCGACCCCCGCGTCCCACCCAGCGGCACCGGCTGCGTCGAGTGCGACGCGGCGGGCGGCTGGTGGTTCCATCTGCGGCGCTGCGCGCAGTGCGGCCACATCGGCTGCTGCGACGACTCCGCCGGCAAGCACGCCACCGCCCACCACCGGGCCACCGGGCACCCGGTGATCCGCAGCTACGAGCCGGGCGAGGGCTGGTTCTGGAACTACGACACGAACGAGCTGTACGAGACCGGCCCCGAACTCGCACCGCCGGTGAGCCACCCACCGGACCAGCCGGCGCCCGGCCCGGTGGGCCGCGTCCCCGCGAACTGGGCGGATGTGCTGCGCTGAGCCGTCCCGAGTCGCCCACCGTCGCGCATGCGCAATGCATTGGCATGCACACGCCACTCGCCCGCACGGGGGCGCCCCACCGGCCGGCGGTTATTCGGTGGATCTGCTCTTCCCGCGCTCCTACAGTGACCGGACCCGACATCGTCAAGAAAAGCGGATCATGCGTGTGCACTACCCCCGTACGCCTCATCTCCCGTGGTCTCCGGGGGCGACGTCGGACGACGTACGAGCCGGTGATCTGTCCGGGCTGCGCGGCCGCGAGGTCGTGGTCACCGAGAAACTCGACGGGGAGAACACCACCCTCTACGCCGACGGGCTGCACGCCCGGTCGCTGGATTCCGTGCACCATCCCTCGCGGGCCTGGGTGAAGAGCCTGCAGGGACGGATCGGCGCGAAGATCCCGAGCGGCTGGCGGGTGTGCGGCGAGAACCTCTTCGCGCGGCACTCGATCGCCTACGGGGGCCTGGAGAGTTGGTTCTACGGGTTCTCGGTCTGGGACGGCGGCGACCGCTGCCTGGACTGGGACCGGACGGTCCGGTTCCTGCGGCGGCTGGGGGTTCCGGTGCCGCGGGTGCTGTGGCGGGGCGTCTTCGACGAGCGTGCGCTGCGCGCGCTGCGGCTGGACACCGTGCGCCAGGAGGGCTACGTCGTACGCACCGCCGAGGGGTTCGGCCGGCAGGAGTTCGGGCAGCGGGTGGCCAAGTGGGTGCGCGCGAGACACGTCCGCACCGGTACGCACTGGATGCACGCCGCTGTCGTGGAGAACGTTCTGGGCCCGGACGCCGCGCTGTGGGCGGTGCGTTCGGGGGCGGCCGCCGACGTGCCGTCCCTGTCGGCCGCGCTGGGCGTCGCCCCTGAGGATCCGGCCGCCGCCGCGGCCGCCGTCGCCGAGGTGTCCGCGGGACTGGACGCGCTGGGCCGGTCCGGGGACGCACGGCTGGAGGGTGTCCTGGCCGCGATGCTCCACGGCACGCGCCGGGCGTGGCTCGGGCCCCGCCTCGTGGGGCCGCTGGGCATGCCGGGCGCCCGCCGCGTCGCAGACCTGGTCGGGCTGTCCCCGAGGCTTCGGCGCCCGTACCCGGACGGCGACCGCCGGACCGGTCTGGCGCGCTTCGCTCTCGCCGCCGACCTGGGGGTGCTGCACGCGGTCGCGGGGGCGGTCGCGCACACCGCCGAGGCCCGCGAACAGGTCGAATGGTCCGCGTTGTACGCCGAGGAGGCCGGGCTGCTCGGCGAATCGCCGCTGGAGCCGCTGCGGGCCGGGCTGCGGGACGCACTCGCCGGCCTCGGCTCCACCGCCGCCGACCGGTGCTGGGCACAGGCGCGGGACGCGTTCGCCCAGGGGCGGATCTCCACCGTCGACGAGGCGGTGGCGGCGAGCTGGCGGTGGCGTTCCGGGGCGTTTCCCCGGCTGATCCATCTCGTCGGGCCGTCGGGCAGCGGGAAGAGCACCTTCGCCGAAGGTCTCCCCCGGACCCGCTCGTACGTCTCCCTCGACGATCTGCGCCGGGCCCGGGGCTCCCGGGGCGACCAGCGGGCCAACGGGGAGGTGCTGCGGGAGGGACTGGACCGGCTCGACTCGGCGCTGGCCGGCGGCGGGACCGTGGTGTGGGACGCCACGTCCCTCAACCGGCACCAGCGTTCCCTGGTGCACAAGGTGGCACGGCGCCGCGACGCCCTGGTCACCCACGTGGTCGCGCTGGTCGACGAGGAAGAATTGGTACGGCGCAACAAGGGGCGCGCCCACCCGGTGCCGCCCGCGGTGCTCGCCTCGCAGCTGCACCGGTTCACCCCGCCCTACCCTGCTGAGGCCCACCGCACCTGGTACCTCGGAGCGGGCGGAACCGTCGACGACACCGCAGGCACGTTGGACGGCACCGTGGACGGAGGAGAGACGTGATGCGTACGAGCGACGAGATCTACCACCGGGTCCGCTGGGACCCGCGGTTCGATCCGGCCCGGTTCGTGCTGGGGATCATCCAGCGCGGTGCCGCCCCCGCGCGGGTCCCGCTGCCCTCTTTCGTACCCGGCGGCGACATCCCCTGGCACCGGGTGCTGTTCGTCGAGGCGGACGGCGAGCTGGTCTGGGACCGCACCACCGGTGTGGACCGCATCGACACCTCGGACGCCGGCCGGGTGCGCAGCCCGCGCCTGCTGCGAGCGCCCTTCTTCACCGCCGGGACGCCCCACGCGTGGGAACCGGCGGAGGGATGGCGACCCGTGGACGGCGCACCCCGGACACCCGTACCGGGCGCGGGGAGTCTGCGCGTCCTCACCTGGAACACGCTGTGGGACCGGTACGACAGCGACCGCATCGACACCGCCCGGCGCCGCCCCCTGCTGCTCTCGGCCCTGGAGGAGGCCGACGCGGACGTCATCGCGCTCCAGGAGGTCGAAGCCGCTCTGTTCGCCCTGTTGCTGCGGGCGCCCTGGGTCCGCGCCGGTTACACCCTGGGCACCGCCCCGGGAGGGAAGGACGTCGAGGACAGCGGGCTGCTGCTGCTCAGCCGGCTGCCCGTACGGGAGGCGGGGCGGCACGCACTCGGACCGCACAAGGCCGTCACCGCCCTCACCGTGGAGACCGGCTCCGGTCCGCTGGTGGTGGCCACGACCCATCTGAGCAGTGACCACTCCCCCGGCGGCCCGGCCCGGCGGCAGGCCGAACTGGGCCGGCTCGCCGAGGGACTCGGCGGCGTGGACGGCGATCTGGTCCTGGTCGGTGACTTCAACGACGGCGGCGACGGACCGGCCGCCGCGCTCGGGCTGCGGGACGCCTGGACGGAGGTCCACGGGCCCGGCGACCGGACGCCCACGTTCGACCCGGGCGTCAATCCGCTGGCCGCGGTGTCCTCGCTGTCCGGCCGGGCCTCCCGGCTGGACCGGATCTTCCTGCGCACGGAACGGCTGCGGACGACCGGGGTGTCCCTGCGGGGCGACGCGCCCACCACGGACGGGCTCTACGTCTCGGACCACTACGGCGTGGAGGCGGACCTCCAGCTGAACGGTACGGAGCCCACGGGCGTCCTCGACGCCCGGCCGACGGCCCGCACCGCGCTGGCGTGGATGCCTCCCCAGGAGCTGTGGCCGGTCCTCCAGGACATCCGCCGGGAGCACGATCCGCAGTTCCACCGCTGGCCGCCGCACGTCAATCTGCTCTTCGGTTTCGTGCCGGAGTCCGACTTCGAGCAAGCCGCCTTGCTGCTGTCCGAAGCGGCGGCCGGCACGGCGGCCTTCACCGCCCGGCTGGACGGGGTGCACACCTTCGGGCACCGGGACGACGCCACCGTCTGGCTCGACCCGGCGGCGGCCGGCGAAGCACCGTGGGCAGGACTGCGCCGCACTCTGGAGGAGCGCTTTCCGCGCTGCCGCGGGCGCGCCGAGGGCTTCACCCCCCATCTCACCCTGGGCCGGACGAAGGATCCGCAGCGCCTCGCCGCCGCATCCGCCGCCCGGCTCGACGGCATGCCGGCGGCACGGGTCGAGGAGCTGGTCCTGCTCTCCCGCCGGGGCGACGAACCGATGCGTCCACGCGCCACGATCGCCCTCGGAACGGGCGACGTACGGTGGCTGCCCGAAACCCCCGGACCCGCTGCCACGGGCTTCACCGCCACCGGCCCCGCTGCCCCCGCACCCGCCACCACCGAGCCGACCGCGGAGAGCGAGGCCCGGGCCGCCCTGGCGCGCAGGACGGCGCAGCGCATCTCCGCGGCGCTGGGTGACGGGGTCGTCCACCTCGTCGGCTCACGGCGCATGGGCTGCGCCCTGGCCGGAGCGGACCTGGACCTGGTCGCGGCACTGCCGGGCAGCCCCGATCCGGCCGGCGTCCGGGCACGGGTGACCGCCGCGCTGCCGGACACCGGCCGGGTGCGGCAGGTGACCGGCGCCCGGGTGCCGGGTCTGCGGCTGCGCACCGGTGATCTGGACGTCGACCTGGTCGTCGTCGCCACCGGAGCGCTCGACCCCGGCGAAGCGGTGGGCCGCCGCGCCGAGTTGGGCGAGGGAGCGGCGATCGCCCTGAGTGCGGTGAGCGACGCGGACGCCGTACGGGCCGCGGTGGGCGACCGCCACGCCGCTTTCGCCCGGCTCGCCAGGCAGGTGAAGGCGTGGGCCTGGGCCCGTGGCCTCGACTCGGCTCCCTTCGGTGGACTGCCGGGCCTGGCCTGGTCGGTGCTGGCGGCCCGTACGACGTGCGAGGCCACGGACCCGGCCGCTTCGGACCTGCTCCGCCACTTCTTCGGCACCTGGGCCGCCTGGGACTGGCGGGACCCGGTCGGCCTCACCTCCACCGGAACGGGACCGCACACGCCCGTGGCCCTCATGACGCCCACCGCTCCCGTCCGCAACTGCACCGCACAGGTCGGCGCCTGCTTCCGGGACCTGCTGACCGATGAGCTCTACCGCGCCTGGACCATCCTGGAAACGGCAGCGGATGCGGGCACGGACCCCTGGCCCGAGCTGGTGTCGCCGCCCTCCCTGCACCGGCGGCACGCGGCCTGGGCGATCCTGACCGTACGCCCGGGCCCCGCGGAGGAGTTCGAGGAGACTCTGGGGCGCGTCCGGGGGCGCCTGCGAGCGCTTCTCGCCGCTCTGGAGGACGCCGGAGCGGGGGATGCGTACGCCTGGCCCCGCCCGTTCGAGGCCGGGCCGGCGGTCGCACGGTACGCGATCGGCCTCGGCCGCACCCCGCCCGACGCCGCCCGGCTCGCGGAGATCTCCGAGGAGTGGGGCGGAGATCTCCGCGGGGTCGACGTCGCATGGGCGGAGTGCGGCACCGTACCGACCCTGCGCTGACCGGAGGGGTGACGCGGCAAGGAACGTCACCCCGAGCCGGACCCCGAGGGTGCCGGCTTCGGCCGGGGCGTCGAGGAGGCCGTGGAGCCCCGATGCGGTCCCACGGTCCCGGGAACTCCGGGAACTCCTGCGGTTCCCGGGACCGGGTGTCCGGCCCGCCGGCCGGACCTACGCTACGGCCTTGTTCCCGCTCGTCGGTCGGTCAGCGCTCCAGGTCCCCGCGCATCTCGACGAAGAGCTTTCCCGCGTCGGCGAGCGTGCTGTCCTCGAAGAGCGCGACGGCCGCCGTGCCCTCGTCGGCCCACCCGCAGATGACATTGCCCTGCTCGCTCAGCGAGGCGATCAGGCACTCCACCGAGCCGCCGAGGGGCCCGGGCTCCACCGGCTGCGCCTCGGGCTGCCCCAGCTCCGGGTCCCACTGGATGTACTCGATCATGCCCCGGAACAGGTGCTCCCGGCGCTTGCCGGTGTCCTCGGGTACGTGGTCGACGCCCTCGAACAGCACCGGCGCGCCCTGCCCGCCCGGGTCCCCGTAGTTGCCGATGACCAGCGTCATGCCGTCCCGCATCTCGCCCGGGTCGACCGGGGTGTCCGTCAGGGCCCGGTCTCCCCCCAGCTTGTCCAGGCCGCCCGCCCGGGGGGCGTCCACCAGGGTCCGCGGACCGCCTTGCTCCGCCGAAGGCGTCGGCGACGCGGGCTGGGACACCTGACCGCTCGGGGGAGCGTCGGGATCGGGGAGGCCCGTGTACTCCTCCCGGCAGCCGCTGACCGTCAGCATCGCCACCACCGCCACGGCCGTCAGGCCCGCTCTCGCCACAGATCCGCGCTTCATGAAATCCCCCGTCGTCGCTTCGTTCACGGTGTCCCCGCCGCCATGGGCGGCGGTCGTGGTCAGTGACGAGCCGTTCGGCCGAATGGTTCCCGCCACCGGGCACGAGGACCTACGGCGAGCGGCGGAAGGGTGAGCTGTCCCGAGTTCCGTACGGGGACGGCGGCGCCTGCCGGCCCACGGTCCGACCGTGAGCTCCGCTCGGCCGGTCGTCCCGGTCGGCCCCGGTCACATCGTGCCGACCGTCGAAAACGGGGAACGAGTCAGTCACCGAGGTTCGAAGCGACCAGGAGGAGGACATCATGAGCCGCGACGAGGGGGACGGCGACAACAGCGCCTACGGCCGAAAGGCGTTCAAGCGGTCGAGGGCCCACTTCGCGGACCGGATCACCGCGGACGGCAGGGACGGGTGGCCGGTGGAGGCCGGGCGCTACCGGCTCGTCGTCAGCCGGGCCTGCCCGTGGGCGAGCCGGGCGCTGGTGTCCCGGCGGCTGCTCGGTCTGGAGGACGCTCTCTCCCTGGCCGTCGCCGACCCGATCCAGGACCACCGCAGCTGGCGCTTCACCCTGGACCCGGACGGCCGTGATCCGGTCCTCGGCATCCGGTACCTGAGCGAGGCGTACGACCGGCGGGAGACGGACTACCCGGGCGGGGTGAGTGTCCCCGCGATCGTGGAGGTGGCCGGCGGACAGCTGGTCACCAACGACTACCAGCAGATCACTCTCGACCTCGCCACCGAGTGGACGGCGCTGCACCGCGCGGGCGCGCCCGACCTGTATCCCGAGAAGCGGCGCGACGAGATCGACACGGTGATGGCGGAGGTGTTCGACGATGTGAACAACGGGGTGTACCGGGCGGGCTTCGCCACCGGTCAGCAGGAGTACGAGGGGGCGTGCGCGGACGTGTTCCGGCGGCTCGAACTCCTGGCACGGCGGCTGGCGGGGCAGCGGTACCTCGTCGGCGACACGATCACGGAGGCGGACATCCGGCTGTTCACCACGCTGGTGCGGTTCGACGCCGTCTATCACGGCCACTTCAAGTGCAACCGCTGGAAGCTGACGGAGAACCGGGTGCTGTGGGCGTACGTCCGCGATCTCTACCAGACGCCAGGCTTCGGCGACACCGTCGACTTCGACCACATCAAACGGCACTACTACCAGGTGCACACCGGCATCAACCCGACCGGCATCGTGCCCCTCGGCCCCGATCTGTCCGGCTGGTCGACCCCGCATCACCGCGAGGAGCTGGGCGGCCGGCCGTTCGGCGACGGGACGCCGCCCGGGCCGGCCCGCGCGGACGAGGAGACGGCCCCGCGGGGCCGCCCCTGACGCGCGTTCGGCCGGGGAACCACCGCTGCGGTCGCCGGCTGCGGGAGCAGGCCCCCTTCTGCGAGCCGGGCCGTCATGTGCGTGCGGGCCGGTTTGCCGCTCGCCGTGCGGACGACGGCGCTGTGCGGGACCTCGACGACGGTCTCGGGGGCGACGGCGAAGTCCGCGGCGATCCGGGCGGCGAGGCGTGCGGTGCCGACGCTCAGGCCCCGTTCCGCCACGACCACGACGGCGAACGAGGCGCCGTACGGCAGGACCACGCACTCGGCGACCCCCGCCTCGGCCCCCGCGGCCTGTTCCACGTCGGCGGCGAAGACGTTCGTGCCGTTGGCGGAGACCCGGTCAAAGCGCCGGCCGCCGAGGGGGAGCAGACCCGCGTCCAGCCGGCCCAGGTTGCCGGTGTCGAACCGGGTGGTGCGGTGGTCGGTGGCACGTCGTAGCCGTCGAACAGGGTGCTGCCGCGCCGCTGTACACGGCCCGTCTCCGCGTCGGCGCAGACGCGGCCCGACCGTCCACGACGCGCAGGCCGAGGCCGGACACGGGAGTGCCCGGGCAGGCGGCCGCAGCCGGGGCTGGCCGACGGGGCCGCGGTCGATCTCGATCTCGATCTCCAAGAAGGTACACCGCGGTGCCCCTCCCATCGAGCTGAGGGCCTTGACGAAGGCATCCGTGGCCGACAGCAGCCCCGACAGGGACGCGTCCGGGTCGGCGCGGGAGCGGCAGTGCGCGCGCTCCCCCGCGGTGAACACCGCCCCGCCATCGCGCACGTACCTCCTCCGCGCGAACTCCGCGACCGAGTGAAGGCGGATCTCGCGGTCACGCCGGGCCTCGGACATCCGGGAGCCTCACCGCATGCGACTTCCCGCACATCGCCGGTGCGACCGCGCACCCGACCGGTCACACGAACGAGTACAGGCACGCCGCCTGATCAGCGGCGACGGGTTTCCGAACGGCACAGGACATCAGGTGGTGGTGGGCCAGGTCCGCAGCAGAGCAGCGATCTTCCCGGCGGTGCAGGCCGGGTCCAGGAGCAGGTCCTTGAGGGCGACGGCGTCCGCGCGGGCGGGCTTGACGGTGATCCCGGCGGCCTCGAGGTACATGACGCCGGTGGCGGCGGCGACGGCCAGGTTGGAGCGCTCCAGCCAGCGGCACCGGCCCAGCGTGTGCACCAGAGCGGCGGCCTTGGCGTAAGGGCCGTCGTAGACGGCCTGCTCGAACAGCTCGGCCCGGTGGCGGGCGACCGCCGAGACCGGGACGCCGTAGTCGTCGGGGGCCGGATCGTTGACCCCGGCGGCCTCGGCGACCTGCAGGACCCAGGGAACGTCGATGTACGGATCCATCAGGCCGCGCGCGCTCCCTGAGACGTGTGCCGGGCGTCTTCGGCTTCGTCGAAGAGTGCCTGGTGTTCGGTCAGGAAGCGGGCGGCGGCGTCCACCGCGCGGGCGCGCAGGCCGCTGGTGTCGTCCTGTACCAGCCGGGCGAGGTAGTCGCCGATGCTCAGTCCCAGGTCGGCGGCGCGTTTCTTGGCGAGTTCCGCGACGTCCTCGTCCACACGGGCACCCAGTTGTGTCTTTGCCATACCCGCATGGTAACAGCTGTTACCGCACCGTTCGGGCAATCGTGCCGGAGCGGCGGCCCCGCCTGAGGTCCCCCCCCCCGTTGCCCGGGGGGTGATCAGCTGGTCAGAACAGGTTGGCGGGGTTTCAGGTTCGCTCGTTCGACCGCCGGCTGCTCGATGCCCGCTGCGCTGTCTTCTTCGCGTGGGCCGCCGCGTCTGCCACCGTGCGGTCCGGGTGGTGGGCGTGCAGGGTGTCCAGGATGCGCAGCGACGTGCCCGGGTCCGCCTCGGCCAGGGCGTCGACGAGGGCTGCGGCGCCGCCGGGCCAGGCGGCGGCGGCCGTGTCGAAGGCGGGGAGCAGGGTCGTCGGCGGGGTGTCGGCCGCGGCCGGGGTGACCGTCTCGTCCGTGGCGTGCCGGCGCTTCATATGGCCGAGCATGTCGTCGGTCCAGCGCTGGTCCAGCTCTTCGACGAGCACCGTGGCGCGGGCGGTGAGGGGGACCGTGTCCTCGGGGACGGACTCCCCCCGGGCCAGCAGCAGCCCGCAGGCGGCGGCCCCGGTCACCGGGTCGGTGAGCGCGGCGCGCAGCACCGTGTCGGGGATCGCCGCGACATCGAGGCGGGCGAAGTACTCGGACGTGCGGGCGGCGTCGGCCTCGTCGGCCTTGGCCGCGGAGACGGCGTCGAGCAGTTCGCCCCATGCCTCGTCCGTTCCACCGCGGTGCGCGGCCCACGCGGCAAGCGTGGCGGCGGCGATCCGGGTGGGCCAGTGGCGGGTGGCGGCCACGGTCTCGGCCGCGTTCCACTCCGCCACGGTTTCCTGGTCGGGGGCGGCCACATGGCCGGCGGTGAGTACGTGGCGCATGACGGCGGCGCCGAGCGGGGTGAGCCCGTAGGTGTCGCCGGTACGGAAGACGCAGCCGGTGGCGGCCAGTTGGTCCACGAGCGATGCCAGTCCGCCTGCGGGGGCGTCGAGTTCGGCGCGGTCGGCGTCCGTGACGGCGGGCAGCCCGAGGAGTGCGGACAGCTCCTCGGGCGACGGGAGCGCGTAGGCGTCGGGGGCGTTGCGCGACACGGGCGTCGGAGCGTCCTCCAGTTCGGGCGGCAGACCGTCGGACTTCGCGTCGGCGATCTTGCGGGCGACCGAGTCGGGGGTGCTGCCGCGTTCGTACAGCGAGTAGAGGAGGTGCGCCGCGTCGAACGAGTACGCCTCCTGCGGGCCGGTGACCGGCGGCAGCCGTTCGGCCTGGGCGGCCAGGACGTCGGCGGCCAGCTCGAGCAGCTCCTGCGGGGTGCCCTCGGCCCACACGGCGGTGGCGGGGCCGGGCAGGCCGCAGCGTTCCGCAACGTCGCGCAGCTCGTCGTCGAAGGTCCCGGCCGCGAGCGCCGCGGGGAGCGGGGCGGCGTGCAGCAGGTCCCGGATCTCGTCGGGCGACGGGACGGCCGGCGGGGGCGGCAGCGGGACGGACGCGTCGCCGTAGTAGTCGAGGTGTTCGTCGAGCATGCGGTCGGCGAGCGTGACGTGCGGCATCGTCTCCGGGGCGGGGGCGAGTGCGGCGTGCCGGGCGGCGAACGCCTCGGCGAGTCCCGCAGCGGTCCACCGGTCGGTCAACGCATCGGCGATGCGCTCCAGTTCACTGCTGAGCGCGTCGTCGGGGCGTCGGTCGTCCAGCGGCGGTGTGGGCAGCAGCGGGCCCGCCGGTGATGCCTCGCGGGTGTCGCGGGCGAACGCGGCGAGCAGCGCCTCGCCGAGACGGATCCGCACGGCGAACGTCCGTTCCGCGAGGTCAAAACGGTGCAGCGGCTCGGGCGGGACCGGCCGGTCGGCGTGCGGTGTGTTCTCGTGGGCGTCGAGCCAGGCCCCCACGGCGGCGGGGTCGTCCGGGTCGACCCCGTCGGCGGTCAGCAGCGACGCGTACCAGCGGTGCCAGGTCAGGTTCGCCGGGTCCGCCATGGCGCGGCGGAAGCCGGGCACGGCGTCCTCGGCGGCGGCGAGCAGGCGCGCGTGACGCTTGGCGTTGAGCCGGCCCGCTGCCCGGACCCGGTCGGCGAGGGTGCCGAGGACGCCGGGCAGGGCGTCCAGCTCGTCGTCGCTGGCGCACAGCAGCTGCGGCAGGTCCTCGTGCAGCACCTGCCGCAGCAGGCCGGGGGTCGGCTCCGGCACACCCGCCCTGCGGTCCGCTCCGCGCAGCGCGAGCATCGTCAGCACAGCGTCCGTGAGGCGCACCGGCAGTGCGACGCCTCTCTCCCCCGTCGCCCAGCTGAGGAAGTCGTCGCGGCCGGTGTTCAAGGCGTTCGTACGAGTCACTCGTGGAGCGTATGAGTGCGGGCGGCCCCGGTGATCCTTCCGGGCCCGGGGTTAGCCCGATCGAGCGAGTGATACGTCTGTGCGGCCCGCTCCCCGGCACACCGGGCGGAGCGGCGACGGGGCCGGTCGGGGGACGGAACCGGCAGGGGCGGGCGAGGTGGGGCGGGTCGGGGCGGGATTCGCGTGGTGGCGCTGATGAGCCTGGACCCGACCGGCAAGAGCCGCAGGCGGGGGCCATCCTGTACAAACTGTTGTACGTACTTGCCTCCCGATCACGTAGAGGTCACTCATGCCTGCCCAGCAGCCGGGTCCTGCCGTTGCCGACGTGCCGCTCCTGGTCCCGCCACGCCACGACAGCGGTGGAACGACAAGCGCTCCCCGCGATGACGTCCCGGCTCCAGGGGAGATCGACCCATCGGTCTGGCGTGTTGTCGGTGATCCGCTGGTCGCGGCGCCCACGGGGGGCGTGTTGTCCGGCTCCCGGGTAGCGGTGAAGGACCTCTTCGCCGTCGCCGGCCATGCGATCGGGGCGGGAAATCCGGCATGGCTGCGCGAGGCGCCGATCGAGTCCGCCCACGCCGCGGCCGTCCAGGCCCTGCTGCAGGCAGGGGCGGACGTCACCGGTATCGCACGGACCGACGAGCTGGCCTACGGCCTGTCCGGGCTCAACACGCACTACGGGATGCCACCGAATCCCGCGGCGCCCGGGCGGGTCCCCGGAGGGTCCTCGAGCGGCTCGGCCAGCGCCGTCGCCCTGGGGCTGGCCGACATCGGTCTGGGCACCGACACGGCGGGCTCGGTGCGGGTGCCGACCTCCTACTGCGGGCTGTACAGCCTGCGGCCGTCACACGGTCTGGTCCCGGACACCGGCCAGATCGGTCTCGCACCCTCGTTCGACACCGTGAGCTGGATCACCCGAACACCGCAACTGCTCAGCCGGGTGTCCGACGTGCTCCTTCCGCGGCGACCCGCTCAGCCGATCAAACGGCTGCTCCTGGCCACGGACCTGTTCGACCTGGTGGACCCGGCACTGCGTCTGCCGCTGCACGACGCGGCCCACGCGTGGGCGGACCGGCTGGCCGTCCCGCTGCAGCCGAGGAGCAGCACCTGCGCCGCACATCTCGAGGAGTGGGCGGAGGCGCTGGGTGTCCTCCAGGCCGTGGAGATGTGGCAGCTGCACGGCAGCTGGCTGCAGGCGCACCGCGAGGCCGTCTCGCCCCTCGTCGCAGACGCCATCGCTGCGGGCGAGGGCATGCCGGCCGAATACCTCGCGTGGGCCCGGGACACCGTGAGCCAGGCACGGAGCACACTCGCCGAACTGATCCCGCCCGGAACCGCGCTCGTACAGCCGGCGGCCCCGACGGCGGCTCCCCCGCCCGGCCCGGCCGTCACCGGCATGGCACTGCGTACCGCGACCGTGCAGCTGATCTGCGCTGCAAGCGTGGCGGGCCTGCCGGTCCTGACCCTGCCCGGAGTGCAGAGCCCGGCCGGCCCCGTCGGGCTCAGTCTCGTCGCGACCGCCGGAAGCGATCGCGCCCTGACCGCCGCACTCGCCGATCACACCGCCGACTCCGCGGCTCTGGCACCGTCCTGACCCCGTCCTGCCCCCTGCCCGCCTCCCTGCCGGAGGCGGGAAGTGCTGCCCCGACGACCACCTCGGCCAGCAACGTCGTCCTTGCCGAGAACGTCATCCGTCCGGCCCGGCAGCCGGTACGGCAGCGCCACCGGGAACGCCCGGTCGCTCGGGCTGAACCCCACCTTCTCCTCACCGAGTTGGCGCTCCGGCACCGACAGCCGGTGGCGCAGGGTGAGGAGCTCCACGTCCGTGTCCCGATCGCTCATCGGCAGCAGGCGCAGCAGGGCGAACGCGTTCGCCCTGCCCAGGTGGGCCGGTCGCAGCAGCACGGTTGGTCATCCTGTCGCGTCGGTCGACAGCCGCGCGACGGCGCAGACCCGACCGACCGCGCTCGACACCCCGTACACCCCCACACCCACTCCGACCAGCGCGGATGAGGTCACCGGCAAGCGCAGGTCCAGGTGTCAGGCTCGCGTCTGACTCGTTGCCCCTGCCGTGGGTCGGGGAAACTTCGGCGTCCTCAAGCCCCGCAGACCCGCAGACCCGCAGACCCGCTGGGATGTTCCCCAACCGCCACTCGCGGCACTCCTGGGAACCTCCGGGGCGCCGATCGGGGCGCCGTCCGCGAGGCCACCCGAGTCCTTCAGCTCCTCGACCGCACCATTCCCGCCGGCGCCATCACCGTGACCACGGCCGACCGACTCGCCGCCATCGCCGACCACACGCTGGGCCGATGAACCCGTGCCCGGAACCGAGGAGTTGTTTTTCGACAGCCTCCCCCCGGCCCGTCAGGCGGATGCCTGTCCGCTGATTTCCGCCAGCAACTCCAGCGACCTCAGCCATGCCTTCCTGTCGATGGCCGAGGACACGATGATCAGCTCGTCCGCCTGGGCGAGCTCGGTGAAGCGGTCCAGGTAATCCCTGACCTCGGCGGGGTTGCCGACGGCGGTGTACTGGAACATGTGCAGAACCTGCTGTCCGGCGGGGGTCTCGAGGATCATGTCCGCCTCCTCCGGCGTGAACGTCCGGCCGCCTCGCCCGAGCATCTGGGTCACGCGGTGGCGCTTCGTGGCGTGGAGATGTTCCTGGGCGTCTTCCGTCGTGTCCGCCGCGATGACGTTGACGCCGGCGATGACGTACGGCTTGTCCAGTTGCGCCGACGGCTGGAATTCGCGCCGGTAGAGGGCGACGGCGTCCCGCAGTGCGTCCGGGGCGAAGTGGGAGGCGAAGGAGTACGGAAGCCCGAGTACGGCGGCGAGCTTCGCACCGAACAGGGACGAACCGAGAATGTACAACGGCACGTCGGTGCCCTTGCCCGGTGTGGCGTCGACACCTGGGATGCGGGACTCACCTGCCAGGTAGCCCTGCAGCTCCAGCACGTCCTGCGGGAAGGTGTCCGCCGACCCGGGGTCTCGGCGCAGCGCACGCATCGTCTGCTGGTCGCTGCCCGGCGCCCGGCCCAGGCCCAGGTCGATGCGGCCGGGATGCAGCGTCGCCAGGGTTCCGAACTGTTCGGCGATCGGCAGCGGTGCGTGATTGGGCAGCATGATGCCGCCGGCGCCGAGGCGGATGGTCCGCGTATGCGCGGCGATGTGCGCGATGAGCACGCTGGTCGCCGAGGACGCGATGGTCGGCATGTTGTGGTGTTCCGCGTACCAGATCCGCCGGTAGCCCCACTCCTCGGCGTGCTGGGCCATGGTCACGCTGGCCTGGAAACTGTCAGCGGCGGTTTCGCCCTCGCCGATCTGCGCCAGGTCGAGAATGGAGAGCGGGACAGTCACGGGTAGCAGACCTCTCGGAGGGACAGACACCGGTACGCGGCGCGGGCACGCCGACCGTGCCCGTATCCGGGAACACTGACGAGGCCCGGGATATTTCGGCGCCCCTGTCCACCGGCCCGCCGGGGGCATCGAGCGGTAAGCCGGTCGCTACCGCGGGGACGGTGGCGGAAAGGGGACGGTCACGTCCGGGATGCGCTCGAAGGGGACGGACAGGATGACGACGTCCTTGCCCCGGACGGCGTCCTCCGCGGTCGCCGCGCGCCCCGAATTCCCGCACGGCGGCGCCGCCGGTCTCAGGGTCCCGGGAGTTCGCCACATGCACCTCGCGTGTCCACCGGCGCCGGATGTGCGCGTCGGCGTCATCCCGATCACCCTGCGCCGATGACGCCGAGTTGCGTGTCTGTCCTTCCGCGGTTCACCGGTCTCCAACGGAGGCGGCGAGGCGCGCGGGCAGGGCCGCGAGCGCACTCCGCAGGTCCTCGAGGTGGGTGGCAGTCCGTTGCCGGAGGAAGCGGAGGGTGGTCCACTCCACCGTGGGGAGCGCGTCGCCGCCGTACCGGGGGCACCGGTACCCGGCCGAGGTCATCTCCCCCTGCGTGTGGCTGTAGGTCCGCTTCCCGTTGTCGTTCCCCGATGAAGGGCTTCCGCGCAGTCGGCAGAACCCAGAAATCCCCGTCCGCGTTCGGCCAGGTCTCACCGCGCTTCCGGCCCCGCCGCCACCGGATGACCGCTACCGGCTACCGCACCGAGATGCGCCACCGCTTCGCCATCCGGGGCCAGATCACCAGCACTGTCGGCCGGCCCGCCACGGCCTGGACCCAGGCCCGTACCGCGGGCCCCACCATGCCATGACACACCGTCAGGCACCTGCGAACCCAACAACGTGACAGCACCCGACGGTGCGGGCGCGCATCACGGTGCCGTGGACACGCCGACGGCGCCGTGACGACCGGGGTCCTGCGCCGGTGCGACCGAGACTGGTCCCGGAGCGGATGCGTCCCGTGCGCTTCGGTGGTGCACGGGAAACCGAGTCAGCCGCGGAACGCGACGACGATGGGACGGATGCCATGCCTCTCGAGGGCGAGTACGAACCCAGTCCGACACAGTGGGTGCGCGAGCAGGTGGAGCTGTACGAGAACTCCGGCGGAACGCAGGGAACGACTCTGCGGGACACCGGCCTGCCCGTAGTCCTGCTGACCAGCCGGGGCGCCAGAAGCGGCAAGCTGCGCAAGTCCCCGCTGATGCGGGTCGAGCACGAGGGGCGCTATGCGGTGGTGGCCTCACTGGGCGGAGCGCCCAGGCACCCGGTCTGGTACCACAATCTCAAGGCCCATCCGCAGGTCGAACTCCGGGACGGACCGGTGCGGCAGGACATGACAGCTCGCGAGGTGACCGGGGCGGAGAAGACCGACTGGTGGGAGCGAGCCGTCGCGGCTTTCCCTCCCTACGCCGAGTACCAGGAGAAAACGGACCGGGAGATCCCCGTGTTCGTGCTGGAGGCGAGGGAGGAGTGAAGCGACGGTGACCCGGCCGGCGGGGCGCTCGCGCGCACCGGAGACACTTTCTTCGGCCCGGTGCGCATGAACAACCACCGGCGGCTGGGCGCGCGTGCCTCAGGCTCCGCCGCGCTCCCCCTCGCGGCGGGCTCTCCCCTGCCTCCCGCGCCTCCGGGGCGTTCCGGTCGGTGACGTCGAGGAGGACCTGCGCCGCCTCGGGGACCGCGCCGCCGATGGACCGTTTGAGCGGACGGCGGCTTCCTCCACCCGCTCGCGGTCCAGGCCAGTTGCTGGACAGATGGTGCCCGGACATTCAGGGAGGCTTCTGTGCCCCGCAGTTACCCGGCCGAGTTCCGGCACAAGGTCCTCGATCTCGTCGAAGCCGACCGACCGATCCGGCAGAGCCCGCGCCCAAGCCGAAGGCTGGGCCGGTGAGATCGAAGGGCTCGACCTCACCCTCCGACTCCTCGGCGCCAAGCGCGACGACACCCACCGTCGCACCCGACGCCCCGTCGTCGACCTCGGCATCCCCACCCCAAGAACCACAGGAGCCCTACGACTGGCTGGAGCCCGTCTGGCACATGACCACAGGGCGGGCTCGTGGAGCCATAGGATCAAGAAGCTGGAACAGCTCCGGCACGGTGGCGGTCGGTCGGCCTGTCGAGCCGCGGGCGATCGCACGGAGCTGCTCGCCCCACAGTCCTGCTGCGCTCAGCGACCGAACTCATCGTCGCGGGCGTAGCGGGTGGGCGCCGCAACCAGCCGTGCCGGTGTTTGGATGAGGGCCGCGCTCGGTGGCGCCGCAGAAAGCATGGGAAGGCTGGGGCTGCCCCTGGCCGCGCAGGGCCCGGACACGGAGCGCCCTCGACCCGGTCCCGGCGTGCACCGCGCTCTGGATGCCTGACACATCTGACGCTTTTGCCATGCACCCGTTGAGCAGGTGGAGGGAAGCCCGCACGTGTCGGCGGGCGTCCGATGGGAGCCCGCGCATGCGGGCGGGCGGGGAAAAGAACGATGACGTATCGACGTGCGCTCGCGCCCGCGGTCGTCGGGGCGCTCTTGCCGGCGGGGCTGCTGCGGTGGGCGGGGAGCAGTGCCCACGCACTCAGCCCGCCCGGCGCCACCCACCTCCTGCGCGCCCTGCTCGTTCTGACGAATCTCGAAGTCAACCACCGACAAACGATCTACATCTCAGACCATCGCCCACGACCAGCGTGAGCACCCCGGAAGACGCTCATACCAGCCCTTTGACCTGCGATTTCAAGTTGGCGGAGGCTCAGTGCGGTCGCCTGTCCGGCGGTTTACATGTCGCTGAACAGATGGGCCCCGTCCAGCGGCCCATGCGCCTGGGCAGGCGGTGAGCGTGCTGGGATCGTTCCTCCTCAACACCTGTCTCACCTGCCTCACCTGCCTCACCTGCCGGACCGAACCGACCTGGCAGGCGTTCGTCCGTTACCCGCTGTCGCAGCGGCGCCGGCCTCTCGGCCGCCGGTGGACTGCTCCACTTCGCCGTCGACCATTTGGGCACGGACAAGAATATTGCCGCCCTGGCTGCGGGAACCCTCGTCACACCGTTGTCCTCCTGCTCACCCGGTGGGCCATCACCTCCAAGACGGCGTCGCACGACAGGTGCCGGACGATTTCGGACAGCGTGCGGACGAGTCCGACGCCGCCTGAGGACCGCCGTCACCCCGGACGGTGGTCGGTTTGCCCGACCGATCGATGAAAGGCAGTACCACGCATGGTCTTCGACGGGCCCGGAACCACGGACCCCGAGCAGTCGAACAAGGCCGGTGAGCCCACCCGGAGACAACGCACCCGACCCGAACGACCGTGGGCGCAGCACTGGGCTGCGGTTTTCTCCCTGGTGCCTCTCGGGCTGCTCGCCGCGGCCATGTGGTTCGGGCGCTGGGTCCGGCCCAGTGGGGATGAGTGGTGCTTTTTGCCCGTGGTGCGCGACGGCGGTCTCACCGGCATGCTCGAAAAGTTCTACGTCCATGACAACGGGCGGGTCGCGAATGCCCTGCTGGTCTGGGCCTACGCGCGTTTCGGTGTTCCCGGACACCAGTGGTTCGCGCTGATCAGCGGCCTCGTGGTGGTGGGCGTCCTGTGGGCCGTGACCCTCGCGGCCGCGCGCCGGGCCGGCGTGACTGTGCCACGGGGGGTGCCGCTCCTGGTGGCGTCCATGGTGACGGTCCTCTTCCTCTTCGCGTCCCCCAACACCTACAAGACCTTCTATTGGCCGGCGGCCTCGGTCTCGCACACCCTGGCACCCGTGCTGGCCGGCGCGGCGGTGATCCCGTTGCTCCGAGCGCGATCACGCACGACGAAGATCACTGCGCTGCTCGTCGTCTTCCTGACCGGCGTCTTCATCGGCACCCTCTCGGAGCAGAGCTCCGTCTGCGTGCTGGTCCTCCTGAGCGGCGTGCTGCTCCTCGGCCGCTGGATCGTCCCCGGACCCCGGCGAAGCTACGTACGGCTCTGGTGTCTCGTGGGAACCGCGGGAACGGTGATCGGTACCTTGGTGCTCGTCACGTCTCCGGGGTCACGCAACCGACGGCATGGTCGCGATGCGGGGATGGCGTCCCTACTCGCTCCCGAATCCCTGATCGGGGCCGCCAAGGGCTTCGTCCGAATCCTCGAAACCCTCCTCACCACCTGGCCGTACGCGGGGGCGGTCGCGGTCGGCATCCTGCTGGGCGCGCTCGCCACGAGGGCGGGCAGCGGCACAGCCCCGTTGGTGAAACACCTCTTGCTGACGAACGCCGCCATCCTCGCGTTCCTGCTCTCCGGCTACCTCTGCACCCTCGCCGCCTATCCCGTCTTCGGCCCGGCAGTGGCGACCTCCACCCGGTTGTGGAACGACTTCCGGTTCCTCTACATCCTGCTGCTCCTCGGCATCGGCGTGCTCCTGGGGCACCGACTGCGACGACGTACCCTGCACCCCGTGGCTCTGGTGGTGGCCGGCACGGCCGTCTGCGGCCTGGTGTGCGTCGTGTCCGCTCTCTCCCTCCACCAGCTTGAACACACCATGCGGATGCGAGCACATCAATGGGACCGCCAGGACCAGTGGCTCCGCACCCAGGCGGAGCGTGGTGCCCGGGAACTGCCGTACCGGCCCACACCGATCAGCAAGATGACGGAGCCCTTGGACGGGGGCTGGCCCAGCCGCTGTGTGGCGAGGTACTACCACCTGGATCGCATCACCCCCGCACGGGTGTTCCCCTGGCAGTGACGCCTTCCTCGGCCACAGCCCCGCGGGGAGCACGGACCGAACCGGAGCGGAGTACCGTGAAGCGGAAGGCGAGCGACAGGGACCGCCCGGTCGCCCCGGCCCAGGCGGCTGTCCGGGGCAGGTCAGGAGCAGCCTTCACCGTGCCGGACGGGATCACCGATGTCCACGACATGGCCGCGGGACTGGTGGGACAGGGCGTGGCTGTCCCGGGTCCGCTCCAGGCCACTACGTCCGGGGCCACCGGTGAGAAGTCTCCCGGGCCGCAGGCCCTTTGTCCGATACGGCTGCTCCCCTGCTCGGGGGCGGGGCCCGGCTGGCCTCCTGGGTTCCCGTCCGCGTAGGAGGTGCACCCGATATGGATGCGGAACGTGCCCGTCGCATGGTGGAACTGCTGCGTGCCCGTGGTGTGATGGCCCATCTCGTGGAGGCAGGAGTCTACGAGTTCGGAATCCGCGTGGTCCTCGATGAGGGGGTCGAAGCACTCTGGGACATCGGCGGAGTGGCGGGGCTGGATGCGGAGATCGTCGACGAGGGGGTCCTCATCGGCTTCGTCCCCCATGTCCCCGGCTCCGAGAACTACACCGAACAGCAACTCGTGGACAGCATCGCGACAACGGACTACTCGTTGGAAGGACTGCACCCACCGACAGACGGCCCACCCGGTGCACCTCCTCCCGAGCCGGGTTCCCCAGCCGGTGGTGACCTCCCGTACCCCGATGCGCCGCCCCCGGGGGCGCCCCCAATCCGCCGCGACCAGCGCCGTGCCCACTGGATCCGGCGGGGCCGGCGATGACGGTGCCCGAGAGGGGTGACCACAGGACCGTTCCGGGCCGGCCTGCGCAGGAGTGGGACGCTCCGGTCGTTGTCCGTACCTCCAGGCTGACGAAGGGGTACCCGGACACGGACCTCCTGGCTGTTGACGGGACCGGACGCACCGTGCGGCGGGGTGAGGTCCTCAGCCCGTGGGGCCAACGGCGTCGGCAGGACCACTCGGGGAGCCGTCGCACCGCTGCATCGATGGCCCAGCGGCTACCGCACAGTCGGCCTTGAGGCGGACGTACCGGAGGAGAACCCCGCCGCCGTCGTCGTCGAAGGAGAAATCGTCGGCTCTTCAACGGGCTGTTCCGGCTTCTTTCCGTCGTGCGGCAGTGACGGGCCGACGGGGACCCGGCGTGACCGGGGCCGGCTTCGGCTCGGCCGGCCGGTCGGCGCATGCACGTCCGTCTCAGGCCGAGCCGTAGACCTCGCGCACGTTGTCACGGGGTGCCGGCCTGGTCCCGGCGGCCGGTCCCTCCGCGAAGGCCCGGAGCAGGTTCTCGGTGGTACGGGTCACGAAGGCTCCGGTGCGCGCGTCCATGCCGTGGTTGCGGCCGTTCTCCCCCGTCCCGGCCATCAGGCCCTCGACCCATCGCATCGTCCCGGACGCGAAGACCCCGGCCCCGCTCGGCATCGTGTAGTACGCCGAATCGGAGTGGCTTCTCCTCCCGTTGCAGACCAGCGGGGAGTGGGCGACGATCTCGATCGGCGCGTCCGGAAGCGATCCCGGGGTGACACGGTCGTATTCGACGCCGACGAGATGGGTGAAGGAGTCACCCCGCTTGACTCCGGTGCCCGCGAAGAGCCAGTGATCGGCGTTGTGGACGACATAGGGGGCGTTCACGGGATAGCCCTCGTAGAGGACTCCCGTCAAGGACGATTCCGGGTCGGGCTCGGGTGCCTGGCGGAAGTCGGTGGTCACCAGGGCGCCGTGGCGGGGATACAGGGGATCGTGGCGGTGGTCGGTCTTGTAGCAGACCACGGTGCGGTCCCCTTCCTCGAGCCTGATCCGTCGAAAGCAGGTGTTCGCGCCGAGGAAGGCCAGATTGGTTCCGGCGTCGCGGGCCCGGGTCATGGACTGCCGCTGCTGGGGTGTCCAGTATTCGTCGTGGCCGAGCGTGACCGCGGACACGACACCCCGCAGCACCGCCGGGTCTCGGTGGATGTCGACGCCGGTGGTGTACGCCAGCGGTATGCCCAGCCGCTCCGCGAGGACGACCACGGCCCGCTCGTGCACCAGGAACTTCTCGGCTCCGTCGCTGTCGTAGGGCCGGGCGAAGGAGACGGCCAGGGCACGCATTCCGTACGACCCGTCGTCGCCCTCGTAAAGGCTGTAGCCGCCCCACAGGTTGTACGCCTGCCAGGTCGCCGGCGCATGGATCAGCAGGGTCCTCCCCCTGGCGGTCGCCGAGCGGACGATCAGAGGGACGTACCGCTGGTGGCCGCTCGAAGCGTCCAGCCGCAGCAGGTAGGCGCCCTCCGGCCAGCCCTCGGTGCGCACCTCGGCCGTCCGCTCCCATCCGGCTCGCACCGTACGCGTGGCGGAGAGCAGGTGCGACGCAGCCTGGACCCGGCCGTCCATCGTTTCGGAGCGCCAGACCAGCCTGGCCTGTGCACCGCCGTACCAGCCGACCCGGTACGCCGAAACGCGGAAAACGGGGGAGGTGGTCGAGACGTACAGCCCGAACCCTTCTCCCGGCAGGACACTCGACTTGTCGGTGTAGCCGACGACGTCCTCGGGCCGGCCCGTCGCGCGCAGACGCCAGTCGGGGTCGCCATGCCGGGAACGCTCGGACGGCCCGGTCGAAGCCCCGGGATCCCCGCCCGCCGGTGCGTCGCAGCCGCTCAGCGCCGTACCGGCGGCGCAGGCACCTGCCCCGGCGACGGCTCCCAGAAAACGTCTGCGACTCAGCGCGGTCCCGGGACTGTCGGCCTCGTCTTCGAGGTGCTCCGTATTTCCGTCCATACCGTCCATACCGTCCGTCGCGTCCGTCGCGTCCGTCGAACCGCCCAGAGAGACGTGCACAGATCCGTACCACGTGCGTGAAGGGCTGTGCTCTTGTCGCCATCGTGGACGAGTCCACGACCTCCGGCATTTCCATGGACCCGAAAGCTCCCAGGACGGTCGGCATCGCGACTGCGGCATATGTCGCTGCTCCCCCGGGCCGGTACGCCGTCACGGGGTGCCGATCGGCCCGACTGCTCAGACCCTTGTGGGCGCGGTGCTCGGCCGAGGGCATGGCCTCGCGGTGCGCCGCTGTTCCGCCCTTCGTCGAGCGTTGCCGACGTGGTCAGATTTTCCGGAGCGAACGGTGCGGTGCGGTCAGCGGAAGACGCCGGTGTGGCCGAGCGAGTAACGGCCGGGCTGCGGGAAGACAGCCAGCCCGTGAGGTCCGTCGCCGACCGGGATCCTGGCCAACTGCTTGCCGCTGATGGTGTCGATCGCGTACACCTCGGCGTCGTAACGCCCGGACAGCCACAGCACCTTGCCGTCCGCGGACACTCCGCCCATGTCGGGGCTGCCACCGTCGGGCAGGTGCCACTTCTCGGTCAGCTTGTCGGCTGCGAAGTCGAAGACGGAGACCGATCCCTCGTCCCGGTTGGTGACGTACATCCGTCTGGAGTCGCGGCTGATGTAGAGCCCGTGGCAGCCCTTGCCAGTGGGCAGCAGTTTCGGGGCGGTGAACTTCTCGGCGTCGAGCACCCACATGCCGTGCGCCATCATGTCGGCGATGTAGAAGGTCTTGCCGTCCGGCGAGAGCTTGACGTCCTGTGGCATCGCACCCTTCATCGGCAGCTTCTGCTGCCCTACGACCTTCATCTTCTCCGTGTCGACCTTGAGGAGTTCGCCGGAGAACTCGCAGGAGACGATGAAGTACCGTCCGTCCGCCGTGAAGTCGGCATGGTTGACACCCGCGCAGCTCACCGGGACGGTCTTGGCCCGCTCCATGGTCTTCGGGTCACGGAAAACCAGTTCACGGTCCATCGAGGCCATGACGACGGCGTACTTGCCGTTCGGGGTGAAGTAGAGGTTGTACGGGTCGGAGACCTTTACGGTGCGGCCGGTCTTCCCGGTGGCCGGGTCGATGGCAGTGAGGCTGTCTCCGCGGTTGTTGTTGACCCAAAGGGTCTTCATGTCCCAGGACGGGACGACATGCTGCGGCTGGTTGCCGACGGGGAGGGTCTCGATGACCTTGTACGTCGACGGGTCGATCACCGACACCGTGTGGGAGCCGTTGTTGGGGACGTACACCCGGGACGGGAAGTCTTTGACCGCCGGTGCGAGCTTTCCCGCCCGGTCGGCCGCGTAGATGTCCTTCGGGTCGAGCACGGGTGGCATCCCGGGCAGTCCCTGCGGGGGATCGGCCCGCCCGGGCTCGGTCAGCGCCGTGGCCTCGGTGCGGGACTGCGCGGGTCGGCCTTCGTCGCCGGCGCAGGCGGCCAGTGCGGCGACGAGCACGCCCGCGAGCAGGGCGGTGGCGGTGGTGTGCGGGGAGGGAAGCATCAGGTCAGCAACTCCGTGGTCGTCACCGCGCGCAGTCGGCGCCGGCTGATTTCGGTGAGCAGGAGGGGCAGTGCGGCAACCGTGTCCGGGTAGCCGAAGTGCAGGCTGACCACGGACCCGTTACGCAGTTCGCCGGCGACCTTGCGGGTGACGGCGGTGACGCCCGGAGAGGTGAAGTCGAGGGAGTCCACGTCGTAGGAGAGGAGGTGCGGGTAACCGGCCCGGACGGCGAGGCGCTGGACGAGCGGGGTGGCGTACCGGGTGCGCGACGGGCGGAACCAGGTGCCGATGGAGCCGGTGAGGCGGCGCAGGCGTTCGGCACAGCCGATGATCTCGGCGTACGCCCGCGTCTCGTCCATCGTGGAGATGTCGAGGTGGTTCTGGGTGTGGTTGCCGAGGTCGTGGCCACCGTCGAGGATCCGGCGGGCCATGGCGGGGTGGTCGTCGAGCCAGCTGCCGACGGCCAGGACGGTGAGCCGGGCTCCGGTCCGTTCGGCTTCGGCGAGGACGGTGCCGGCGAGGGCGGGGTCGCCCTGGCCGTGGAAGGTGAGGGCGACGCGGGCACGGTCACGGGGGCCGTACTCGATCTGGACCGGGCGGCCGGGGAAGCGGCGGGGCCCCTGTGCGGGGCGTACGGCACCCGGGGCTTTCCGCGCACCAGGAGGCGGGGCATCGTGGACAGGGGAGGCAGGGGCGGTACCACGGTTGTCCGTACAGCCTGCGGTGAGTACGCCTGCCAGGAGCGCCCCGGCGCCCGAGCGCAGCGCGCTGCGGCGGTGCACCGGTGTCTCGCGACCGTTCATGCGCATACCGTAAGGCGGAATCATCGGAATATGCGCATTGAAGATTTCACCGCAGGGCAAATGAGGCATCCCATGAGACCCATGGTTACGCACCAAAAGCCAGGCAGGCGAGAGGACGCACCTGAGATTCATTTCCCATGCCAGCACAATCAGAAATAATTGCCAGCTTCACGGCTTCGGCTTCGAGGTCCCCCCATCTGCCCTATTGATAAGAAACTCATGGGATTCTCGTCTTCGCCCCGGTTCCGGGCCCGGTGCAGCTTCACGATCAGCTCTCCCACCAGCCGCCGCGTCCTCACGGTCCCGCCCCGCCGCCGACGCGGCCACCGCCCGCAACCGCACGGCCTCCTGCGCCGACGGCGACAGACGCCGCGCGCCTCCCACCGGATCGCTCACACCACCCATGCCCCAGAACCCGAACCGTTTACGGCAGGGCCATGCGATCCGACGTGTGCGTCCCCCACCGGCGACGACACCATGTCCACCACGCCGCCCGACAAGGCCAAACGGGTCATCCGCAGGCGCGTAGTCGTGTGATTGCGTTCCTGGGCCGGTGAATACGGGTCGAATGCCTCTGGGAGTGCGGCCCCTGCCCGTGCCGGGGCCAACCGTCCCACCACCGTGCGGCGGAAAGGACCGCCCAGGCGTGCTCGGTCAGGAGACTGGTTTGGCGAGTCCTCAGCTTTCCGTGGTCGTACCGTGCTTCAACGAGGCCGCCGTCATCGAGAGGTTCCACGCGGCTGTCCGGAAGGTTCTCGGCCAGGTCGGCCTCGACTACGAGATCTGCTATGTGGACGACGGCAGCACCGACCGCACGCGGGACGTCATCGGCGGCCTCGGTGCCGGCGACCGACGCGTCAGATACACGGTGCTCAGCAGGAACTTCGGCAAGGAGGCCGCGATGCTCGCCGGCCTGCGCATGTCCCGGGGGCAGGCGGTGGTCCTCATCGACGCGGACCTCCAGCACCCCCCGGAACTCATCCCCCGGATGCTGGAACTCCACAAACGTGGGTACGACCAGGTGATCCCCCGGCGGACCCGCGACGGGGAGAGCATGACGCGCACCGTGCTGAGCCGCTGCTACTACGCTCTGGTGCGCCGCCTCATGGATGTGGAGGTACTCGACGGCGCCGGGGATTTCAGGCTGCTGTCACGCCAGGCGGTGGACACGGTGCTGTCGCTGCCGGAGACCAGCCGGTTCTCCAAGGGCATCTTCTCCTGGATCGGTTTCACGACGGTCACCTTCACCTACCGGAACGCCCAGCGGCTCGCCGGCAGCTCGAAGTGGGGAAGTCGCCGTCTGCTCAACTACGGCATCGACGGGCTGCTGTCCTTCAACAACCGACCCCTGCGGCTGGCCATCTACGCGGGCTTCTGGTGCTTTCTGGCCGCACTGGTCTACGCGGTGTGGGTGGCCTTCGACGTGGCGCTCCACGGGGCCGTCGTCCCCGGCTACACGACACTTCTGATGGCGGTGGTGGGGCTGGGCGGAATCCAGCTGATCACCCTGGGGATCATCGGTGAATACGTGGGCCGCATCTACCACGAGGTGAAACGCCGCCCTTCCTTCGTGATCCGGGAAACCGACGAGCACCCTGCCCCGGGGCCCCGCCCTCCGCACCCCGGATCGCTCACTCATTCGAAAGGCCGTCTCGCGACAACACGGCAGTTCACGACCTTCGTGTTGATCGGATTCGTCAACACCGCCGTATACCTGGCCGTCTACGCCACCCTGCACCTGTGGATCCCGTATCTCGCGGCGCATGTCATCGGGTATTCGGTCAGTACCGTCGGTTCCTTCCTGCTCAACTCCTGCCTCACCGTCCGGACCCGTCCGACCTGGCGCGCGTTTCTCCGCTATCCACTGTCCAGCGGATTCAACCTGGTGGCCTCCGGCGCGCTTCT
Organism: Streptomyces cathayae; assembly: GCF_029760955.1. Taxonomy (GTDB): domain Bacteria; phylum Actinomycetota; class Actinomycetes; order Streptomycetales; family Streptomycetaceae; genus Streptomyces; species Streptomyces cathayae. The sequence continues at coordinate 431,638 of NZ_CP121682.1, forward strand.
CTACGTGGCCGTCAGCCGACTCGAAATGGACAAGAATGTCGCCGCCCTTGCCGCCGGAGTCCTCGTCACGCCGATCACCTTCCTACTCGTCCGCTGGGCCATCAACTCCGGCCGGCGGCCGACGGACCCTGCGGGTACCGTTCCGAACGGTCCAGCCCAGGCGGAACGGGAAGACCCCGCCCTCAGTTGACGCCGCTCGCCCGGATGCCGGGAAACACCCGGCGCCCGTGCGGCCCGTCGAGGAGACCGATACGGATGCGAGCGGACACGGGAGCAGGGGGAGCCCGACCCGCTCTTCCCTGCGCGCCGTCCCGGCGAGTACGGCCTTGCTGCCCCTCGTTCCGCTGGCGCTTTTCGGCGGAGCCTCATGGTTCGCACGGTGGGTACGCCCGAGCGCCGACGAGTGGTGCTTCCTGCCTCTCGTACGTGACGAAGGCTTCATGGCTCTGGTGGACCAGTTCTATTCCACGGGCAACGGACGGATCGCCAACGGCGTGCTCGTCGCCTCCTACGCCACGTTCGGCGTGACAGGCCAGCAGTGGTACGCGGGGATCAGCGCGGCCGTGATGCTGGTTCTGCTGTGGGCGTGGGCGGCGGCACTGCTGCGGCGCACCGGGTGGCGACTGCCCCGGGGCGTCCCGCTGTTCTCCGCGGCCACGGTCCTGGCCCTCTTCTGCTTCGCCTCCACGAACACGTACAAGACCTTCTTCTGGCCGGCCTCATCGATTTCCCACACCTTCCCGCCCGTGCTCGCGGTCGCGGCCACCATGCCGGCCCTGCTCGCGACCTCGCGGCGCGGAAAAGCCCTCGCCGTCCTGTTTGCGTGCGCCGTCGGAGCCGTCCTGGGCACGCTGTCGGAGGAGACCTCCGTGGTCGCCCTGGTGCTCCTCACCCTGGCTCTGCTGCTGGACCGCCGACTTTTCCCGGCCGGGCAGCTCGCCTTCGTACGGACCTGGTGCGCCGCCGCCGGCGCGGGCATCCTCATCGGCACCGCCGTGCTCCTCACCTCCCCCGGCTCACGGAATCGCCGCGCACGTCACCACGCGGATTCCATGTTCACGCCCGAATCAGTCTTCGCTTCGCTGCGGGAATACACGCAGGTCCTCCACACCCTGATGACGACCTGGCAGTACGTCGGCGCGATCGCCGTGGGCGTGTTGATCGGCGTCCTCGCCCGCCGCGCGGACGGGGGCGTCCCCCGGCCCGATCGCAGGGCACCGCTGCTTCTGGTATCCGGGGCGGCGGCTCTGCTGTTCTCCGGATACGCGTGCACGGTGATCGCCTATCCGGCGTTCGGCCCCTCGGTCGCGACCGCCAACAGGCTGTGGAACGACTACCTGTTCCCGCTGCTCCTCCTGCTCGTCGGCGCGGGCGGTCTCCTCGGGAACCTGGCGGTGCGGCACTACCGGCGCGGCGCGGTCCCGGTGGCCGCGGCCGCCGCGATCCTGTGCGTGTGCGTCACGGCCGTACTCGCCGTGTCCCTGCACGACCTGGAGTCGGACATGCGGGTGCGAGCCAGGGCCTGGGACAGCCAGGACCGCCTGCTCCGGGAGCAGGCCGCAGCGGGGGCCACGGTGCTGCCCTACAAGCCGCTCGTCGTCAGCAGCATGCTGGAACCGTTCGGCAGCGATGAGCGGCCATGGCCTGCCTCCTGTGTCGCTCGCTACTACCAGGTGGAGAAGGTCACGGACGGAACGGAACATCGAGGTCGGGGCGTTGCCCGAGCAGGCCCGCCACGGCCCGGCCCGCAAGAGGCTCCTCGGCACCGGCACCGGACAGACCCACTGGCCACGGACCTGAAGCGGTGACCCGCGAAGTGCGGCCCAGCGCAGGCCAGGGGCTACCCGCAGACGGGCGGCAGGGTCGGTCAGGTGGAACGGCTTGGACAGGCAGTCGATGGGCGGTCGGGAGGACGGCCGGGAAAAAGGACCTGTGGGCGCGCATCGCCCGGCACGCGTCCCGGTCGTCGACGTCGAGCAGACCGATACCGGGGACGGCGGAGATGCCGGAGGTGGCCGGACGCGGGGTGGGAGCGCGCCGTCCGGCGCGGGAACGGTGTCGACGTCCTCGTCGTAGTCCTCGCGGCAGCGCGTCACGCAGGGCGTGATCGTCCTCGACGACCAGGACACTCGGGCGGCCGAGGCCGGCGGTGGCGGGGGTGCGCACGGTCGACAGACCAGGAGCGGGCCGGGCCGCCGGGCCGCCCGCCCGCCTGCCTCAGCGTGAACACGGAGCCGGAACCCGGCCTCACCGCACCCGACACACCGTCAGGCACTCACGCGCCCCACAACGTGACAGCTCCCGGCCGCCGCCTTGGCCGGCCCGGTGCGCGGCGTCGAACGCGTCCGGGCTCGCCTTGGCGAGTTCACCCGTTCACCGCACTCCGCGGAGCGCCTCCGAGGGCTCCCCAGCCTCTAGGGTCGCTCGCATGGGGCTCGTCCGACGGAGTCCGCAGCCGGGTGCGGATCGCAGCGAGTGGTCACGGCGTGGATACGTCTCAGCGGTCTGGTATCTGCGGGTCGTCGCCTTCATCAACTTCCTCGGCGCCGTGTGGGTGTCCTTCGGGAACGACATCCGGCGGCACAACGACGACGAGTTCTTCACGCCCTACCTACTGACCGCCGGGTTCTTCTCCGGCGCACTCTCCGTGTTTCTGGCGATCACCATGCGGCGGCGCAAACGCGCCGCCTGGATCCTCAATCTCGCCCTGGCCGGGCTGACGCTGGTGCTGACGGCCCTGGCCCTGGGGCTGCCGGTGTACCGGCAGCACATCCAGAACTGGCTCGCGGTCCTGCTGACCGCGTTCTTCGTCGCCGCCCTGATCGCCGGGCGGCGGGAGTTCTACGCGAAGGGCGACCGCGCCAACTCGAAACTGGCGGCGGCGGTCGGCGCGGTCGGGCTGGTGGTGGGGTCGTTGCTCGCCGCCACGATGGTCACCGTGAGCAACACCGACCCGGACCCCGGGCGCTCCGGCTTCCTGGAGCGCTGGCACTACGGCGTGCTCCGCATGTTCTCGCTCGCCTACGACGACATCCACTTCGAGGGCATCACCACCCCCGGCTGGGCCAATGTGCTCATCAACCTGATGAGCACAGCACTGATCCTGCTGGTCCTGTACGCGGCCTTCAGATCCTGCCGCGCCGTCGACCCGCAGACCCAGGCGGACCAGCAAAAGCTCCGCGCGCTGCTGGAGCGTCACGGCGACCGGGACTCCCTCGGCTACTTCGCCCTGCGCCGCGACAAGAGCGTCGTCTGGTCGCCCTCGGGCAAGTCGGCCGTCACCTACCGAGTGGTCGGCGGGGTCTCGCTCGCGTCCGGTGATCCGATCGGCGACCCGGAGGCGTGGCCGGGAGTGATCGACCGCTGGCTGGCCCAGGCCCGTGAACACGGATGGACCCCGGCCGTGATCGGGGCGAGCGAGGAGGGCGGCACCGTCTATGCCCGGCACGGATTGAACGCCCTGGAGCTGGGCGACGAGGCGGTTGTCGACATCGGCGAGTTCACTACGGAAGGCCGTGCCATGCGGAGTGTCCGTCAGGCACACCACCGGGTCGAGCGCGCCGGGTACACCGTCCGTATCCGCCGTCACGAGGACATGCCACCGGACGAGATGGCCGAGATGATCGAATTGGCCGACGACTGGCGTGACGGAGCGACGGAGCGCGGATTCTCCATGGCGCTGGGCCGTCTCGGTGATCCGCAGGACGGCCGCTGCGTCATACTGGTCTGCCGTGATGCCGTCGGACGGTCACGTGCCCTGCTGAGTTTCGTCCCCTGGGGAGCCGAAGGGCTCTCCCTGGATCTGATGCGGCGTGACCGGAACGCGGACAACGGCCTGTTCGAGTTCATGGTGCTGGAGTTGATCCAGCGTGCGGGCGACCTCGGCGTGACCCAGGTCTCGCTGAACTTCGCGATGTTCCGCGCGGTCTTCGAACGCGGCTCCCGGCTCGGCGCGGGCCCGGTGCTGCGGCTGTGGCGCTCACTGCTGACCTTCTTCTCCCGCTGGTGGCAGATCGAGTCGCTGTACCGCGCCAACGCCAAGTACCGGCCCATCTGGGAGCCCCGTTTCCTGCTGTACGACCAGAGCACCGACCTGCTGCGCATCGGTATCGCGAGCGCCCGCGCCGAGGGCTTTCTGGAGGCGCCCGGTCTGCCGAAGTGGCTGCACCGCGGGCGTCTGGAGACCCCCCGTTGAGCAAGGCGGCCTCTTTCGCCCGGCGTGAGTGGGGCCCGCTGTACAGGACCGTGCGGGCGGCAGTGGCGGCTCGGGGAGGGCGAGCCGTCCCGCTGACGCTCGCCTCGGTCTCTCTGATCGCGCTCTTCCAGCTCGTCCAGAATCAGAGTCGGGGCCATGGCTTCGTCCAGGACGTCGGCTTCGTCCGGGCCCAGGATCCCCTCTGGCTCGCCCTCCTCCGTACTCCGCTCTCGCTCTTCGTACCCGCGCTCGACCTGCCCGTCTGGGGCTCGCTGGCACAGGTCCTGCTGGTGTTCGGCATCGCGGAGATCGTTCTGGGGCGGCCGGGGACCCTCGTCGTCGCCTATGTCTGCACCCTCGCCGGGACGCTCTACGCGCGGCTCGGGATCACGCTCGGCCCCGGGGACGTCCTCGGGCTGCCGGCCTCGGACGCGCAGGTCGTCGACACCGGGCCGTCGGCGGCGGTCGCCGGGCTCACGGTGTGCGTCTGCGTCAGTACAAGGGCCTGGTCCACCGGGGCGTCGGTGATCGTGGCGATGGTCGTCGAGGTGATCGCCGGACCCGGCCTGGCAAGCAGAGAGCATCTGGCGGCGATCGGGGCGGCGATCGCACTCTGCTCGCTCGTGGCCCTGCGCCGGCGTCGGCGCGCGTCCGGCGTCGGTGGCGGTGGCGGTGGTGGTGGTGGTGGCGAAAGCAAAGGCGGTGCAGGCCGGTCCGGGGCTCCGCCCGTGGGGACCTGAATCCCCTACCGCCCGCGCCGGGCCGGCCGAACAGGGAGAATCGCAAGCCCTACGCCTGCCGGGGCTCCGTTCGGTGCACGTTCTGCGGTGCACGTTCTGCGCTCCGGCGATCGTGCTCGGCCATGTGCTGCTGGGCGTCTCGGCGCTGCTCGGGCTGAACCCGAGGGCCCCGCGCCTGGACTGGCGCTCCGCGCAGTGGCTGCCGGCGTATCTGGTGGGCCTGGGTCTGATCTCCTGGCAAGACGGCTGCTGCGGCGGCGGACCGGTCTCGTCGGTGCCCTGCGGCGCGACCGGAGCGCTGCCCCTGTGGGAAGACATGGCGATCACCGCGGTGTTCAGTCTGCTGATCTACTTCTGGGCGCAGTCGGTGCGGCTCCCGGACGAGGAGATCCAGGAGTACATCGGGTCGGCCGACGCACTGCCCGGTCGCCCACCTGAACCGCGCACGGTCCCGGTGTTCCCGTACGGGTGTGCCCCGCGTGGTCGTCGGCCCTGCACCGGCTCTTCGCCACGCCCTGGCCTACAGTCCTTCCCGTGTCCTTGGGGATGGTGTGCGCACTCGCTTCGGCCTGCTGCTTCGGCACGGCCTCCGTCCTCCAGGCCATCGCCGCACGTGCCGTGGACACCGGTTCCGGCTCCGGTGTCGACCCGATGCTGCTGGTGCGCGCTCTGCGCCAGTGGCGTTATGCCGCCGGTCTCGCTCTCGACGGCCTCGGGTTCCTTCTCCAGATCATCGCCTTGCGGTCGATTCCCCTCTACGCGGTGAGCGCCTCTCTCGCCGCCAGCCTCGCGGTCACCGCCGTGATCGCCGCCTGGCTCCTCGACGCCCGGCTGACCATCGCCGAATGGGCCTCGGTGGCCACCGTCTGCGTGGGGCTGGCGATGATCGCCCTCGCCTCCGGACCGGAGGGAAACCGTGCCGGACCGGCCGCACTGCGCTGGTCCCTGCTCTGTGCCGTCCTCGTCGTACTCCTGGTCGGCGCGCTCGCCGGGCGGCTTGCAGACAGGCCGCGCGCTGCTGCTGGGTCTCGGCGCGGGCACGGGCTTCGGCGTGGTCGAGGTCGCGGTCCGGCTGATCGATTCCCTCGCGGTTCCCCGAATCTTCGGCAACCCCGCCCTCTACGCACTGCTGCTCGGCGGGGCGGCGGGGTTTCTTCTGCTCACCTCGGCGTTGCAGCGCGGCTCGGTGACCGTGGCGACAGCGGGCATGGTCCTGGCGGAAACGGCCGGGCCCGCCGTGGTGGGCGTCGTCTGGCTGGGCGACCGGCCCCGCGACGGCCTCCAGTGGCCGGCCGTCGCGGGATTCGTGGCGGCAGTGGTGGGAGCACTGGTCCTGACGCGATTCGGCGGCGCGGCGGCCGAGGGTCCGAGACGGCCCTGAACCGCCGTCGTGAAACCGTGGGGCGGGAGGTGGCCGGGCCCTCAGCCGCCCCAGCGCCAGTAGAGTTCGGGCCGGGACCGGGCGCCGCAGCCGGAGAGCTTCAGCTCGGGGCTCTGCCGGTCGTGGTCATCCCAGTGGGCGGGGAGTTCGCGGTCGTCCTGGTAAAGGCAGCGGTCCGCACTCCCGGAGATCCGCCAGGCCGTGCGTTTCCAGGTCGCGCTCCGCCATGGTTCACGGTTCCACTGCTGGCTCCGGCGACCGGGCTCGCACCGTGTGAGTCCGACCGCCGGTGCGAGCGCGGTCAGGCAGGAGCCGCGGTCGTCGCGGGGCCTGATCGTGCCGTCGTGACCCATGTCCCACTTCTGCGCGGCTGATCCATCGCAGCCGCGGATGTCGACCGCCCCGGCGTTCGGTGTCCCGGTGCCGGCGTGGAGGCACTGTGCCGGATTCCTTCCGGCGGAGTATGTGGTCCGCCCGATGTCCCCGAGGATCTCCCCCGCGCGTGGAGCCCGGTGGATCTGCTCGTACCGGCGGTGGATCCACAGGCTCCAGTCCTTCCGGAGCGGGCCCCTGAAGGGCGCGGCGTTCGCGCAGGTCCCGGTGGCGCGGCACTCCCGGTTGGCAAGGTACCAACGCGCCACCTCGTCCTTCTCCGCCGACTCACCAGGGGTGAGATTCGGCTTGAGCGGAGACATGGTGTAGCCGAGGTAGGACGACACGGGAAGCCCGAGCTCGTAGCCCACCCTGCGGAAGTACCGGGCGCCGACGCCGTGGTCGCTGTGATCGACGCCGCCGCCGAGGCCGAAGGCGAACGACGCGTTGTCGTGGTCCATCGTCAGGATGCGCGCCGCCCCGCTGAGGCGGACCAGTGCGGTCATCACCGCGAGCAGCCGGTCCTCCGTGTAGCTCTCGGCGCCCTGAAACGGCTCGATGCTCTTTCTGCTCCCGTCGAACAGCCTGAGCAGACTGTTCGGCTCCTGGCCGCGCGGGAGGCCGTCGTGGAGGTCCAGGAAGGTCAGCCGCACATCGGTGTCCCGGGCCTTGTCCGCGAGCCGGTAGGACCTGACCCGGACGCCGTCCGCCCGCACATCCGCCCGTTCCCAGCGGTTGGCCGCCTCCGCCATCTCCGCGTAGGCCGCCCGTACCCCGTACTCCCTGCGGTCCACGTACTCCAGCGCCTCGTCCCGGTTCTTCTTGCCGTCGTCGCCGGCGGTCAGATAGACCGTGTCGACCGGGCATCCGGCGCGGATGGTCTGTCTGATCTCCGGATTCAGAAAGAACAGGTCGTCATCAGGATGCGCCACGCCGACCAGGGTGCGCCGGCACTGCCCCGGGTCCTTCGCGTGCGCGGCCGGACGGGACGGCCCGGCCGTCGTGCCCACCCCGGGAGCGGAATCGGGCGTAGCCGTGCAGGCAGGGCCCAGCAGGGCGCAGACGACCAGTGCCGCCGCAGTCGCCGGTGTACGGGAGGAACAACCCGGGGGACGCTTTCTCCAGCCCACCAAGGGCTCCTTTCGCGGCAGCGGATCTCCTGACGGAGGATCTTCCAGCGGACGGAGCGGAAGCAACCGACACACCGACGAGCAGCCCGGAGGCTTGCGCCGGAACTCCGGACACCCCGCTCCCCCATCGCCTTCCCGGTGTCCCCGCAAAGGGCACCGGGCCTCCGGAGTCGGCATGACTTTCCCTCTCCCCCTGCCGAATGCAGGGCACTGTCCGTTCGGATCGCACTCGATCACCGTCCAGCGCTCCGGGGGTGTCCCCGTCGCCGGTCAGTGCGAAGTCGAGGCAGCCGAAGACCATGCCGAAGGCGGCGGCCATCTCCTGGCAGGTCGACGGGTCTTGACCGAGCCGGGCCCGGTCCGCGAGCGCGGTGATAATGCGCCGGCAGTCCACCGACAGCACCGACCAGGCCTGCCCCGGGCGCCAGACCGGTACCTGCGACTTCGCCTTCGCCGCATCCCGAGGCGCCGAACGAGCCTCCGCGTCCGGCGGATCCGCGACGGCCTCCGCCCCGGCGGTGCCGTCGCCCTCCGGAGCCAGCACCGTGCCGACCCGTCTGCGGGCGATCACCCACTCCTGCCGTTCCAGCTCGGCCGCGGCCAACTCGGCCTGGACACGGTCGGTCTCCTCCCGCAGTCCGTCCACGCGACGGCGAGCGGCGAACTCGTGCTCTTCCAGCAGTCCGACGACCGACGGCATCCACAACCTCCCCAAGCAGTGACCACCCGACAGGCCACCACTCCCACGGAAGCACCGCCCCTATCCCCGACCAGCGGAAACGCAACGATCATGCCCGGAAGGACAACAGCTTCTCACCAGTTCGTCGCTCAACCGGTCGTCCACGGCCTTGTCCCGCCGCGGCCTCTGCAGACCCGACGGCCTGGCGCTCGGTCGTGATCGGGAGTTTCACCGAACGTCTTACCGTCCCGCGCCCGGCGCGTCGACCAGCGAGCGGACGGAGGCGAACCTCTGCCGGTTACGTGAAGGAGAACACCAACCTGCACCGCACCCTCGCCCTCTGCGAGGAGGCCATCGGACAGCTCGTCCTGGAAAACTCCGCGGTGCGCCGGCGGGCTGTCGTCGTCCCGCTGCCCACCCACGCCCGCCCGGCCCCGGCGATCGCAGGACCGGGCTGCGTCCGTCGGAGCGGCAGCGAGAGGCCGCGTGGACCGGGTCCTGGCCGTGTGTGCGGGCAGCCGGGAGGCAGGTCACCGAGGCGCAGTGGCGGGTATCGAACTCCCGCCCTACGCTTGATCGGGAAGCGCCCGCTCAGCAGGACTGCCCCGCGTGGCCGTGCCCGGGCGGCAAGGGTCCGGTGCGGGCTGTCCTCTACAACGCATCCCGTTTCTGACCGGCGAAGTCTCGCCTCACCCGGTTCGCCGTGTCCCCGGAGGTTGGCGCGCCCATGCCCGGCCGCCCTTCTGAGGAGCAGATATGAAGGTCGCAGTGGTAGGGGTGGGCGCGGTCGGGTCGGCAACCGCTCTGTCCCTGGTCGAACGTGGCGGAAGTTGCCGGGAGATCGTCCTGGTCGACCGCGACACCGCCCGCGCCGACGGCGTCGCCAGCGATCTGCGCTATGCGGCGCCGCTGTCACCCACGGTCGACGTACGCTCCGGCGGCTACGAAGACCTGGCCGGCGCCGCGATCGTCGTGATCACTGCCGGTGTCAACGAGAAGACCGGTGGCGCCACCGACCGGTCCGACCCCAAAGGGCGCCTGCGACTGCTGGAGACCAATGCCAAGGTCTTCGCGGAGATCGTTCCGCAGGCGGTCGCGGTCGCGCCCGAGGCGGTGCTGATGGTCGTCACCGACCCACCGGACCCGCTGGCCGACCTCGCCCGGCATGTGGCAGGACACAACCGGGTGTTCTCGACCGGGACCGTGATCGACAGCCTGCGCTTCCGCGTCCAGTTGGCCGACCGCCTGAGGGTTCGGCCGCGTGACGTGCAGGCCCTGGTGGTGGGCGAACACGGGACGTCCGAGGTGCTGTTGTGGTCCTCGGCGACCGTTGGCGGCATCCCCGTCGCCGACCTGCTGGGCCGGGACGGGCGCTCCGTCGAGGACATCCGCAAGGAGGTCGAGCGCGACATCCGCTACGCGAACATCACCATCATCGAGGGCACCGGCGCGAGTCAGTACGGCATCGGCGCTGTCTCCGCCCGCCTCGTCGAGGCTGTTCTGCGCGATGAACGTGCGGTGCTGCCCGTCGCCGCCTACTCCTCTCGGCACGAAGTCACGCTGTCCCTGTCGAGCGTTCTCGGCGCCGGTGGCGTACAGCAGATGCACGAGCCCGTGATGACTCCTGAAGAGCATCAGGCCCTGGCCGAGAGTGTCAGGGTCCTGCGTGCAGCCGCTGATCGGGCCCTTTCCATCGGGACGACCTGAGCGGCAACGCGCCAGATCCCGCCGGTTGTTCAGATCCCGCCGGTTGCGTCGCCCAACAGGGAACTGCTGCACCGCTCTTCGACCAAGATCCGGACCGTTCCCGGACCGGTGAGCTGCTCCGGGCGCCGAGCTGCACTCCGTGCACTGGCCGGCGATGCGCCGTCGCCGTACCACCGGCAGACGAAGAACCCATTGGTGGCGCTCGGGCAGCACTTCTCTGACTGGATCAGGGAAAGCAGCGTTCACCAGCGGGCATCCACGGCCCCCGAGCCTTGTCGACTCTCCACAGGGCGACAGGGCACGTGCCGAGTTCCCGCACCGGCATCCGGCCCAGCCGCCCGCCGGGTCGGCATTCGTCCGGCCGGCACCGAGTCCGCAAAGGCCACCGCGCGCGAGGGAGCTGCGAGAAGAGTGTCTCAACCGCAGCTGACGAGGCGTCAGTGAAGTCAGCATCAGGTCGGCAAGAGTCCTGCCACAGCTGCTCACGGACGGCCACACCGGGGAGCCGCCTGCCATCCCGGCTCCGGTTCGCACTCCGCTCAGCCGTCCTTCCGCGAGCGGCCGGAAAGCGGGAGGCAGCACCCGACCACCTCCCGCCCACCAGCAGGGCGAATGCTAGGGCACAGGGGGTTGATTCCTGCCAGATTCCCGGTGTTCCCGTAACTCTTGGCGGTGTGTGGGTAGCGTCTGCGGTCATCACTCGGCCGGAGTGTGAGGCCGGCCGGGGTCGTCCAGAACTGAGGGAGCGGGTACTGATGCTGACTGTGGAGACGTCTCTGAAGGAGGCGATGACCTCGATCGAGGGGAGTGTGGCGGCCGCGCTGGTCGACTACACCAGCGGCATGGCGTTGGGAACGCTGGGCGGGAGCAAGGACCTCGATCTGACGGTGGCCGCGGCGGGGAACACCGACGTGATCCGGGCGAAAGTCCGCACGATGGAGATGCTGGGCCTCAAGGACGACATCGAGGATGTGCTGATCACCCTCGGCAGCCAGTACCACCTCCTCCGGCTGATCAGGGGCCGCGGAGGCAACGGCCTGTTCCTGTACCTCATCCTGGACAAGGGCAGGGCGAACCTGGCCATGGCCCGACACCAGCTCAGGCGCATCGAGGCGGAACTGGAGCTGTAGCCGTCCCCATGTTTCCCGGCTCCGCATGCCCACAAGTTGAAAAAGTCTTCAACTCAGCACATCTGAATGTGATCAAGCCAGGGCAGGCCGGGCCGGGAGACGGAAGGATGGCTGGAGCTGGGCACCGAAAATCCAGCAGGTCCAGCTGCCGGCCCTGGAATGGCCGAACCGTGGGTTGGGAGTGTTGTCGCATGCAGGTGCCGCTGTACCAGGCCAAGGCGGAGTTCTTCCGTATGCTCGGGCATCCCGTCCGGATCCGTGTACTGGAGCTGCTCCAACACGGTCCTGTACCCGTACGCGAACTCCTGAGCGTGATCGAGATCGAACCATCGAACCTCTCCCAGCAACTCGCGGTACTGAGACGGTCCGGCATCGTGATCTCCATCCGTGACGGCTCCACCGTCAGCTACGCCCTCGCCGGCGGCGACGTGGCGGAACTCCTGCGCGCCGCACGGCGTATCCTCACCGAACTCCTGGCCGGACAGAATGAACTCCTCGCCGAACTCCGGCACACCGAAAGCTCGGCACAGACGGGGTCTTCGGCTTTCCCCCCTCCGGGGAGATGACCTCTGGCCGCTGGGGCGTTGAATGTGTGGATGCCTTCAGAGCGGACGGATCCGGAACGGCTGGGTGGTCGAGACGACCATGGTTGGGCCTCGTCCCGGCCGCCGGCCGTTACGGAGGCCGGCGAGTTGCGCATCGAGCAGATCGTCGCGGCGGTTCAGGCTGATCATCACCCGGCGCACCGGAGCTTGCCGGCGCGGCTCGCCCGGGTTACCGATGTCGCGGTGCTCCTGCGACCGCGCCGGCGCCTCTACGAGGACGTCCCCGGCTGGCCGGGTTCAGGGCCTGGGCCGGCCCCCCTACGTTCCGGAATCCGGTCCACTCGCATGAGTGCACAGCCGGATCTCCAGTTGGCCTGATCCCGCCTGATCCGCTCAGCTGGGCCGCGAAACATTCGGTGAGGGTGGGGAGATGGGGGTGTGAGGTTCCCCTCCTGCTGTAAAAACCGTGACCGGAGGGACAGTTGGGGGTCATGGCATCCAGGAAGCACTCTACGACGCCGAGTTCCGCGAGGGAGCGGTACGGATCGTGACGGAGACCGGGAAGCCGATTCCGGAGGTGGCCGAGGACCTGGGCATCCACCCGGGGACGTTGCGCAGCTGGGTGCCGCGGGCCCGGCACAACGGCTCACCGTCCCCGGACCGGCCGGTGGCCGGTCCATCGCCCGGCGGTCGTCTGCGGGAGAGCGAGCGCGCTGAGCTGGAGCGGCGCTGAGCTGGAGCGGCTGCGGGCCGAGGCCGGGGAGAAGGACAAGCGCATCCGCGAGCTGGAAATGGAGCGTGATGTGTACAAGCGATTCGTGGCCTTGTGGGTGAAGCAGCTGAGGCGGACCCGGCCGTCGCGGTCGGAGTGATCAGCAACTGCAAGGTCGAGCAGAAGATTCCGTACCGCACCGCCTGCCGGGCGTTGGGGGTGTCCGAGTCGTGGTTCTACAAGCGGCGGGATCGTCCGCCGACAGCGCGTGAGGTACGCCGCCGGCAACTGGCCGAGGAGATCGAGGAGATCGAGGAGATCTTCCACGACTCGGGTGGCACCCACGGCTCGCCGAAGGTGTTCATCCAGCTGATGCGCAGAGGTTGGCAAGTGCCGGTGAACACCGTCGCGAAGGTCATGGCCGAACTCGGGCCGGCCGGACGGAAGGTGCGTCGCCGCCGGTCGCCGGCGAGGCCGGGCAAGCGGCCGGCCGCAGCGGACTTCGTACGCCGGGACTTCACCGCCGGGGAGCCCGATCCCGTCCGGGCGGACGATCTCACCGAGATCGAAGCCGGCGAGGGCACGTTGTACCTGGCGACGGTCGTCGACCTGTTCTCCCGCCGCCTGCTCGGCTACGCAATGGCCGCCCGTCATGACGCCGACCTGGTCGTCGCGCCCCTGAACATGGCCGTGGCCACCCGCGGCGGCGACGTGCGCGGCGTGATCACGCCCACGGACAGGGGCAGCGAGTACTGCTCGCGGCGATTCAGGCGAGCCTGCCGCAAGCTCGGCCTCGTCCAGTCCATGGGCAGAGTCGGGTCCTGCTTCGACAACGCCGTGAGCAAGGCGGTCAACAGCGTGCTGAAGGGCGAGTACGTCCACCGCCACTCCTTCCGCACCCGCACCGAGGCCCGCGTCAAGATCGCCACCTGGATCACCGACTTCTACGACGCCAGGCGGCTGCACAGCGTGTGCGGGTTCAAGAGCCCGATCGACTGCGAACGCGAGTACCGGGCCGCCCTCGCCGAGGGACTGGCCGCATGGATCGTCTCCACGCTGCGAGGGGATTGACATCTCCACAGCTCACTGCATCGAATCGTGTTTTCGGACGGGACAGGCCTGTGAGAACGGTCGATACGGACACGGCTGGGGCCGTAAGATCAAGTGATCTCATGGGGGTGGTCATGCTCAGGCGGCGTACGGGCCCACCGACGCTCGAGGAGGTGGCCGCGCTCGCCGGCGTGGGGCGGAGCACCGTTTCCCGCGTCATCAACAACGCGGCGGGAGTGAAGGACACGACGCGAGGCGCCGTGCAGCGCGCCATCGCGGAACTGGGGTACGTCCCCAACCTGGCGGCCCGTACGCTGGCGGGCCGGCGTGCCGACGCGGTCGCGCTGGTCATGACGGAGCCGGACTGGCGGCAGTTCGGTGAACCCTTCTTCTCGGAGATCGTGCGGTCCGTCGGTGACGCGCTGACCGAGACCGAGGTGCAGTTGCTGCTCACCCTGGTGCGCACGGACGCCGAGCGGCAGCGTCTCGTGGAGTACGCGCGCGGCGGCCGGGTCGACGGCGTCATGCTGATGTCCGTGCACGCCGAGGACGCGCTGCCCGACATGCTGGCCGAAGTGGGCGTGCCCACCGTCCTGCTGGGGCGGCGCTCCGGGGACGAGAGTGTGACCTACGTCGACGCCGACAACGTCGGCGGGGCCCGCAGCGCCGTGGCGCATCTGCTGGACACCGGCCGCCGCGCGGTCGCGACCATCACCGGACCGTCCGGCATGTACGTGGCCCAGTGCCGGCTGCGCGGCTACCGGGAGGCACTGGAGCGGGCGGGCGCCGAGGGCAGGGCGTCCTGGACCGTCGAGGGCGACTTCTCCGCGGACAGCGGGCACCGCGCGATGGCCGAACTCATCGAGCGCGCCCCGGAGATCGACGGGGTGTTCGCCGCGTCGGACACCATGGCCGCGGGCGCGCTGGGCGCCCTGCGCGCGGCGGGGCGGCGGGTGCCGGACGACGTCGCGGTGATCGGTTTCGACGACTTTCCGCTCGCACAGCACACCGATCCGAAGCTGTCGACGGTGCGTCAGCCGCTGGAGGAGATCGGGCGCACGATGGTGCGGCTGCTCCTGGAGGAGATGGAGGAGTCGGCGGTGGCCTGGCGGCACGTCATCCTCCGCACGGAGCTGGTGCTGCGCGGATCCGCCTGACGACCCACTGCCCCGACCCACCGGGCACACCCCCGGTGCACGTCGAATGTTTCGGGAGCGCTCCCGGCGTTCGGAGTTCGAGTGGATCACCTCTCCGACCAGCGCCTTCGAAACGCATTCGACGGGTTGCCGCGCACAGGGTTGTCAGGGACATGGACGCCTTCTACAGTCCCCTTCCGGAACGTACTGGGAGCGCTCCCACCCCTGGGGAGACGGGAGCGCTCCCGCCGGTAACCCCGCACCCCCTCCCGGAGAGGTCCCCCACATGCCACGGTTACGGCATCACCCCCGCACGCTGCGCACCGCGTCGGCCGCGCTCCTCACCGCTCTCGCCGCGCTCGCGGCGCTGCTGACCGCGACCGCGCCGGCCCAGGCCGACACCACGGTCTGCGAACAGTACGGATCAACCGTCATCCAGGGGCGCTACGTCGTCCAGAACAACCGCTGGGGCACCAGCGCCCCCCAGTGCGTCACCGCCACGGGCACCGGCTTCCGGGTCGCCCAGGCCGACGGCTCGGTGCCGACCAACGGCGCGCCGAAGTCCTACCCGTCGGTCTTCAACGGCTGCCACTACACCAACTGCTCGCCGGGCACGGCCTTCCCTGCGCGCATCAGCGGCATCGCGAACGCCCCCACCAGCATCTCGTACGGCTACGTCGACAACGCCGTGTACAACGCCTCGTACGACATCTGGCTGGACCCGACGCCCCGGACCGACGGGGTGAACCGGACCGAGATCATGATCTGGTTCAACAAGGTGGGGCAGATCCAGCCGATCGGCTCGCAGGTCGGCACGGCCACCGTGGCCGGGCGCACCTGGCAGGTGTGGTCCGGCGGCAACGGCACCAACGACGTGCTGTCGTTCGTCGCGCCGTCGGCGATCAGCAGCTGGAGCTTCGACGTGATGGACTTCGTCCGGGAGACCGTCGCGCGCGGACTGGCGCGCAACGACTGGTACCTGACGAGCATCCAGGCCGGTTTCGAGCCCTGGCAGAACGGCGCGGGACTCGCCGTGCACTCGTTCTCGTCCACCGTCAACACGGGCGGCGGCTCGAATCCGGGGGACCCCGGCGCCCCGGCCGCCTGCACGGTGTCGTACGCCACGAACGTCTGGCCGGGCGGCTTCACCGCGAACGTCACCGTCACCAACAACGGCCCGGCCGCCGTCGAGGGCTGGCAGCTCGCCTTCACCCTGCCCTCCGGGCAGAGCATCGTCCACGCCTGGAACGCGTCCGTCACCCCCTCCTCGGGCGCGGTCACGGCGACCGCACCGGTAGGTAACACGCGGATCGCCGCCGGGGGAAGCCAGAGCTTCGGCTTCCAGGGCAGCTACAGCGACGCCTTCGCACGGCCCGACGCCTTCCGGCTGAACGGCACCGCCTGCCGGACCGCGTGAGGCGCATGGCGAGCCGCGCCCCGCCGTGCCCCCTCGCTCCGGAGGCCGCTCTTCCCTCCCTGCGCCGACGGGGCGCGCCCCGGCCGGACCGCACCGCGAACGGCCGCGCCGAGGACCGGTGCCGACGCACCGGCCGCCCGGCCGGTCCCGCTTCCGCCGCGGGACGGTCCCTCCAAGCCCCCCGCCCGTCCGGTTGGCACCCTCCCCGGCCGGGCGGGGGTTCCACACCTCCACCGCTCATGAAGAACTCAGCATCAGGACAGGAGACTCCATGGCTCTGAGAAGCAGACTGGTCTCTCTGGCAGCGGTACTGGCGACCCTCCTCGGAGGGCTCGGTCTCAGTTTCCTCTGGCAGAAGGACGCGCAGGCGCACGGCGTGGCGATGATGCCCGGTTCGCGCACCTACCTCTGTCAGCTGGACGCCACCACCGGCACCGGCGCACTCGACCCGACCAACCCCGCCTGCCGGGCCGCGCTGAACCAGAGCGGCGCCTCGGCCCTGTACAACTGGTTCGCCGTCCTGGACTCCCGGGCTGCCGGGCGCGGCCCGGGCTATGTGCCGGACGGTACGCTGTGCAGTGCCGGCGACCGGTCGCCGTACGACTTCTCCGCCTACAACGCGGCCCGCTCCGACTGGCCCCGGACGCATCTGACGTCCGGAGCGACGATCAAGGCGCAGTACAGCAACTGGGCTGCGCACCCGGGTGACTTCCGGGTCTACATCACCAAGCCCGGCTGGTCGCCCACGTCCCAGCTGGGCTGGAACGACCTGGAGCTGATCCAGACCGTCACCGACCCGCCCCAGCAGGGCTCCCCGGGTACCAACGGGGGCCACTACTACTGGAACCTGAAGCTGCCCTCCGGCCGCTCCGGTGACGCGCTGATCTTCATGCAGTGGGTGCGTTCGGACAGCCAGGAGAACTTCTTCTCCTGCTCCGACGTCGTCTTCGACGGGGGCAACGGCGAGGTGACCGGCATCCGGGGCTCGGGCAGCACGCCGCCCCCGGACCCGGACCCGACCGACCCGCCCCACACGGGTGAGTGCATGGCCGTCTACAACGTGGTGAACTCCTGGAACGGCGGTTTCCAGGGCTCCGTCGAGGTGATGAACCACGGGACCTCGCCGCTCAACGGCTGGGCCGTGCAGTGGAAGCCCGGTCCCGGGACCACGATCGGCAGTGCCTGGAACGGCTCCCTCACCACCGGATCCGACGGCACGGTGACGGTACGGAACGTCGCTCACAATCGGGTGATCGATCCCGACGGAAGTGTGACGTTCGGCTTCACAGCCACGTCGTCGGGCAACAACTTCCCGGTGGGCACGATCGGTTGTGTGAATCCGTAGCGACCGCCCCGGCCAGGTGCGCCGCTTCGCCCCGCCTCCACCGCGGGGCGGAGCGGCGCACCCTTGCTCCCGTGTTCAGGCGGAATCCGTCCGGGCCGGCTCCCGGACCGGTGCGGGGACAGGGTGCGCGGCCTCGCGGTCGGCTCGGTGCAGGGGCATCAGTACCACGAGGCCGACGACCGCGACGAGGACGAGGAAGCCGCCGAGCACGGCCGCACCGGTCACCGGACCGGCCATCAGTCCGTGCGCGGTCACGACGGCGCCGAGGGCCGGTGCCCCGATGCCCTGGGCGGGCGTTGTCACGTTAGCGACGCGTCCCCCACGGACACCTCCTCCGACGTGATCGACCCGACGGTCATCCCACCCGGTCAGCCAACGTGACAGTGCCCCTCTGAGCGGTGCCGGCCGATGCCGGGCTGGAGGTCGTCCTCAGCGGCATCCGGATGTCCCGGACGAACTCCCTCATGGAACGGTGGATCCAGACCTGACGGCGAGAGCTGCTGGACCACACCTTGGTCTGGAACCAGCGTCACCTGCTCCACGCCCTACGCGAGGTTGCCGACGGCCGGGAAGGACCAGGGCGGCGCGATACGCCCCGGTGGGCTGACGGTGCCGAGGATTCTCCATGGCCGCTGAGTGCCGGAGTCGTGCGACGAGACGGTGGGGAGCCCGCTACCGTGCGGCTGCCGCGCGATCGGGTGTGTTCACACCAGGAGCGCAGGGAGCCCCGTCGGGGCAGGGTGACCAAACGGGTCCCCTGCCCCGACGGAGCTCGGTCGGCCGGGCGGCGGGTTACCGGCGCCCGGCCGAGGCCGGTGCCGTGTGCGGCGCTCTCCGGCTCAGCCGAAGTTCACGTCGCTGCACCACATGTAGGCCTGGTCGAGGTGCGAGGCCTGCCAGATCACGAACAGGACGTGGTGTCCGGTGTAGCCGGAGGTGTTGACGTTGAACCTGATGTCCTGCGCCGGGGCGAAGCTGCCGGTCTGCGTGATGAAGTCAAGGTTGCCCCAGCCCAGGTTCTGGGCCTTGGGGTTGAATCCCTGCTTGCTCACGTAGACCCTGAAGTAGTCGGCACCGTGGGACGCCTGGTCGTGCAGCTGGACCGTGAAGTTGTTGCTGACGTTGGTCGTCTTCCACTGCCCGGGCTTGTTCAGGCTGTCGTTCCTCGAGAGGTTGTTGCTGCAGAGCGTCCCGTCGGGGGTCCGCGCCTGGAACTGGCCACCGAGGCCGTCGCGGAGCGCGCTCATCCAGTTCCACATGGTGTCCGGGTTGGCCTGGAACGCCTGATAACACATGGGGTCTTCGGTCTGCATGGCCGGGCTCGTGTGGTTGCTGCCCCACGTCTTCCAGCACTGGTACGCGCGGGAGGCGGGGTTGACGATGGTGCCGTGAGCTTGGGCGGGGGCCGACCAGGCCAGTGCGCCGACAACCACGGCGAACACCATGACGAGCGCCTGGAGAGGCCGACGGAGGGACGACCACGAACGCCCGGTTAACGGACTCTTTGTGCGCATGTGGGGGGAACTCCTTCCAGTTGCAAGACTGTTATGGGAGCGCTCCCAACGGTACGACTTCTGAGTGAAATGTCAATGAAGCACGTGGTGTTGATTGCAGGGGTGGGCGGCGAGCAGGGAATCTTCCGTGAGCCGGGAGTCAGAACCGTTCCCGGGACCGGAAAACGAGGATGCGGCCTGGACTGGTGTGCGGGGCGATGCCAGGGAGGGGCGTTCGCGGCATGACAACGGGACCTGGTTCTGGCGTGAGAAGCCGTATCTCAACCGAACGTGATTCGCTTACTTCTGCCGGTCAGGCATGGTTTCGCTCGGAGTGAGGGAGGCATGCGGCGTCTCGTGTCTGCTTCAGGCAGCTTGGTGCGCCACCGCCGGTGCCCGTCCACGTTCTGCCAGCCCCTCGCACGCATCTCCGCCGCGCGCTCGGGCGTCTGCTCGTGGTCCCGGTCCTGGATGGCGACGTGGAACTCGCGGTTCGTCTCCGACGGCTCGAAGGCCACGATCATGGTGCGTCCCCAGTCCCGTGACGCCCAGAGCTTGAAGCCCACCCAGTCGCCGGGAGCCTGGACGGGCATGTGCTCCGCCCAGGAGGCGAGCATCCCCGCCGGTCGCTCCTCGGCCGCCGCCCAGTGGAAGGCCGGGCAGCGGGACCTGAGGGCGGCCTCGGTGGGGCACCTGGACCCACTGCTGGGTAGCCAACGGATGAGTACTTCGACCACAGGTGGTCGAAGCCTTCATTCAGACCATGGAAGGCAACGGCGCCGGTCTGGCCACGCAGCCCAAGACGGCACCGACCACCCCACCGTGCCGAGATTACCGTTGCCTGCCGGAGGTCATCGGTCACTGCGCGCGTCGGACGCGACGCCACGCACGTCCTGTCCGGCTCAGCCGCTCACGCTGACCGCAGCGTCGACGGTCGCTCGGTCCCTCTTCTCGTCGTAGCGGGGGCACAGGCTCGACGCAGGACGCGCCGAACGATCTCGCGCGCGTCTCGTTTCCACTACCGTGGATTCATGACGGCGCCACTGGACGTGTTGGTGGTGGGAGCGGGGCCGACCGGTCTTGCCCTCGCCGCGCAACTGCGCTTGTACGGAGCGCGGTTCAGGATCGTCGATCGTTGTCTCGACCGGGTGCGGGAGTCGCGGGCGCTTGCCGTCCAGCCCCGCACCCTGGAGGCGTTGGCGGGCTTCGGGGTGACGGACGAGCTGGTGGCCCGGGGCAACCCGGCGATGCGGTTGCGGCTCCACCTGCCCCGCCGCGTGGTGGCGCTGCGCTTGTTCGACATCGGGCTGACCGACACGGCGTATCCGTTCCTGTTGTTCCTCTCGCAGGCCGAGACGGAGCGCGTCCTCTCCGAGTATCTGGCCGCGCGGGACGTGACGATCGAGCGTGGCACCGAACTGGCCCGGCTGGCGGCGACGGACTCGTTCGTCGACTGCCGGCTGCGCCACGGTGACGGCTCGCAGGAGGCCGTGGAGGCGCGCTACGTCGTGGGCTGCGACGGCGCTCACAGCACCGTGCGCGGCCAGAGCGGTATCGGATTCGAGGGATACGCCTACCCGCAGACGTTCCTGCTCGCCGACCTGGAGGTCGACGGGCTGGAGCCGGACTCCGTGCATTCGTACATGAGCGGGGCGGGGATGGTGTTCTTCTTCCCCCTCGGCTCGCCGGCCGGCTGGCGCATGCTCGCGATGCGCCCGCCCGACGCCCCGGAGGCCGAGGTGGACCTGCCGTTGTTGCAGGAGATCACCGACCGCTACACCGGCCAGCGGCTGACGCTGCGGGATCCCGTCTGGATGACCGACTTCCGCCTCCACAACCGCAGCGCCGACCGCTACCGCTCCGGCCCCTGCTTCCTCGCGGGCGATGCGGCCCACATCCACAGCCCGGCCGGCGGGCAGGGCATGAACACCGGCATCCAGGACGCGCTCAACCTCGGCTGGAAGCTCGCCCTCGTCTGCCGGGGCGTGGCGCCCGAGGAACTGCTGGCAACGTATGAGGCCGAGCGGGCACCCGTCGGCCACAGCGTGCTGCGCTTCACCGACCGCGCCTTCACCATCGCCACCAGCGGCAACCCCGTCCTCCGCGTCGGCCGTACCCAGGTCGCCCCGCGTCTGGCGCCGCTGGCGCTGCGCGCGGCCGGGATCCGCGGGCGGCTCTTCCGAACCGTCTCCGAACTGGGCATCCACTACCGGCGCAGCCCCGCCTCCACGGCCGGCTCACGACCGCCCACGGGCGGGCCGAGAGCCGGGGACCGGCTGCCCGACCTGCCCCGTGGGCTGCAGGCACGCACGGCGGCACCGGGCTGGCACCTGCTGCTGTCCGGGCCACCGCCCCTCTGGCCGGATGAACGGCTCTCCTCGGCCCTGGAAGGACGGATCGGCCTGCTCTCCGTCCACCGGCTCGGCGGACAGGGCCCGTGGCCGGGCGTCGCGCAGGGACTCGTTCGCCCCGACGGCTACCTGGGCTATGTCGCACGGGGCACCGACCTGGACGGCCTGCGAGCCTACCTGGACCGCTGGCTACCGGTCGGCCGCCGTTGATCTCACCCGCCGCAATGCGGCCGGTGGCCTCTCCGACCGTAGATCCTGCACCCGAGTACCGGTTGCACATCTGGGGGCGTTGTCACGTTGTTGGGCGTGTGAGTGCCTGATGGCGCATCGGGGCGTGGTGAGGGCCGGGTTTCGGGCCGGTGCTCAGGCCTCGGCGGGCTGGCCGGCGGCACCGGTGATCTGGTCCCAGATGACGAAGCGGAGGGTCATCTCGGCGCGGTAGTGGAAAGCGGTCAGCAGGTGGCGACGGGGCCGGACGTGGGGCGAGATGCCGCTGAACGCAGCCAGGAACCTGCGCGCCCCGCCGACGCTGCGGAAACCCTTCATCGCGCGCTCGCGCCGCCTCGTCGGCTGGTGGGAGTTCTCGGCCCGATCGGTCAGGCCCTGGTGACAGCGGTGCTCGACGGAGGGCATGACCTCGCGGTGGGCCGCGCCGTAGGAGCGGAGCCTGTCGGTGACGATCACCCGCGGCACCGAGCAGATCTTCTTCAGCAGCCTGCGGAAGAACCGCCGGGCCGCAGCGGTGTCCCGCCGGTTCTGTACGAGAATGTCCAGGACGGTGCCGTTGGCATCCACGGCCCGCCACAAATACTTCAGTTCGCCGTTGATCTTGATGAAGACCTCGTCCGGGTGCCACTTGTCCCCGGGCCGGGGCTGCCGACGGCGCAGCGCGCCGGCGTAGGCCTGCCCGAACGTGGCGCACCAGCGGCGGACCGTCTCATGGGGGACGACGACACCGCGCTCGAGCATCAGCTCCTCGACCTCGCGGTACGACAGCGGGAAGCGGAAGTACAGCCATACACAGGGGGAGATGATCTCGACTGGGTACCGGTGCCCCTGGTACGACGGCGACGCGGATGACACGAGCGAATCCCTCCCCGGCACGATCAACTCCAAGATCACCCCAGGCCGGTCAGCCAACGTGACAACGCCCTTCCTCCTGATCCTTGCCGCCCTACCGTGCCTGGGAGCACACCCGCGTAGGCGGGCCAACCACACCGGCTGGACCGCGACTGCCGCTTTCACCGTCACCCGTCTGGCCGCCGTCCTGTCGCCGGGTCTGGTGGCACGCGCACACCAGCCACGGGCCAAGAGTGACCGCCCGCTCGTCTGCTGCCACCGCCTGCCGGGCGGCCCCGTAGGCTCATGTGCGGGTTGACACCGGACCACTGGGGCCTCGTACTGAGCATGAGGGAATCTTGATCAGAAGTTTCCTGTGGGGGGAGTTCCATCATCCGCATCCTCTCCCCTCTCATGGAGGCGCCGTGACGGTGCAGCAACAGCAAGCTATCCCGACGGTTCTGGTGTACGAGGACGACCCCGGCTTCCCTCCGAAGGTCAACATGCCCGTACCGCATCCCGTTCCACAGCTCGACACACAGCCCTTCCCGACAGCCATAGCGGAAGCCGCACCACAGCAGGACGGTGCTGGGCCTGGCACCGAGGCATTCCGCTACTGGGTGGCGGCCGACTCGCTGAGCAGGGCCAGCCAGACCTGGGGACCGCTGGTTCCGACCGGAACCCAGTGGAATCCGCAGGTCGGACGCGTCCTCACTGCGCACCTCAACGCCGGAGACGACCTCAACGCCTTCTACGACCGCAGAGGCCTGTGGTTCTTCCGCCGCACGGTGGCAGGCGTCACCGTCGCCGCATGCGAGAGCAACGAGGTCGTCGAGCACGAGACGGGGCACGCGATCCTCGACGCTCTGCGCCCTCAGCTGTTCAACGCGGCGAGCGCGGAGACGGCCGCCCTGCACGAAGCGTTCGGTGACATCAGCGCCCTGCTGAGTTCACTCCGGCTGGAATCGCTGCGGATCGCGGTACTGGCCGAGACGCAGGGCGACATCGAAGTGTCCTCGCGGGTGTCGAGGATGGCCGAGCAACTGGGCTGGGCGATCCGCCAGGGCCACCCGAACGCGGTCGACCCGGACTGCCTGCGCAACCTGGCGAACAGCTTCTTCTACCGCGACCCGGTGCAGTTGCTGCCGAACGGACCCGCGAACACGCTCTCCAGCGAGCCGCACTCGTTCTCCCGGGTGTTCAGCGGCGCGTTCCTGAAGATCGTCGCCGGGATCTTCCGGCAACAGAACCTGCAGGACCAAGCCGGTCTGGCCAAGGCGGCCGAGGTCGCGGGACAGCTGCTGGTGGATGCTGTCGTGGCCGCGCCCGTGGTGTCCGCCTACTACGCGCAGGTCGCGGGTCACATGATCGCCGCGGACCAGCGCCGGAACGGCGGCAGGTACGGTCAGTCCCTGCGCTCGGCGTTCATCCGCCACGGCATTCTCTCCCTGGAGGCTGCCGCGTCGATCACCGAGCCGGAGGTGGCACGCCGAGGTGCCGGAATCGCCGAGGCGACGCCGGGCGGTGGCGACGATCAGGGTCTGACGGCCGTCACCGTCCAGGGGGCGACGTACGGTATCACCCAGCCACTCACCCTCTCCGCTCCGGCGCAGGAACGACGCTTCGGCATCGCAGGCTCAGACCCCACCGGCGGCTCGGTGCGCCCTGCCGACCCCGAACTGGTCGCGACGTCGTTCCTCGAGGACCTTTTCCGACGCGGCCGGGTCCACGTGCCCGAAGATCACCGCTCCGACACGGCGTTCGTCGACGACAACACCTCCCGGCTCAAGACCCACGAGATCACGCGGAGCGCGACCGGCGAGGGTCTTGTCCTGGTCCGGCGGTGCTTCGACTGAACAATCAGTGGAAAAAGCGCAGACGACGGACGGTGAGCCGTCCGTCGTCCTCGCGCTTGATCACGTGCGTCGTCCTGGGCGTAGGCTCCTCGCCCTCGAAGACCGCCTCGCCGCGAGCCAGCAGGTCGCTGATGAATTTCTCGGTCGCCCGGCGCTCGGCGTCATCGCTCTGTCCGCCTTCACTGGCGCCCTTCCGGCCTTCATCACTATTTGCGTCCATCTCGTGTTTCGCACTTTCTGGCCGGTCAACGGTGGGACGGTGGGGTGACTCGGTGAGGTGATTTTCGGGCGGGCTGCGCGTGGCAGCGGCGGCCGTGCCCGGACATAACGGAAGCATCCGCGGTGTTCTCCCACACTCTTGCGAGGGGCCGCCGATGCTTTCGGGTCCGACCGTACCGCCTTCCCTGCTCGCTCTGCTGCAGGTGCTGCGCCCGTGTTTCACCGCGCCCGGCGTTGTCACGTTGGTGGGGGTGTGACCGGCTGAGTCTTCTCTCGTAGCGTAGAGACCCTGACTGCAGGGGAAGTTGGGAGTCATGGCGGAAAAGAGGCGGAAGTCCGACGCGGAGTTCCGTGAGGGGGCCGTGCGGATCGTGACCGAGACCGGGAAGCCGGTCGCCCAGGTCGCGAAGGACCTGGGGATCAATGAGACGACACTGGCCAGCTGGGTGTCGCGGGCCCGCAAGGCAGGCGGGGCCAGTCCGACGGGCGAGAGCGAGGAACTCGAGCGGCTGCGTCGAGAGAACGCCCAGCTGAAGAGAGGCGTCAAGGAGCTGGGGATGGAGCGCGAGGTCCTCAAACGCTGCATGGTCTTGTGGGTGAAGTAGCTGAGGCGGACCCGGCGGCCGTCGTCGGGGTAGTCAGCGACCGGAAGACGAGTACGAGATTCCGCACCGGACCTCCTGCCGAGCGCTCGGCGTGTCGGAGGCGTGGTTCTACGAGTGGCGCCGCCGCCCCGCCCAGCCGACGCAACGCGAGGTCAGGCGGCAGGCGCTGGCCGAGTGGATCCGCTACTTCTTCGACCGGTCGGGCCGGACCTACGGCTCGCCGAGGATCACGCTGGATCTGTGGGAGGAGGGCTGGCAGGTGTCGCAGAACACGATCGCCGAGATCATGGCCGAGCTCGGCCTGCAGGGCCGCAAGCCGCCCCGTCGGCGCCGCTCGCTGACCCGGCCCGGGAAGCGGAAGACCGCCCCTGACCTGGTCCGGCGCGGCTTCGACGCGGTCGCTCCGGACGTGCTGTGGTGGGGCGACATGACCGAGATCGAAACCGGTGAGGGCAAGCTCTACCTCGCCAGCGTCCACGACGCGTTCTCCCGCCGGGCCCTCGGCTACGCCATGGGACCCCGGCACGACACATCCCTGGTCAGCGCCGCCCTGCGGATGGCCGTGGCCACCCGGGGCGGCCACGTGGACGGCGTCGTCTTCCACACCGACCGCGGCTCGGAACGCCGATGAGTACCAGCCGCTCCGGACGGTCGCGAGCGACCACCTGTTCCACCTCCCACCGCAGGTTGCGTCCCGGGCCGCAGACCAGCAGGACGAGCGTTGCCCGGTCCAGAACCGTGAGCACCTCCTCCTGCCACTGAAGGTCCGAGGGGGAGTGGCGTGCCGCGCCGACCTGAGGCAGCCGGTCGTTGGGCCGGCCAAGCGCCACCATCGTCCCGAACGGCAGCACTTCCTTGGCTAGTTGCTCCTCCTCGGTCTCGGTGGACGCAGCCCAGGGGCCGTCCCTCATCGAGCCCTGCTGCACGCGCGCGAGCCCCGCGTCGTCCGCGAAGGACCGCAGGAGCAGCACGACGGGCTTGTCCTGCGGCAGGCCGGCGAAGTGCTGGAGCACCTGCGCCCGGTGCCGGCTGCCCTGCCTGATGGCCCACCTGCCGCCGGGCAACAGCACAATCATCGAGGCGAGTTCAACCAGGGTGGCCAACCAGCCCAGCTCGGCCTTCCAGGTGCGCAGGGAGCGGTAGGACAAGGCCCCGCAGTCCATCCCGGCACTCACCATGAGGGTTCCGGCCAATTTCAGCAGCAGCCCCCCGCAACTGCGACTGGTGAAGCTCGGCCGGAGGCCGGGGGAGTCGCCGACCGGACGACGATTCCGATCGCCCGGCCGCCCCCGGTTCCGTACCCGGCCCCTGTTCACCGGACGGATCCTCTTGCCCTTCGGACGTCGGCCCGTCCCCTCCAGCCATGCCACCCCCCGTTATGTTTTTCGCGGTCCTGCGAGAGGGCCGCTGGCCTCCGGGCCCGGCATGACTGTGTCCCCCTGTCGATCGGATGACCTGGGGGGTGGTGTCACCAGGCTCGGGAGGTGCCGTCGGAGACGTTGATGAGAGGTCCGGCCACCGTCCGGTCCGGCGCAATGCCGGACAGTTCGCGGGCGGCAGGTCTGCATAACGCGGATGCGCGCGTACGACACCGAAGCCGAGGCCAGGAAGAGTCAACTCACCTCGGAAGGGTGCGATGTTCGACACCGGCCATGTGGGCGTCTTCCTCGGCATGGACGTCGGCAAGAGCACCCACCACGGGCACGGGCTCACCCCGGCCGGCAAGAAGGTCTTCGACAAGGCCATGTCCAACAGTGAGCCGAAACTGCGGGCGGTCTTCGACAAACTGATCGCGAAGTTCGGCACCGTGCTGGTGATCGTGGACCAGCCCGCCTCCATCGGCGCGCTGCCCCTGACGGTCGCCCGGGACGCCGGCTGCCGGGTCGCCTACCTGCCCGGACTGGCGATGCCCCGGATCGCGACCTCTACCCGGGCGAGGCGAAGACCGACGCGAAGGACGCCGCGGTGATCGCGGACGCGGCCCGCACCATGCCGCACACCCTGCGCTCACTGGAGTTGACCGACGAGATCACCGCCGAGCTCACCGTGCTGGTCGGCTTCGACCAGGACCTCGCCGCCGAGGCCACCCGCACCTCCAACCGGATACGCGGCCTGCTCACCCAGTTCCACCCCAGCCTGGAACGCGTCCATGGAGATTCCTACCTGCTGGGGGACGGAGGCGCGGCGGTCACAGGCTGCGCAGGAAGGGCAACGAGGGCATGAAGAAGTACTCGCCGCCCTTCATGGTCACCGCCTGCTCAGGGGCGGGGACTTCCTGACTCTCGTCGTCTCCCCAAGCCTGCGGCCATGTCTGCGGGAGCCGACTGCCCTGGCCGATGACCGGGTCGAGCCCCGGTTGGGGAGCGGTGCCGTGCTGGGGGAAGCCGGCGTTGTTCGCCCACAGTCGCTGCACGAACTCGAACTGCTGACCAAGCTCGGAGTTGAACGCCATGAACAGCAGGCCGACGCCGCTCTCGGGCAGATCGCCCTCAGCGCGTTCCCCGTAGGTCTGCCCTCGCCGCGCCAGCAGGTGCAGCCTCTCCCCCTCCGGCGGTTCGAAGCCGCCGGACCCGCGCGGGTTGGTCTTGCGGATGTGCGCCTGGAACGGGCACTTGTGGGCGGCGTGGTCGCTGGCGTACGTGAAGTCGTTCATCACCGGCTTATCCGCTCCAGCCTCCGCCTGCAGCGTGAGCGGCGTACCGTCCCTGAAACGACCGACGAGCATCGCACCGGCCCGCTCGCGGTCGTTGTTGTCGAGCTTGAGCGCATCGGCGAGCTCTTCCTCGGCCGCCTTGAAGGCCCGCACGTTCTGTTCCAACTTGCGCAGCACGAAGTAGCTGCCGAAGTCCGTGGTGGGGTCGGGGGCCGCTGTGTCTGCGACCAGCACCCGTCCCAGCGGCAGGAACGGATCCCATACGGAGGTTCCATCCATCGTGTCGCGCTCAGCCTGAAGGTCCTCGGCGAGGAACAGCGGCAGGCTGCGCCCGTCGACATACCCGAAGTGCTCGATAGCGCGGCCCGCGGCGTCGTGCAGGGTCTGGCCGGTCTCCCTGGCGAGCACAGTGATCGAATCGGTCAGCAGTGCCTCGACCTCGGCGAGCCTGGCGCCGGCCGGGGATGAGTCGGCGTCGCCGACCAGGACGACGGCGTGGATCGTCTGCTGGTAACCGGGCTCCCACTGCACGGGATCAGGGTCGCTCAGGTTAGACAGAGAATCGGGGTGTCGCATCCCTCGCTGGAAGACCTGGTCCGAGGGCACCGCGCCCGTCAGGCCCAACCTGCCGTAGCCGGCATTCGTCAGCCCCACGCCGACATAGGGCGTGCCCTGCGTGCCGTGCTGATTGAACGCGTCCACCTCTTCGAGCGCCGTCTTAGCCGACTTCATGAGCGGGACCAGCCCCGCCAGGAACGCCCGGGCCGCGGCGGTGCCCTCAGGGCCTTCGGCGAACTGCAGGAGCAGGATGTGCAGCCGGTCGCGGACATGGCCCTTCAGGATGTTCGGCTGCAGGTTCTGCAGCATGGTCTCGTTGTCGCCGGTGGCGTTCTTCCACGACAGCGGCACTGTGTCATTGAGTTCGACGGGCATGTCAGCTCTCTTTGTCGGTCCGGGATCCGGAGAGTTTCGGAGCGGCATACAGGCCGGACGGTGCCGGATGCTGGCCCCTCCCGCTCAGAACTCTGTGCATGCGTTGCGGCACCTGTTTCCAGTCTGAGGGGGCCACATGCAATATGCCACTCGATCCAGGCCCCGGCATGTGCCGAGCGTGCAATTTCCCGTTGACTACGGGCAAGAAATTGAACGGTGAAAGTCTCGATTGACGGGAAAAGTGCTTCACTCATCGGAATTCCGTGACCGCTTGCACGGCCTCGCGGAGATTGACAGGCTGTCACCCATTCGCCACTGCGCCTGAAATACATTGGGGTGAGGTGTCAGATGCCGCTGTTCACCGAAGGACTCGTCACAATACCGCTCGACAAGGAACCTGCACACGTGACCGTCACTCCGGACGGACGACGGGTTTATGTGACGGTGACGGAATTCAACCCGACCGGCCCGGGTCCGGGAGCGGTGTGTGTGATCGACACGGTTAGCCACACGGTCATCGCCGAGATTGCCGTGGGCCGCAATCCCGGAGGTGTGGCGGTTACCCCGGATGGGCGCCGGGCTTACGTCATCCACACGGCCGAGCCCGACGTCTCGATGGTCGACCTTTCCACCGAACACGCCACCGTCGTCTCCCTGACACGTGGCCTCACCACCGATGTGGCGATCACGCCGGACGGACGCCACGCCTATGTGACCCAACGGAATACCGTCGACAACGTCATCGTGCTCGACACCGAGACCAATAAGGTCACCGAACTCCCCGTCACCTGGGGCGGCGAGGCCCACGCGATAGCGATAGCCCCAGACGGGACGCGCGCCTATGTGGTCGACGGTCGGTCGCGCGCGATCGTCATCATCCCAATCCCGCACTCCTGGCGACCGACGGACGACCTGGGTCTGTCAAACGAGCAATGTAACCAGGGTGGTTGGGGTTACTGGCGGGCTGCGGAGAGTCGGCCGTCGAAGGTGATGTCGAAGGCGTTCAGGGCGGTCTTCCAGCGCATGGTCCAGCGGGCCTGGCCCTTGCCGGCGGGGTCCAGGCTCATGATGGCCATGTAGACGCACTTCAAGGCGGCGGTCTCGTTCGGGAAGTGCCCGCGTGCCTTGACCGCCCGCCGGATCCTGGCGTTCACGGACTCGATCGCGTTCGTGGTGCAGACGATGCGGCGGATCTCGGTGTCGAAGCGGAGGAACGGGGTGAACTCTTCCCGCGCGCTCTCCCAGAGCCGGACGATCGCCGGGTACTTCTTGCCCCAGGTGTCGGCGAACTCGGCGAACCGCTCGAGTGCGGCCTCTTCGGTCGGCGCGGTGTAGACGGGCTTGAGGACACGAGCGATCTTGTCCCAGTCCTGGCGGGCGGTGGCGGAAGGAGTTCCGTAGCAGGTGGACCACACAGGTCTGCACGATCGTCCTGGGCCAGACGGTCTCGACCGCGTCGGGCAGACCCTTGAGACCGTCGCAGACGAGCATGAGGACGTCGTTCACGCCGCGGTTCTTGATCTCGGTGAGGATGTGCATCCAGTGCTTGGCACCCTCACCGCCGTCGCCGGCCCATAGGCCCAGGATGTCCCGTCGGCCCTCCGCGGTGACGGCGAGAGCCACGTGGATCGGCCGGTTGGCCACCGCACCGTCGCGGATCTTCACGTGGATCGCGTCGACAAAGACGACCGGGTAGACGACGTCGAGGGGCCGGTTCTGCCACTCGGCCATGTCGTCCATGACCGTGTCGGTGATGGTGGAGATGGTCTGCTGGGAGACGTCGGCCCCGTAGACCTCGGCGAGGTGGGCCTGGACCTCGCCGGTCGTCAGGCCCTTCGCGGACAGGGAGATCACCATCTCGTCGACGCCGGACAGGCGTTTCTGCCGCTTGCGCACGATCTTCGGCTCGAAGGTTCCGTCCCGGTCACGGGGCACGGATATCTCGACCGGTCCGACCTCGGTGAGCACGGTCTTGCCGCGGGTGCCGTTGCGGGAGTTGCCGCCGTTCTTGCCCGCCGGGTCGTGCTTGTCATAGCCGAGGTGGCCGGTGATCCCGCCCTCGAGGGCGGACTCCAGCAACCGCTTGGTCAGCTGCTGCAACAGCCCGTCCTCGCCCGTCAGCTGCAGGCCCTCGGCCTGGGCCCGGCCCACCAGTTCGTCGATGAGCTGGTCGTCCACCGCCTTCGACGGCTGCGGCTCAGGCATCTCGACGGACTGGGCCTCGGACACGTTCTCACTGGTCATCGGTGCATCTTCCTTGATCAGGAGTTACACCGAACGTTTTACAGTCCCGTCATCGGATCTCATTGGATCCGAGCCGCCGTCAGGCCCCGGAAAGACCGGGTTCATGGGGACTGCTGCACGGATAGGTGACATCTGAACTGTCTTGCCCGTGGGGCGGCCTGAAAGGATGTTGCTGTGCCTGTCCCCTGTCCCGAAGAGTTCCGTGAAACGTCGTGCACGTGGCCCGCAACCGCGAGAAGGTCGCCCCCCTTGCGCAGATCGCGAAGGACTTCGGCGTCCATGAGATGACGCTGTCGAAGTAGCTGCGCCAGGCCGCCGTGGAGGATGGCGAGAAGCCCGGTGTCACCAGGTCCGAGTCGGCGGAGAACCGTGAGTCGAAGAGGCGGATCCGGCTGCTGGAGCAGGAGAACGAGGTCCTGCGCCGCGCGACGGCCTACCTGCCGCGGGCGAACCTGCCGGGAAAAGGCTCTACCCGCTCGTGAGGGAGCTCGCCGCCGACAAGATTCCGGTCGCGGTCGCGTGCCGGGTACGGGGGCTTGCTCGCCGGCCCTCCTACTGGTGGCTTCGCCGGCCGGTGACCGGGACCGAGATCACCGAGGCCCACCGGGCGAACGCTCTGTTCGACGCCCACCGCGACGATCCCGAGTCGG
Organism: Streptomyces cathayae; assembly: GCF_029760955.1. Taxonomy (GTDB): domain Bacteria; phylum Actinomycetota; class Actinomycetes; order Streptomycetales; family Streptomycetaceae; genus Streptomyces; species Streptomyces cathayae. Next base: position 463,240 of record NZ_CP121682.1, read on the forward strand.
CTGCCGGTTCCTCGCCGGGGAAGCCGAGACGGCGGGCGAGCGGAGGAGTGAACGGACCGCGTGGCGGATCTGCCGGGACAACGCCTGGTGGTCAGCGTTCGGGAAGAAGCGGTCGAAGCACGGCAGGCGGCCGGGCCGCCGGTGCACGACGGCCTTGTCCGGCGTGAGGTCACCGCGAACGCGGTGAACGAGCTGTGGCTGGCGGACATCACCGAACATGTCACCGGAGAGGGGACGTTGTACCTGCGTGCGGTCAAAGACGCGTTCTCCGGCCGGATCGTCGGCTACTCCATCGGCAGTCGGATGCAGGCACGGCTCGCGGTGAACGCGCTGGACAATGCGGTCGCACGCCGTGGCGTGGTGGCCGGTTGTGTCGTCCGTTCCGACCGCGGGTCGCAGGTCAGGTCGAGGGAGTTCGTCCATGCCCTGAACCGTCACGGCCTGGTCGGGTCCGTGGGAAGGGTCGGCGTCGCCGGTGACACCGCGGCCATGGAGTCCTTCTTCGCGTTCCTGCGGAGCTACGTCCTCGACCGCCGTACCTGGGCCACCCGCGAAGCTCTCCGCACCGCGATCGTGATGTGGATCGAACGGACCTGCCACCGGCGCCGCCGGCGACTACGGCTGGGCCGATTGCCCCCCAATCGAATTCGAGACCACCATGAAATCCGCCGCAGCCCTTGCGGCATGAAACCCAACCGTCACCTATCCGTGCAGCAGTCCCGACCGTAGTGACCCGCCAAACTCATCGACCGCCCCCTGCGGGACCAGAAAGACATGGCCTGGCACGAAGTCACCCGAGCTGAACTCGACCTACGGCTCTCCGGAGTCGCGAGTCGTTGCGGGCTCTGCGAGACTTGCAACAAGTTAATCACAGAGAGCGACCATCTCGGACGGGCGCCTGTTCAGCGTGCAACCATTTCGGTGAAAGAGTGAGGTCACATGTGCAGCGCGCCTGTGTTTGACGTCATCATTGTCGGCTCCGGGGCTGCCGGCGGAATGGCTGCACATGAGCTTTCGGCGGCGGGCCTTCGCATCCTCATGCTGGAAGCTGGCCGAGACTACGATCCCGCCACCGAGACACCGATGTTCAATACGCCGGAAGCCGCCCCGCTGCGGGCAGCGTCGACTATGGACAAACCGCAAGGCTTCTACGACGCCACCATCGACGGAGGTACCGAACTCGCTGGTGAGCCGTACACTCAGGCCGACCCCACACAGCCGTTCAGCTGGTGGCGACCGCGGATGTTGGGCGGGCGGACCAGTCACTGGGGAAGAGTAGCACTGCGCTTCGGACCGTATGACTTCAAACCGAAGACCCGTGACGGGCTGGGTTTTGACTGGCCGATCGAATATACCGATCTGGCCCCATGGTACGACAAGGTCGAAAGCCTCATTGGCGTCACGGGCTCTCCCCACGGGATCGAGAACGCCCCGGACTCACCGCCCGGCATCCAGCTTCCTCCGCCACCTCCACGCGCCCACGAGATCGTTCTTACCCGGGCATTCGAGCACATGGGCATGAAAGTGGCAGCCATTCGGGCGGCCATTCTCACGCGCCCATTGAACGGCCGTGCGGCATGCCTGTACGCCACGGCGTGCACGCGAGGCTGCGGAAGTCGCTCCAACTTCCAGAGCAACACCGTTCTCATTCCTCCCGCTCGGGCGACCGGAAATCTCACTGTCGTGTGCAACGCCATGGTGTCGCGGGTTGACATCGACGCAACTGGACGGGCGACTGGGGTCACTTACAACGATCGCGATACCGGGTCCGAGTTCTCGGTCACGGGGAGGGCAGTGGTACTCGCGGCCGGAACCTGCTCGTCGGTCCGCATTCTGCTCAACTCAAGAAGTGATGCATTCCCCAACGGCATCGGAAACAGTCACGGGCTGGTCGGCAAGTATCTGATGGATTCGGTCGAATTTTCGCGTTCGTCACAGATTCCATTGCTCGAGAAGCTGCCGGCGTTGAACGATGACGGCATCTTCACGCCGCATGTCTACGTGCCCTGGTGGCTCCTGCGGGAGCAGGCCGCCGGGAAGCTCCGTTTCCCACGCGGTTACCACATCGAGCCGCGAGGAGGCCGCAGGATGCCGACGACGGGCGTTGGCGGCCTCGTCGCCGCCAGTGCGGCGAGCTACGGAGACACGCTACGCACGGAGGTACGACGGAAATTCGGCACGACCGTCACCCTCATCGGTGAAGGCGAGATGATCCCGAACGAGGACTGCTTCTGCGAACCCGATCCCACAACGAAGGACAGGTGGGGTGTTCCGGTTCTGCGTTTCCATTGGAAGTGGGGAGATTCAGAGGTCCAGCAAGTCAAGCACATGCAAGAGACCTTCAACGAGGTGTTCCGCCTGCTCGGGGGCGCGCCAGACAACACTTCGTTCGCGATGCCTCAGGGGGGCGGAGCAAGTCATGAGGTCGGTGGGGCACGAATGGGAAACTCGCCGCAGAACTCCGTGATCGACTCCTACAACCGGTGCTGGGACGTAAGGAACCTGTTCGTACTCGACGGCGCCGCCTTCGTATCGAGCCCGGACAAGAACCCAACACTCACGATCCTGGCGCTGGCAGCGCGAAGTTCTGCCCGGATCGCCGAACTGCTGAAGAACGGGGGACTCTGATTGCATCTGCCTGCCACACCCCGAAGAAAGCGAGTGGACGAGGGGTGAACCCGTAACGAGGGGAACAGATGGATCACAACGAAGCGTCCGGTTCCAGCACTGCAACGCAGGGCTACGGCACCGACCCCAATCTCGTGACACCGGACACGCCTTGGCCTCGCACGCTCTCCGAGCGCCAGCGGAAGCTCATCGTGGCCCTTGGCGACATCATCCTACCGGGCACCGACGAGTACCCGGCGCCGAGTGCCGTGGGCATTGCCGACTTCTTCGACGACTGGGTGAGCGCTCCGTACCGTACCCAGCAGAAGGACGCGACCGTCATCACCACCGGCCTCGCCATGGTAGACGAGGCCTCGCACCAGCAGTTCGGAATCGGATTCGCCGAACTGGACGGCTCCCGGCGGCGCATGATCGTAGACCAGATCGCGTCAACGACCGCAACGGACAGAAGCTTCTTCGTCCGGTTCCGATCTCTGCTGCTGAGCGGCTACTTCACGACCGACATCGGTTTCAAGGCGATCGGGTATGTCGGAAACGTGCCGCTGGTCGAATTTCCCGGCGTACCACCCGAGGTGCAGCGCATCATCGACGACGAACTCAGGAAGCTGGGGCTGTAGCGTGAATCCCGTAACCGCGGGTACCCCGCGCATGAAGACGATCAAAGAGTATGTCGAAGCACGAGATCTGTCTCTGGATGACCTCAAAGGCGCCCTGCAGCTTGCGATGCGCCTAGAATTCTCCACGATCCCGCCCTACCTGTGTGCACAATGGTCGGTCAAGCGCGATCCGGATCGCGTCGAAGGCGTGCTGCATGCGGTCGTCAGCCAGGAGATGGGTCACTTCGCGCTGGCAGGAAACCTACTGGCCGCAATCGGCGGTCGGCCGTCGATCGGGCACGCAGACTTCGTGCTGAACTACCCGGTCGCGGAGCTACCCGGCGGCATTCCACAGGAGCTTCCGATCGATCTCAAGCCCTTGCGGAAGGAGCAGCTCGCCGTCTTCATGCAGATCGAGACTCCCGAATTCCCACCGGTCGCGTTCCGAACGGCGCGGGCTCCTGCCACGATCGGCGCCTTCTACGACACGATTATCACAACCTTCCAGACGCTCAACCCCGAGATCGATCCGGACGCGCATGCCGTAGAGCTGCCCTTCTCGCATCGGATTGAAACCGTCGCCGACGCGATCGAGACGATCGATCGCATCAAGAGCGAGGGAGAGGGTGCGCAAGATTCTCCCGACCAGCCGTCAGGGGAGGAGCGGGCCAGCTTCGCACACTACTACCTTTTCAAGGAGCTCTGGCTCCAGAAGCGACTGGTGAAGGCCGGCGAGAAATGGAGTTTCAGCGGAGCTTCCATCGACTTGCCGGACGTCTATGACTTTCAGCCTTCCCAAGCCGAACCGAACCCCTCGGCCGATTTCAACCGCACATTCTCGCAGTTGCTGATCGATCTGGAGTCCTGCTGGACGGCCGGCGCATCGCCGAACGTGGCGGCGATGTTCCAGCTTCAAATCCTCGGGCGGGACCTGATCAAACGTGGGATCCGCCCGGAGTTCAGGTGGGATGACGGAACCTCCTGAGTGCGTTGTGGCCAACCGAGCGGCGTTCGAGTTGGCCGTCGGGGTGATGGTTCGGACATAGGTGCCGCCTGCGGGACAGGCATGAAAGAACGGGCCTCTCGGTAGAGACGCGGGTGATGAAGACCGATCTCGCCGGGAGGCCCGTTGCTGCGCCAGTCCACCATCGCCTAGCTCACCCCAGCGATATGACGGCCGCGGAGTGGGCCGAGGTGAGGGCGGCGATGCCGGTGCCGGCATGGATGGAGGGCCGGGGCGGCCGTCCGAAAGCCTACTGTCATCGGAAATGGTTGATGCGGTGCGCTACCTGGTCGACAATGGCGTCAAGTGGGTCGCGTTGCCCGCGGATTATCCCTGGTGGCGGGCGGTCCACGACTCCTTCCGCCGCTGGCGCGCCTACGGCTACGTCCGGGAACTGTACGAACGCCTGCGCCACGGTGCCCGGCTGCGGCGTGAGCGGAAGGCCGAGCCCAGTGCCGGGATCATCGATTCGCAGTCGGCGGACGCCTCGGAGACCATGGGCGAGGCCACACGCGGTTTCGATGGCGGCAAGCTGCGCGACGGGCTCAAGCGGCCCATGCTCACTGACAGCCTGGGCCTGCTGCTGGAAGTGAGCGTCACCCCGGCTGACGGGCACGACTCCAAGGCCGCCCCGGACCTGATGGGCATGTTCATGGCCGCGCCGGGCCGGCTGCTGAAGCTGGTGTGGGTGGCCAGCGCCTACCAAGGCCCGGCGCCGGCCGAGGCGTTCGCCCTCCACGGCGTGCAAGTCGAGGTGGTGCGAGACGCCCCGACGGGCAGCGCGGCTTCACCGTATTGGCCCGCCGGTGGGTGGTCGAGCGCACGCTGAGCTGGTTGTCGCGCTCACGCCGCCTCAACCGTGATCACGAACGCCGCCCGGACCATCACGAGCAGATGGTGTGGTGGGCCGCCTCGATCAGGCTGACCCGGAATCTGGCCGGGGATGCTCCGCGCTGGCCGGAGAAGCGGGCCCACCGGTTGTCCCCGGCGCAGGCCTGAACAGCCCGCCGCTCTCGCGCACCAGCCGGCTGCGCGCCTGGAGCCTGTAGGAGCGGTGGCGCACTTTCTCCCCCTCGTTCTTCTCCTGCGGCCGCCCCAGGTGCCGTGCCAACTCCGCACCGGTCACCGGCCGGGGCGCATCGGCCACGACACGGAACACCTCGCGGTACACACCATCAAGAGTCTCCTGGCCCAAGACCGGCTGCCACCGCGGCGGACGCTCGTCGAACCCGCCGGCATCGGCACCACTCGCGCTCTCCTCTGCCAGGGCCTGCACAAGCTCCTCGCGGGCCACCCGGGCACGCTCGGTCCGCTCCTGCGCGCCCGCAACCTCCATCTGCGCCTGACGCAGGACCTCCCGCCACGGGTTCAGTTCTTCCTGCGTCCGCGCCTCACGCTGCTCGAGCAGACCGATCACCGACGGCATCGCACCCTCCAGGGTCGACAACAACCGTCCGCTGCCTGCCCCCCACGATCCCGCGCTCATGCCCGGGACACGAAGAAACCCCTGCTCACCGAGCAGGAGTTCCGTTTGCCACAACGCACTGAGACCAGCCTCCAACCGCCGCCTTCTCAGCTCCTCGCCGAATACGGTGGGCGGCCGCGGCACGGAAACCTCCATAACCATCCATCCAGATGAACGGGGTTGCCGCACGAAAGACTGCGACAACCCCGGCCGGCCGGACAAGACGAGCAGTACTGTTTCCCGTTTCCTCCCCACGGATCGCCGCTCTGCTGCACCGGCTGCCGCGGGATGTGGCGCAGGCTGCGGCTGCCGGTGCGGCCGGACGCGGAGACGGCCAGCAGCTGCGGGGGCGGTCGTTCGCGAACGCTTTCCGCTTCTCCTGCATCCACGCATTCGCCCCGGACCGCCAGGCGTTCGCCAGCGGCACACGTGGTCGACATCTGCGGCCTCACCGCCGGGAGCGGCTACGGAGGCGGCGAGCGACGCCGCAGCCTTGGACGACGCCTGGGCCGAGCAGATCATCGTTGCGCGTTGGTGGGGCGGTGACGCTGCCGTCCCGGCGCCGCGGCGCGGCATCAGGACCGCATCCAGGTGGCGAAGGCATCGATGAGACCGGTGTAGAACTGCTCGCCTGGCACAGATCCGGGGTTCTTGCTGGCGTCGTAGAAGGCGACGTTGGTGAAGGTGGCTGACGCGGAGGCGTTGAGGTTCTTGTGGAAGGCGAGCTTGCCGCGGCCGAACCCGACGAAAAGCCAGAACACTCCGAGGGAAGCGGTGTTCTGCAGGAGGGAGGAGCGGACTTCGGCTTTGTCCCAGGGCTCGTCGGCGACGTTGCCCCAGCCCCAGTCGACCTGAGTGTGCAGCTGCCCGATGCGGCCGCGGTAGTTGTCCAGCCGGATCTCTTCCAGGAACGGCTCGTTGCCGCTGGAGAAGACCAGAGGCACGGTGCCGTCATCATCAAGGTTGGCCGACAGGGCCAGGACCCTCTCGGCGAAGGCTGGACCGCGAAAGACTCGTACAGCTCCTCCATGTGCCAGTCATGGTCCAGTACAGGTCTCCCGAGTCCGGGCAGACCTGCCGGGTTTTCAGCAGCCCCGTTGCTGCCGGCCGGCCCAAGGTGCCGGTCAGTACAGCAGGCGGGATACCGCAGACGCGTGCCATCTGGTCGAGTTCGCACAGGCCGCTGCCGGCTTGCGGATCGGTGTGCGCTGCAAGGTAGAGGTGTGCCGGTTTCGGCACCGGGCCGACTGCTTTTGCTGTAGAGGCGCGCAGTGCCCGGTTCAGGCGTGATGGAGGCTCTGCGGGAAGTCGAAGAGGTGGTCGGGGTCGTAGTCGTGAGCGATGGAGCGGAGGCGGTGGAGGTTGGGGCCGTAGTAGGCGGTGGGCCAGTCGGGAAGGTTGGGGTCGATGTAGTTGACGTATCCACCACCGATACCCAGGGCGCCGAGTCCGGCGACGATCTCGGCGACATTGCGGGTGACGTCGGGTTCGGAGGCCATGGTGGCGGAGGCGTAGATCTGGGCAGTGGCGAAGGCGTCGCGGTGCGGGAAGGCGGTCTGGGCGGTGACGGTGTCGGCGACCGCGCCGCCGAGCGGATCGAAGATGAGGCTGGTGCCGGTCCGGCCGGTCAGCAGGCGTGTCAGGGCCTGGGGGTCGGGGGTCGGGGTGGTGAGGATCCGGGAGGAGGCGACGAACGACTCGCGCAGGGGCTTGCCGGAGAAGAAACGCATGCCGTTGAAATAGTCACGGTCCTGGATGTTGCGGCCGGTGGGCACGACGCCTGCGCGGAGGATCAGGTCGTCGAGCAGCGGATAGCAGGCGGTGCTGGGGCCGACGAAGCAGCCAGCCACCCGGCAGCTGGGCGGGTTGCCACCGGAGATCTTGAAGTTGGCCCACATTTCCCTGGGGGCACCGGCGATCCAGGGCTGCCAGGCGGTGAGGATCTCGGTCACCTTGCCCTCGGGGAAGGTGAGGACGAAGACCGTCAGAGCGGGGGCGGGGTCGGTGGCGAAGGTGAAGCTGGTGACGATGGAGAGGTTGCCGCCTCCGCCACCGCGCAGGGCCCAGAAGAGATCGGGGGTAGCGGCGGCCGTGGCCGTCAGGACGCGGCCGCCGGCGGTGACAGCCTCCGCGGCGGTCAGATGGTCGCAGGTCAGGCCGAATTTGCGCTGCAGGACCCCGATGCCGCCGCCGAGGGTGACGCCGGCGATGCCGACGGTGAAGCACGATCCGGCAGGCAGGCAGCGGTTGGCCTGTCCCACGGCGCTGTAGACGGACCGCAGCGGTGCGCCGGCCCCGACCGTCACACTGCCGTCCCCGGCAGCGTCGACCTGGGACATCCGGCGCAGGTCGACGACCAGGCCGTCGGGCGGCGCCGAATACCCGACGTAGGAGTGGCCGCCGCTGCGCGCCGCCAGCGGCACCCGGCCGCCCGCGGCCACCACGGCCTCCGCCACATCCGCCGCGGACGCGCACTGCGCCACCGCGGCCGGAACATGGTCGTCGTGCAGCGGGTTGAAGCCTTTGCGGGCGTCGTCGAATCCCACATCGTCCGGCCGGAGCAACGTCCCTTCGAGCCGCCCGCGCAGGCCTTCCCAGTCCACCGCCGCCGGATCGTAACTCCCGGCGGCGGGTGCGCCGTCCCAGGAGGGGGTCTCTGCGCTTGTCGGGGCCGAGGAACCGGCCCGCGGCGCGTGGAACCCGGAGTCCCGCGCCATGGTCACCATCTCCGCTGCGAAGGAATCGGAACGCCGCGACGCGGCGGACGTCATCGACGCCCGGAGCGTCGGAAAGCGGTACCCTGAATAATGCTGACCATTCCACGCTAACACGGAACAATCACCCGCTCCATCGGAGGAAATGCGGTCCTCTCACCGGGCCTTGGCCAGCTGCGAGGACAGGCGGCAGCACATCGGCAGCGTGTGCGGCAGGACGCCCTCGGAGGCGATCCGGTACCTCACCTGCCGCAGCGTGCTCTTGAGCGGGGCATACCCCTCAACGATCTGTCGCGCCAGGTGACCAGTTCGTCGACGGCCTTGCCGGCGGACGAGGCCGGCTGATGGAGCTCGGGACCCCGGGGCGGGCGGTAGTGGGTCTCCAAGGTGTCGATGCCGTCGAGCCGGAGCTGTGCGCCGCCGCGGCGGTTGCGCCGCGCCCGCCGCCCACGCAGCAGGTCCCCCTGGTGGACGCGAGATCCGCAGAGCAGCAAGTGTCCAGGACGGCAGCACGTTTGAGACGTGTGTACGCGAGGCGGCTCACCTCCGCTCGCACGGAGAGAGGACAGGAAGGCCACGCTGCGGATCAGCCACCCCCGGGCCTTGAGTGCGTCGAGATGGGACTGGGCGCGTGTGCGATGCGCGGCGAGGGCAACTCGCCGTGCAGCTCCAAATCGGCTTTCTTCATGATGTGCTCGGAGCTTGCGACCCGAAGAAAACCCGGTTGCAGGGTGATCATTTCGGTGTCTAACGTCGGCCGTCATCGGCGTGTAGCTCAGCAGCAGAGCACCGGGCTCGGGACCCGGAGGGCGCAGGGGCGGAACCTGCCACGCCGGCTTATGAACGACAACGCTGAGCAGCAGCCTCTCACCGCGGCCCCGTCCTATCCGGAAGCCCAACTGGCCAAGGCCTTCATGACCGCGCTGACCCAAGGGGACGCCGACACCCGGCGCCGCGCCGAGGTGCGCGGACAACGTTGGCGTGAGGTCCTCGCGGGAATGGCCGCAGGCCGGCTGTCGGTCGGTTCACGTACGCCCGTGGAGGGGCTTCCGCCCTGGGTGACTCTTGAGGTGGTGCGGGGCGGCTTCGCTACCGGGACCGCGAGCGCGGGTGGCCCGCTCCAGGCGTACGAGGTCGAGGCCGCGCGGAGTTTCGGGGTGCCCGCTGAGCGGCGCGCGCTCTTCGCATGCTGCCTCACCGAGCCCGGACTCGCCTGGCTGTGGGCCCGGTTGGACAGCGGCCACTACGAGATCGGCGTGCCCGAGGAGGCCGCGCTGCTCACCATGGCCTGGCTGGCCCGGCACGGGGAGATGAACGCGGCGCTCGGCCTCGTGGCGGAACTGGAGCCGTTCGCCGACCGGCTGCGGTTCCTGCCCCGCCCGGCGGACGGGCCTGCGCCGGACGCCATCGCGGCCGTCCACCGGTACACCGTCTCCGAGGCCGTCGACACCCTGACACGGCGGCGGCCCAACGCGGCCATCGAGACCCAGCGCGAGGCGCTCGCCGTATGGCAGCCGTTCGGCGACGAGCTGCTCGTCCACTGGCTGCGGACGGCGCAGGACGGACGGGTCCTCCAACTCGCCCCGGACGCCGACTGGCTGGCGCACGGAGAGGTCCTGCTCGGCCGCTACCGGCTGCTCGCCGCGGAACACACCCGCTGCACCAAGCACCGCAACCCCAAGAAGAACCTGGGCATTCTGCGCGGCGCGCTGGAGGAGACCGTCGCCGGACGGCCGCTGGAGATGCGCCGGCTCGGTCTGCTGCGGCATGCGGTGGAGTCCATGGTGCGGCGGCGCGGGCTGCCCGGCTCCGTTGCGCACACTGCCCTGCGCCGACGCCAGGCCGAGCAGGCGGTGCTTCCCTCCCACCACGCCCTGGCCCAGCTGATGCTGCGTCGGCTCGCCGTTCTCCCGCAGGAGACGGGCATCACCGATGTCGCCCCGCTCCTGGGCGCGGTGACCGAGGAGGAGAGCCGGGAGACCGGCCTGCCCGCCGGAGCCGTCGTACCGCCCACGATCCGCCAGGTGGTCGAGTCCACGCTGAGCGCACCGCTCGGCACGCTCGTGGAGCGGGGTGTCGTCCCGTCCGCTGAGGTCCTGGCCGAGCTGGTGCCGCAGTTGGTCGCCGCCACCACCGCGCAGGCGTACGGCGACGAGACACTGCGAGCGCTGATGGCCGCGAACTACCGGGCGTTCGGCAATCGCCGCTCATTGCTCCTGCTCAACCTGGAACGGCAGGTGCGCGTCGAGGAATTGCCCTGGGTACGGGCGGTGTCGGGGCAGCGATCCGCGGTGCTGGGCAAGCCGGACGGCGAAGGCGCGCGCGCCGTGCTGCGGCAGCTGGGCGAGCTGGCCGTGCGGGCCTTCCCGGGCACGATTCTGCCCAACCCGCTGGTCCGCGAGTTCGGCGTTCTTGAACGCCAGTGCGATCTGAGCGCCCCGTTCGTGGAGGAGTTGGCCGCCGACATCTTCATGGGCGCATTCAGCCCGAAGTTCCTCACAGCGGCTCGGGTCGCGGGCGAGTTGCTCGACGGCACGCTGTACGAGCGTTACTACGGCATCGACTACGCGGCGATCCGCAACCTGGCGATCGCCGAGACCGGCGCGGCCCTGATCCGTTCTCACGGTGCCCGCACCTCTCCCGGTTTCGCGCGGCTGTGCGCCGAGCGGGCCGGGGCGGCGTCGCGGTCCTGGTCGGTCGCGGCGAACGGCACGGTGATCGAACAGGCGCAGATCCTCACCACACACAACTTGGCCACGCTGGTCCACCGGGTGGGCATCGCCCCGCGGCCCGGCTGGCCCGACCTGGCGCGCCGCTGCTTCGTGACCGTGTGCCGGCTGGCCTCCCGTGTGCACCGCAACCCGCGACCATTGGGCACCATCAAGGACACTGCGTACGCGTGGCGCCAGATGGTGTTCCATCTGTCCTTGTGCCCGCCGGAGGAGCAGCGGCGGGTCATCGCAGGTCTGGACGAGGAGACGGCCCGCCACCCCGCCCATGTCGCAACCCGACTGGCCCCCGCCCTGGCGGGCCTGGCCCTGGTCGCCGAGGGCGGTGCTTTCGGCGGTGACGGAACAGCGGACGATGGCCGTGCCCGGCGCTTTCTGGGGTGGAGCACCGACGGGCACTGGATACGGTGAGGGCAAAAGCGCGGGCGCGGCGGGTGACGCGGTCACCAGCTTGACGTCCGCAGCCGAGCGGATCAGGCAGTTGTGGACGACCCGCTCCCCAGCAGCATCACGAACGGCACTGTCACGCCGGCTGAGCGGATGGGATGATCTTCGGGTTGATCACGTCGGAGGAGATGTCCGTGGGGGCCGCATCGCCGTCGTGCAGAGGGCATCGGTACCCGAGCGGGTGCCGGTCATCCAGTCCTGGCGGGCCTGTTTGATCCCTTCCTGGGTGCGGCCGATCCAGTTCCAGAACATAGCGAACCCCGCACACATCAGCGCAGGTCAGCGGCGTTCCGGACCGCCGACGGTCAGCAAACCGGCAGCATCGGGCCCGGAGGAGTCAGCAGCCATGAGTGCCGCGGCCCCGGTCCGTGGGACGGGGCCGTTTTCAAGGAGTGTGAGCACCCGCGGTCGCGGTGATCGAAGCGCCCTCACCCGTACAAGATCCGATATCGGTCGGCGGCCGACAAGCAGGTGAAGGAATCCGGGTTCGCGCCCCAGGACAAGGCGATTGCGCGTTTGACGGAGGTCTGCAACGCGAAGAAGGCGGCGCCGCGGGCCCAGGCGAAGGCGGACCGGATCGCCAGGTACGGGGCGATACGCTTCGAGGAGTACGCCGCCCGGTGGAAGGCCGGGCAGCGGGACCCGGGAGCGGCCTCGGTGGTGCGCCTGGAGTCGCTGCCGGCCATCCACCTGCCGCCGCTGCCGGGCAGTCGGCGGATGAGCACCTTCGAAACCAGACGTCGGGGGACCCCTGTGGGGCTCGCAAAGTCATCGATGCAGGGGGAGCCCGCGTGCACGCCCCCTCGGCGGTGGCGATGAACGCCCATGCCGAGAGGTTCGTCCGCAGCGTGCGGGCCGAACGCACCGACCAGATGCTGCTCCACAACGAGCAACACACACGGCGTGTGCTCGCCGAGTACGCCGAGCATGACAACTCCGGAAGGCCGCACCGGGCCCTGCAGCTGCGCGCACCAGCCGACGACCCGGACGTCATCCCACTCCCAGCCCAGCGGATCCAGCGCCACGACGTCCTCAGCGGACTCGTCCATGAGTACCGCGACACACCCTGACGGAGATCAGGACGCTCTGGCAAGCGCCCAGATCGACACACGTACGGACTTCTGACATCCAACAGGCCGCCCCACAGCCGGCTCATTGGCTTGCGGCGCTCTTCACGTATGCCTCGTACCCCTCCTCCTCCAGCCGCTCAGCCAGTTCCGGGCCGCCGGAGTCGACGATCCGGCCGTCCGCGAAGACGTGTACGTGATCGGGGTGGACGTAGCGCAGAATGCGCGTGTAGTGGGTGATCAGCAGGGTGGCGACCGCGCCGGTGGCGCGGACGCGGTTGACGCCCTCGGAGACGACGCGTAGCGCGTCGATGTCCAGACCGGAATCGGTCTCGTCCAGAATGGCGATCTTCGGCTTCAAGAGTTCCAGCTGAAGGATCTCGTGGCGCTTCTTCTCGCCCCCGGAGAAGCCCTCGTTCACGTTCCGCTCGGCGAAGGACGGGTCGATCTGCAGCCGCTCCATCGCCGCCTGGACCTCCTTCAGCCAGGTGCGCAGTCGCGGGGCCTCACCGCGCACGGCGGTGGCGGCCGACCGCAGGAAGTTGACCATGGAGACGCCGGGAACCTCGACCGGGTACTGCATGGCGAGGAACAGGCCGGCCCGCGCCCGCTCGTCGACCTTCATGGCGAGCAGGTCCTCTCCGTCCAGGAGAACTGTGCCGGAGGTGACCTGGTATTTGGGATGCCCGGCGAGAGCATAGGCGAGGGTGGTCTTGCCGGAGCCGTTGGGCCCCATGAGGGCGTGTGTCTCGCCCTGTCGCACGGTCAGGTCGACACCGCGGAGGATCTCCCTCGGACCGTGATCGGTCAGGACCTGGCAGTGCAGGTGGTCGATGACCAGCGTTGCCATGCCTTCTCACCCCTCTTCTTCCTCGTGGAAACGGGACACGGCCGATCAGCGGGGCACTATGGACCTGCACGCGGAGCGTGCCGGTGATGGGGCTCACCGCAAACCGCGGCAGTATGCCGCTGACGGCCCCGGTCCCATGGCGTGACCAGGGGGAGGCGGTGGAAATCGACGTGATCGTGGAGATCCACGAGGGATCCCGCAACTAATACGAGAGGGACCACGAACTGCACCGCATCCGGCTGGACCGCATGCTGTTCACCTCGACCGAGTACCCGGCCGACCACGGCTTCACCGAGGGAACACTCGAGCGCGACGGGACCCGCTCGACGCACTTGTCATGGTCGGCGAACCGACGTTTCCCGGATGCCTGATCGAATGCCGGGCTGTCGGCATGTTCTGCATGAAGGACGAGCGCGGCCCGGACGAGAAGATCCTCTGCATGCCCGCCCACGTCCAGGACACAAGGGACAGCCCCGCCCTCGACGAGTTGGAGATCACCTACTCCTTCGAGACCCATAGGGCCTCGCGCCCGGCAAGAGCGCCAAGTCGCACTGGGCGGGCTAGCGGCCCGGTAGCGGTTTTCCGCGGCTTGCGAAACTGCTCACTCCAGGCAGCCGCCCCCGGAAAAGGAGGTTCAGCTCTGTGCCCGTGCCTCGGCTCTCGGTGCTGCCTCCAGTCCGGCAGCAGGAGAGTCGCACGCTCTCGCGCGTTGCACCCGCTCGGACGCGACGGGGCCCTCCCCCGAGGGGGAGGGCTGGGGGAGGGTCCCGCGGGGTGGGCCGGTGGAACGTCAGGCGGCGACCGGGGTCTGTTCGGCCGTGCGTTGTTCCGCGGTCCGCGGGCCGTTGTGGCGGGTGAAGAGCCGGTCCAGGCCGAAGGCGCCGGAGCCGGTGAACACCAGCAGGAACATGGCCCAGCAGTACATGGCCGCGCCCTCGCCGCTGTTCTGGAGCGGCCACAGGGCCTCCGGCTGGTGCACGCTGAAGTAGGCGTAGGCCATGGCGCCCGACGATATGAACGCGGCGGCCCGGGTGCCCAGGCCGAGCAGGACCAGGCTGCCGCCGACGAGTTCGATCACGGCCGCGTACCAGTTGGGCCAGGCCCCGGGTTCGGCGGTGCCGCCGCTGCCGTGCGCGCCACCGAGCACACCGAACAGTGCGGCGGCGCCGTGGCAGGCGAACAGCAGCCCGACGACGATGCGGAAGAGGCCGAGAGCGTACGGCTCGGCGCTGTTGAGGCGTCCGGACATGTGGGAGGTCTCCTTCGGTAGACCGGTCCGGCCCGAAAGGGACCGGACCGGGGACGGGGACCGAGTCGAAACCCCGCATCAGGTGCACCCCATTCATGCCCGCAAATGCGACAGTCGACTTGGGGGTGACGCGGGAATGAAGGGTCAACCGCTTGCCGTCGCGGGTGAATACGGCTCGACCCCGCCCTCACGCTCAAGGGTGTAACCGTATGCACACCCAGAGTCACACTCTGCGGCCAGGTGTGACTTCGCGCGAGCCGAGCCGAGCCGAGCGTGTCCGCGTCACCCGCTCGGTCCGGTCTCCGCCACCGCCCTCAGCCGGCCGCCCGCGGCCGTCCCCGGTGCCGGGCGCTCCGCCACGCGCGCGTGCTCCAGTCAGCGGGTGCGGCAACGCCGCCAGGAACACCCGATCGCCCGCATCGAATCGTGGTCCGCTCCGGGCCGGCCGCCGCTCGAGCACCGTGATCTGATGACGCAGCGCGAGAATCCCCACGTCCTTGCCCCGGTCGCTCATCGGCAGCAGGCGCAGCACGGCGAACGCGTTGGTCGCCCCCAGGCAAGCCAGTCGCAACAGCACGATCGATCATGTTGCCGCGGCCATCGACGGCCGCGGCAGAGCGCCGATTCGAGCGACGGCCCTCAGGGTCCGGCACTCCCCCACACCGGCTCCCAGCAGGACGGATGAGGATTTCGACACGGGCAGCGTCGGCGTGCGGTGCAGTCCTACGTGACAGCGACGAACCTGCGGTGCCAGGCGAGCAGGGCAGTGGGGGTGACCGGGAAGACCTCGCGCCAGCGTCGCCGGGGTATCAGCACGGACAGAGCGGCGCACCGGAACCGGTCGCCGGCTCGGAGCGGACCGGACCGGACCGGACCGGACCGGCGATCTGACGGCGCAGGACCGCATTCTCGCGCCGCGGCGCGAGCAGCTCAACGTCCTTGGCGGTGTCGCGGCGGGCAGCATCGACGGGACGGACAGCAACCCTCCGGGCCACCTTGTACAGCAGGGATACGGTCACGCGGACATGCTCCCGGGGCCGAACCGCACCACTCCCACCTGCACCGCCGGCTTTTCGAGCGGGACAAGGGGCAGCTTCGTCGCCGATCCCGGTACTGCTGTGTCCGGCGGCGACCACATCGACGGGCACTGGTCAGCGGAGAGCCTGGCGGCCGGCTCCCCCCTCCCCCGGCCGTGTTCAGTCGTGCCCACGGACATCCGTCCACCACTATGGCGGGAAGGATCCGATCTGCCTGGAGGTCTTGCATGCACCGTGATGGTTTTCCTGCCCCGGATTCCGGGCTCCTCCTCACCCACTTCCTGACGGTGGCCGACGTAGCCCGATCTCGCGCCTCCTACACCGACGTTCTCGGCGGTGAGGTGGTGCTCGAGGAGAACCCCTGCACCATCAAGCTCGGCAACGGATGGATCATCATGAACCCGGGCGGCGGCCCCACCCCGGACAAGCCAGACGTCACCCTGCGCCCGCCCACCGACCCCAGCACGGTCAGCGGCTTCCTCAACCTCCGCGTCGCCGACATCGAGACATGCCACCGAGAGTGGAGTGCGAAGGGCGCCGAATTCCTCACGCCACCCATCGATCGCACGGCCGAGCTGCGGTGCTACTTGCGCGACCCGGACAGCTATCTCATCGAAGTCGGGCAGGCCACCGGCATGCTGCACGGCGTCTACGCCGACCCGCCCGCCGGTACCGGCTAGTGCCGCATCAGACACGTTCACCCCGTTGACGACCTTGCGTAACGGGTGTCGGCGCCGTGGCGATTCCGCACCGTCGGGACCGCATCCTCGCTGCGCGGTTCAGGATGCAGCCGCCCTTGTGGACTGTCAGCCGGGATCGGTCGGCGGTTCCGCGGTACCGACGATGAAGCTGCCTCCCACGGTCCGGACATCGGCTGACCACCCCAGCGCGGCGAGCTTGTCCGTGAGTTCTCCGGCGTCGTGGAAGACCTTCACGACGCGATACGGGCTGCCGTCGTCGAGTCGGCGCTGCACCGCAGGGATGGGCTGCTGGACGAGAACTTCCTCGCGGGCGGCCTCTGCGGGGCCATCGTCGACGAAGATCGCTTTGCCGTGCGGTGCCAGCGCGGCGGCGATGGTGTTCCAGAAGTCCGGTAGGCGGGACGGCGGGATGTGGGAGAGCCAGAAGGCGAAGAACACGGTGTCGTAGCGGCGCGGCGGCCGCCAGGTGAACAGATCGGCCTGAATGAACTGGACGTTGGGGGAAACGACCCGCGCACGCGCGATACCCGGCGTCTCGTCCGACACGTCGACGGCGGTCACAGAGCGCGCCCGAGCAGCGAGCGCCCCGGTCCACTGACCCGTTCCGCAGGCCAGCTCCAGCACGTCCCCGACAATCGGGAGGTCGTCCGCCGTAGCCAGCAACTCCCGCAGTTCCTCGCGCTCGGCATAGGGCCGGTCGTATCCGCCCGCGTGGGCCCGGTAGTAGGCGATCTGCTCCGTTAAAAGGGCATCCTCATCGCTGTCCACGGCCGCGACCCTACCGATCGTGTCAGCCTCCCGTCCCGCCCAGTGCGGCACCGGCGACAACCCGCAGGGCACGCTCCCGTGGCCTGCGCCTCTCCTCGCCGCACCCTGCCTCCTGCGGCGGACAAAGTGCGGCCGCCCGGCGCCCCCGGGAGGGTCGGACTGCCCCGGCCCGGCAGGACGCGCCCCGCGAGCCCGCGCGTGTTCCTCGAGCGCCCGGCCCGGGGCTGCGGCAGATGCGCGCCGGGCGACGTGGGGAGGGGCCGGGTGAACGCCTGCTGTGCGGCGTTCCCGGCCGGGCCGGGGTCAAGTTGCCCGGCACCGGGCGGAACGCTCCGAAGGTGGCCCGCCCTCCACCGCCATGCAGCACCTGGGCATGACGCTGTCCCTGTGAGAGCAAGCCGCTGGACGCGCCCCAGGCCCGGAAGCGAGGTGCGTGGCGAGGTGGTGGTGACCGGCCGTGCCGGGCACCTGCGCAGCGGTGGCGGGGTGCGGATCGGCGAGGCGGTCTGTTGCCGTCGGCCGGGATCCGGAATGCTCCTGCGGCATGAGTAGACCCGTGAGACGCACCATCCGCATGCGCCACTGGATCTGGCCCGTCGTCGCCGTCGTGGTCGCGGCGACGTTCAGCTGGAGCTCGCCCGCGGGGGCGGACGGTGACCGGACCGGGCTGCCGGAGGCCATCGACACGCTCCTCGGCGACGCCCGCATGGACGGCGGCGCCGCAAGCGTCGTCGTCGCCGAGGCGAAGACCGGCGCCGTCCTTTATCAGCATCTGCCGAGCGGGCGGCTCATGCCCGCCTCCAACACCAAGTTGCTCACCTCGGCCGCGGCCATGGCGCTGCTCGGCCCCGACCACCGCTTCACCACCGACGTCCTGTCGACCGGTACCCGGCACGGCTCCGTGCTCGACGGCGACCTGTATCTGCGCGGCACCGGCGATCCGACCCTGCTCGCCGAGGACTACGGCCGGCTCGCCGCCGCGCTCGCCGACTCGGGGGTGCGGCGCGTCACCGGGCGCCTGGTCGCCGACGACACCCGCTTCGACGACCAACGGCTCGGCCGCTCCTGGGCCTCCGACGACGAATCCTCGTACTACTCGGCGCAGACCTCCGCGCTGAGCGTCGCCCCCGACACCGACTACGACACCGGCACGGTCCTCGTGCATGCGGCGCCGGGGGACAAGCCCGGCGACCGGCCGCGCACCACCGTCACCCCGGCCAACCACTACGTCCACCTCGACGTGCGCGCGACCACCGTCGACCGGGACGGCCCGAGCGACCTCACCGTCGAGCGGCAGCACGGCGCCAACACCGTCACCGTCAGCGGCACCCTGCCTGTGGGCGGCGCCATCGCCAAGGAGTGGGTCAGCGTCTGGGAGCCCACCGGCTACGCCGCGGACGTCTTCCGCGACGCGCTGGCCGCGCACGGCGTGCGCGTCACCGGGGCGACCCGGCTCGGCGAGGCGGCTCCGAAGGGCGCGCGCAGGCTCGCCACGCACGAGTCCATGCCCCTCAAGAAGCTGCTGATCCCGTTCCTGAAGCTGTCCAACAACATGCACGCCGAGGCGCTGACCAAGGCGATCGGATACGAGACCTCCGGGCGCGGCACCTGGGATGCCGGCCTCGTCGGCATCAGCGGCTACCTCAAGCGCGTCGGCGTCGACCCGGGCAAGCTGCGCCAGGTCGACGGTTCCGGGCTGTCCCGGATGAACGGAGTCCCCGCGGACCAGCTCGCCAAGCTGCTCCTGTCGGTGCGCACCGAGCCCTGGTACGCCGACTGGTACCGGGCCCTCCCGGTGGCCTGTGACCCGAACCGCTCCGTCGGCGGTACGTTGCGCTCGCGTCTGTGCGGCACACCGGCCGCGCTCAACGCGCGTGGCAAGACGGGGTCGTTGACGGGCGCGTCGGCCCTGTCGGGATACGTCACCGACGCGGGCGGACGCGAACTCGTCTACAGCGTCGTCCTCAACAACTACCTCGTCGGCTCGGTCAAGAGCATCGAGGACGCCATCGTGGCCACCCTCGCCTCGTCCGACGAGAACCGGGCGGTGACGGTGCGGCCGAAGGCCGTCCGGAGCACGGAGAGCAACGGGGACCTGGAGTGCTCGTGGCGCAAGCCGGCGCAGTGCTGAGGCACCCCTGGGCGCTCGCGCGGGCCGCCGGGCAGTCCGCGCCGAGCAGGGCCAGGGCTCAGCGCGCGCCGCGCCGGGTCGCGTAGAGCGGCGGTGCGCGGGCGGCAGCGGTGACCGGGGCGAGGCGCCCGGTGGCAGGGCCCGCGTGCTCCCTCAGCCGGCCGCCGCCCGCCACGCCGCAGTCGATGCCTCCGAGGAGGCCGTTCACGGCGAGGGTCATGTCCCGGTTCAATGGAGGAGGACGACCAGGAGCACGTGCTCACCGTCTGGGAAGAGGGACCGGGTCGTAGGGGCGGAGCCGAACGACGGCGAGCCCACAGGGCCAACATCACGCTGAGCTACATGTCACTTGGCCCCCTGTTCGTCAACGGCGCCTGCGTTCGACGCGCGCCCGGGAGGCGCACGTGGGGAGAATGAAGCAAGAGTCCGTGGCGGGGCACTACCTGAACTGGGGAGCAGCGGTGGCCCCCCCCCTCTCGAAGGTGATGACGATGCCGGCGTGGCGATTTCGGGACTTCCACGACGATGATCTGGACCGCGCCATCCAGCTCTGGGACCAGAACCAGCAGGTGGACGAGGCTCCTGCCGTTTTCCCGGTATCGGAGGTCGTGGCCGCAGCCAGGGCCGCAGGACCGGCCGTGGTGGCGGTGGTCGGCGACGAACTGGTGGGCGTCGGCGTGGCGCAGGTCTCCGGCGAGAGGGGCTGGATCATCCTGGTGGCCCTGGCCGGGACGTGGCGCAGCCGCGGCATCGGAAGCTTCTTGATCGCCGAGCTTGAGCGGCGCTTGCGGTCCCAGGGAGTCCGCCGGATCGGCGCGCTCCTGGCCCCGGGGGCGACGGGAGCCGTTGCCTTGGAAAACTCGGGCTACCGGTCCCGGACCGGGTTCGTCTTCTACGAGAAGGTCGAGCAGCTCGGTGCGAGCGACGCCGGCCTCCTGGCGGAGCTGGGGGGAAGAATGCTTCCAGGGGATCTGTGGGACGGCCTTGCGGGAATGGAAGAGGTGAAGGAAGCCATCGAGCGGCGGATCGTGCTGCCGCTGGCCCGGCCCGCGCTGGCCGAGCAGTACGGAGTGAGGCCGCCGAAGGCGGTCATCCTCTTCGGGCCGCCGGGCACCGGCAAGACCAGCTTCGCCCGAGCGGTTGCCTCGCGGCTGGGGTGGCCCTTCGTGGAACTCTTCCCGTCCCGGCTTGCGTCGTTCCGGGAGGGAGGACTGGCGGCCTCGCTGCGGGAGGTGTTCACCGAGCTGGCCGATCTGGAGACGGTGGTTCTCTTCATCGACGAGGTCGAGGAGATCGCTTCTGCCCGGTCCGGTACGGCTGTCGACCCCAGTCATGGGGTCACCAACGAACTGCTCAAGCTGATCCCCGGCTTCCGCGACCACGACGACCGCCTGTTGATCTGCGCCACGAACTCCGTCCGCTTCCTCGACCCTGCGTTCCTTCGGCCCGGCCGCTTCGACTACGTCATCCCGGTCGGCCCGCCCGATCCGCAGGCCCGTTCGGCGGTCTGGCAACGCTACCTCGGGACCGCCGCCGCCCATGTCGATCTCCGCCGTCTGGTGGAGGCAAGCGCGATGTTCACGCCGGCCGATATCGAGTTCGCTGCTCGCAAGGGCGCCCAGACCGCCTTCGAACGCGAAGTCGCCCAGGGGAAAGGCGCACCGGCCGACACGGAGGACTATCTGCGGGCCATCGCACAGACCCGTCCCACACTCACCGACCAGGCACTGACGGACTTCGCCGAGGACACCGAGGAGTACGTACGCATGTGACTCTGCGCGTCATCCCGCGAGTTCGCCGTGGTCCTTGGTTCTTCGGCATGGGTCCTGACCAGGCACCTCGTCGCCTTCGGCCTGTGCGTCTGTGCGTCTGTGCGTCTGTGCGTCTGTGCGTCTGTGCAGGACTCATGACGGTTCTTCAGAAATCCCGGGGGTCCGTCATGATCTATGCGGATCCCTCACTTCCGTCTGCCGGGCTGACCTGCAGCAACGGGAGATGAAAGCCAGGACGAACCCGCAGGATGTCGCATCGCACACGCCGCTCGCGGCGGAACTTCTTCAACCACTCCGTCACCCGCTACCGCGACCTCTCGGGGCACGTCCAAGGAGTGCGTCGCGGCGGGTCATCCGGGCACGAGCACGGCGGCACCGCTGACCCGGTCGGCGGCCAGGTCCCTCAGAGCCTGGGCGGCGCGGCTCAACGGATACGGGCTGACGGTGACCCGCACACCGATCCGCGCGGCCGTGTCCAGGAAGTCGCGGCCGTCCTGCCGGGTGTTGGAGGTGA
Source organism: Streptomyces cathayae (assembly GCF_029760955.1). Lineage (GTDB taxonomy): Bacteria > Actinomycetota > Actinomycetes > Streptomycetales > Streptomycetaceae > Streptomyces > Streptomyces cathayae. Next base: position 484,911 of record NZ_CP121682.1, read on the forward strand.
CGCTGCGCAGATTCCGCTCTTCGAAGAGGTGACGGCGGTAATCGAGCACGGGGATGTCGGTGAGATGGATGCCCGCCACGGCGAGCGTTCCCGAACGGTCCAGTGCCTCCAGCGCCACGGGCACCAGATCCCCTACCGGCGCGAACAGGATCGCCGAATCCAGTGGTTCGGGCGGGCGGTCGTAGGCGCCGCCCACGGAGGAGGCACCCAGGTCGAGGGCGAGTTCACGGGCCCGTGCCGAACGGGTCAGCACGTGCACGGTTGCCCCTTCGGCCAGGGCGACCTGCGCCGCCAGATGGGCCGAGGCCCCGAAGCCGTAGATCCCGAGCCGGCCGTCGGGTGGCAGAGCGCTGCGGCGCAGAGCCCGGTAGCCGATGATCCCGGCACACAGCAGCGGTGCCAGCAGCACGGCGTCCTGGCCGTCCGGGAGCACGTAGGCGTAGTCCGCCGGAACCAGGGTGACATCGGCGAAACCGCCGTCCGCGTCCCAGCCGGTGTAGAGGGAGGCCGGGCAGAGGTTCTCGCGACCGGCCCGGCAGTAGCGGCATCGGCCGCAGGTGCTGCGCAGCCACGCCCCACCGGCTCGGTCGCCGACCCGGAACCCCGTGACGGACTCGCCGACGGCGGCCACGCGGCCGACGATCTCATGACCGGGAACGGTCGATGCCCGGTGCGGGCGCAGGTCGCCTTCGGCAAGGTGCAGGTCCGTGCGGCAGACGCCGCACGCCTCGACCCTCAGCAACAGCTCACCGGGCCCCGGCGAGGGCACGGTACGCCGCACGGACACCAGTGGGCCGTCCGCGATCGGACCAGGACTCTCGACAGCCCACCCGGTCAGCATGTTCGAAGCCGACGCGCGCACCATGCTCCCAGCCTGGCGCCGGCCGACAGGTCCGGCAAACGCTCGCCACAGCACGGCAGGCCGCAACCGCACGCCGCTCGGTGCGGCAACGGCCCTCGGCCGTTCGGGCAGCACTGTCATATTGGCCGGCCGGGTGGGATGACCGTCGGGTTGATCACGGTGGAGGGGGTTGTCCGTGTCGTCCGTGCCACCGTCGTACAAGGGTGTGGGGCTCGTGAAGTCATCGCTGCTGGTGGGAGCCCACGCGCACGACCCCTCGGCGGTGGCCGGGATGCCGCACCAGTGGTCACCTCGCTGCGATACCGGGCCGCCCGGGCGCTGCTGCCCGTGTCTGCGGTCCTGCTGCGCCGGGACACGGCCAAGGACGCCGAACTGCTGGTGCCGCGGCACGAGAACGCGGTGCTGCGACGGCACCTCGCCGGTCCGGTCCGCTACCAGCCCGCGGACCGTTTCTGGCCGGCCGCGCTGTCGCCGCTGATACCGTGCCGGCGTCGGAGCCTTCTCTTCCCGGTCACGCCGGGGACGCTGCCGGCCCGGCACCGCAGGCCGAGCGCCAAGAAGGGGGACTACGCCGACCGACGCCGCACCGGCCGGCCGCCCCCGGCCGCCACGCTCCAGTAGCGGGTTCTGCCTCTGGCACAGGAGAACCCGCGGTGGTGCCACCGGCGGATCCAGGGTGAGCCGGCCCGGCCGGGGCAGCCGAGCGCACCGTCCACCATCCGGGAAATCCCGTGCGCGGCCGGCAGCGGCCCGAGCCGGCGCGTATTCCTCACCACCCAGGCCGAGGGAACCACCGCGGCGGACTCCTTCCACCTCGACACGATCACCGGCAGGTGGCCGCACGCACCGGCGTTCGGCGAACACGGCACCCGCCGGCTCCGCATCACCGGCATCACCACCCACCCCACCGCGCAGTGGGCGACCCGGTAGGCCCACCATCCGGCCGCCGGCCTCGGCGCACGCGTCGAGTCGCTCCGCCTCGTTCTCCGCAACCACGACAGCAGGGACACCGACTCCTTCGACGCTGTCTTCGCGGCCGAAGCCATGGACCTGCTGCGCAGCGCGCCCCAGGCGCCGCGTGGGGACGCCCACTGCGAGCGAGTGATCGGCACGATCCGGCGCGAGGTCCTCGACCACCTCCTGATCGTGAACCAAGCCCCCGCCCGTCAGGCCTTCGCCGAGTACCGGAAGCACTGCAACACGCATCGGCCACACCGATCACGAGACCGACGACCACCCGAAGCCCGGAAACAGCCGGCGGTAGGGCACGATCGCGGGGGCTCGCGAGCGGGGAACTGGATCCCCTGTGACTCATGCCCGGTCACGGTGGCCACCCTCATGGTGCGGATGTCGACGCTTGCGACGTCCCTCGGGCTCAGCCGGCCAGGCGGGACCGGTCGGCCGTGATGTGGGGTGGGCCGAGGCGTTCGAGCAGGAGCCCTTCCCGGGTGGACCACGGGCAGATCTCGACGCTCCTGGCCCCGCAGGCTTCCATGAGGGCCTGTGCGATCAGGGCTCCGGCCAGGGACTGCTCGGCGCGGTGCCGGGAGATGCCCGGCAGCTTGGCACGGCGGGCCGGTCCCGCATCGGCCAGCAGGGAGACTGACGTGCGCAGCTGGGGTAGCGCCAGCCGCCGTCCGGCTCGCGGTGCCTTGCCCTGGGCGGCGGCGCCCGGCCGCTTTCTCCGGTGGCCGGCTGCACGGGCCCAGCCGGTCCACGGTCTCGATGGCCGCCTGCTCGCACTCGGTGAAGGACCAGCCGATGGAGCACTCCCAGCGGAAGGTCGGGCTGGAGCCTCCGCCGGCGCTCGCGATCCAGGTGAGCAGTTCATGGGAGAACCCGGCCCCGTCCACCCGGAACAGGATCTTCTGTCTGCGCCACCAGGGCAGTTGCGCTACCGCGCGAGTGAGGATATCGATGTTCACGCTTGCGTCGTTGGCCGTGACGTTGCCCGAATACAGCCGGGTGGCGAACTGTTGGCGTTGTCACGTTGCTGGGTGCGTGACTGCCTGATGGTGCGTCGGGCATGGTGGCCCGCGTTCAGGCCGTGGTGGGTCGGCCGGCCGTGCCGGTGCTCTGGTCCCAGTTGACGAAGCGGGTGGTCATCGCGGCTCGGTGAGCCGAGGCGGTCATCAGGTGGCGGCATGGCCGGAAGTGGGGCGAGATGCCGCCGAACGCGGACAGGAACCGCTGCGCCCCGCCGAGGCTGCGAAAGCCCTTCCTCGCGCGCTCGCGTTGCCGGGTGGGCCGGTGGCTGTTCTCCGCCCGGTTGTCGAGGTACTTCGACTGCCGGTGCTCGACGCAGGACATGACCTCGCGGTGGGCGGCGCCGTGGGAGCGGAGCCTGCCGGTGACCACCACCCGCGGCACCACGCGTGTCTTCTTCATCAGGTGGCGGAAGAAGCGCCGGGCGGCGGCTTTGCCCCGGCGGCTCTGCACCAGGAGGTCCGGGACGCTGCCGTCGGCGTCGACGGCCCGCCACAGGTACTTCCGCTCTCCGTTGATCTTGATGAGGGCCTCGTCCAGGTGCCACGCGTCCCCGGGCCTCGGCCGTCATCGGCGCAGTCCGTTCGCGTAGGCCTGCCCGAACGTGGCACACCGGCGGCGGACCGTCTCGTGGGAGACGACGACGCCGCGCTGCGGCATCCGCTCCTCCACCTCACGGAACGACAGCGGGAGGCGGAAGGACAGCCCCACGCAGGGGGAGATGCCCTCCACCGGGTACCGGTGCCCCCGGTACGACGGCGACGCGTCCCCCACGGACACCTCCTCCGACGTGATCAACCCGACGGTCATCCCACCCGGTCGGCCAACGTGACAGTGCCCCAGACCTCACGGACGAGGCGGGCCTGGGACATGGTGCCGTTGTCGAGTTCGAAGAGGCGGGGTGAGGGGGCCGAGGGGGAGATCGGGGTGTGTGGCCATGGGCGCCAGGTCGAGCCGCTTGTCCATGTCGAGGCGGAAGGTCCCGTACAAGGTTGGTGTTCGACCAGAACAGCGCGGTCAGCCTGCGCCGGCCCTCATCCGTGTGTCTCCATGTCCCGGCCGGTTCGGCGAGGACCTGCTGAAGCAGCAGCGTGTTGACGTGCACGAGAGCCGACTGGAGCAGGTGCAGGGCGAGCAGGGAGGTCTCGGCGTGCTCCTTGTCCGGGCCGGTGAGGGCACCCTCCTCGCCGTAGTGGAGGACCGGAGGCCGCTGCCGTCGTGACGCCGCGGGGGTCAGCGGGCGGACTCGCCCGGGCCCGGGGTCGGTCTGTGAGCGATGGTCCGCTCGAGCCTCCGGTCGGGGACCAGCCACATCAACGCGACGCCGGCATAGATTGCCACCGCGAGCCAGTCGCTCAGGAAGGACAGCCCGATGCCGCTCGCATACAGCAGCGGCGAGACCTTGCCCTTCAGGTCCCTGCCCACGGCGGTGGCGAGCAGGGACTCTGCACCCTGGTCCCGGGTGATCGTCTTCTGCAGCGTGTAGTAGGCCAGGGCAGCGGCGAGCAGGTCGATGCCGTACGCGGCCGTGGGGACGGCGGCGAAGTGGTTCTGGCCCATCCAGGCCGTGGTGAAGGGGATCAGGGAGAGCCAGAACAACAGGTGCAGGTTCGCCCACAAGATCACCCCGTTCACCCGATCGGTCGCCTGCAGCATGTGATGGTGGTTGTTCCAGTAGATGCCGAGGTAGACGAAGCTGAGCACGTAGGTCAGCAGCACCGGAAGCCCGTCGTGCAGGGCCGCCCAAGTGGTGCCGTGCGGGGTGGGCAGCTCGAGCACCATGACCGTGATCAGGATGGCGATGACCCCATCGCTGAACGCTTCCATCCGCTCGGTTGGCATGAGCCGATGCTAAAGCTCTGCCCGGGAAGTGAAGCTTTTCCTTGATCGTGGACACCTGGAGACTGGGACCGGCCGCCGACGTGGACGTGGACGACAAAACCGGCGAGGGCGGAGCTGCGGAAGGTGATGCGGCGGGCGCCGAACAGCGGGCCCGGGTTGATCACCAGGTAGACGCGGACAGGGCGGCCGGCCATGACGTGGCCTCGCGACGGGGGGGCAGCCCCGTGCGGGCCGCCCTGTACCCCGTCGCGGGCCGGGGCCCGGTCGGACAGGACCGGGGCGCCAGACGGGTTCCGGCAGCCTGCCGGACGTCGCCCTGCTCGAGGGCCGCGGCGGGGGCGCCCTCCAGTGGGTGCCGCTGATCCACAGGGATTTGCCGACGGTGACGGTGTGGCGGGTGAACGCGGCGCGCAGCAGATCAGCCGAGGGGGCAAGGCGGGCGGCGACGGTGTGGCCGTGCTCGCCGGGGCGAGAGTGTCCGAGTTCGGGTGTACGTAGAGTAAGGCAAAGGTCACACAAGCCGCTTTTCGAGCAAATTCTTCGAAGGAAGGCCAGATCATGAAATTCGCAGTCATCGGCGGAACCGGGCTGATCGGGTCACGGGTCGTGGAAAACCTGAACGCGGCCGGACACCAGGCCGTACCGCACTCCCTCTCCACCGGCGTGGACATCATCACCGGCCAGGGGCTGGAAGCGGCCGTGGCGGGCGTCGACGTCGTCATCAACCTGACGAATTCCCCGACCTTCGACGCCGCCTCGCTCGCCTTCTTCCGGACTTCGATGGACCACCTTCTTGCCGCGAGCGAGAAGGGCGGGGTCGGGCACTTCGCCATCCTCTCGATCGTCGGCGCGGACCGGGTGCCCGACCTGGACTACTACCGGGCGAAGGTGCTTCAGGAAAACATCCTCAAGGCCGGGCCGATCCCGTATTCCATCGTCCGCGCCACGCAGTTCATGGAGTTCATGGAAACGGCCCTGGCCATGACCGCCGACGGCGACACCGTTCGCCTGCCACGCACGCCGATCCAGCCGATCGCCGCTGCGGACGTCGCCGGCATCGTCGCCGAAGTCGCCACCGGCAGCCCTCTGAACGGCGTCCTCAACATCGCAGGTCCCGACGTCCTCCCCCTCGACGAACTCGGCCGGCTCACCCTGGCCGCCAGGGGCGACGGGCGCGCTGTCGTCACCGACGACAGCGCCGGCATGTTCGCCGCCGTCCACGGCGAGGTCCTCACCGCCCCGAGCGACGCCCGCATCGCCCCCACCCACTACACCGACTGGCTCTCCTGAACGGTCCCGCGACCTGCCGCGCCAGTCCAGGGCGATGCGCGCGTCGCTCCCACTCCGATTCCCTCAAAGAAGAGGAAACGCCATGTCGCACAACGAGTCGTCCGGCGGCGCCCTCCTGCCGGCCCACGTCAGCAAGGTCCTCGCACAAGCAGGGGTTGAGACTGGTAAGCCCGCATGGCGAGGTGTTGCGTAGCGGCCCCGCAGCCTCAACACGGGCGAGTCCGACTGTCATCACGGGACCCGTTGAATGCGGTGACGAGTTGGTTCGTGGTGACGATGGCCTGGGCGTAGGTGGGCCGTTGAGTTCGTGAGCGGCGTGCATCATCTCGGGGCTGAGGGCCGCGGTGGCGTCGCTGACCAGCGTCAGGTGGTAGCCGAGCGGCACTGTCACGTTGGCCGACCGGGTGGGATGACCGTCGGGTTGATCACGTCGGAGGAGGTGTCCGTGGGGGACGCGTCGCCGTCGTACCGGGGGCACCGGTACCCGGTGGAGGGCATCTCCCCCTGCGTGGGGCTGTCCTTCCGCCTCCCGCTGTCGTTCCGTGAGGTGGAGGAGCGGATGCCGCAGCGCGGTGCCGTCGTCTCCCACGAGACGGTCCGCCGCTGGTGTGCCACGTTCGGGCAGGCCTACGCGAACGGACTGCGCCGATGACGGCCGAGGCCCGGGGACGCGTGGCACCTGGACGAGGCCCTCATCAAGATCGACAGAGAGCGGAAGTACCTGTGGCGGGCCGTGGACCGGGACGGGAACGTGCTGGACATCCTGGTCCGGCCCCGGCGCGACCTGAAGGCGCACTGCGGTTCCTTCGCCGGCTCCGAAGGATCTGGAGTACGTGCCGCGGGTGATGGTGACCGACAAGCTCCGCTCCTGTGGCGCGGCCCACCACCAGGTCATGCCGGGCGTGGAGCACCGCACCTCGAAGTGCCTGAACCACCGGGCCGAGAACTTCCACCAGACAACCCGCCGGCGCGAGCGCGCGATGAAACGCTTCACCTCACCTGGCTGCGCGCAGCGGTTCCTGTCCGCGTTCAACGGCATCTCGTCCCACGTCCGGCCCCGGCGTCACCGTCTGGCCGCGGCCCGGTACCGCACCGGGATGAACCAGCGCTTCACTGTCTGGCGGCAGGTTACCGGCGCCACCGCGGCGGCCTGATCACGGCGCCCCGCGCGGGCGAGCCATCACCCCGGCGAGCCGTCAGCACCACCCGACCCAACAACGTGACAGTGCCCTACAGACCGGCTGGTGCCTCTTCGGTGGCGACTGCGGGGGTGTCGCGGATTCCCATGCGCAGGTGTTCTACGTGGTAGAGCGCCTGGTCGAGGAGCTCGGCGACGTGGTTGTCGTAGAGGGCGTAGACGATCGAGCGCCCGTGGCGTTCACCCGTGACCAGTCCGAGGTTGCGCAGCAGGCGCAGTTGGTGGGAGCAGGCGGAGGCTTCCATGCCGACGGAGTCGGCGAGGTCGCCGACCGAGCAGGGGCCTTCCTGGAGCCGGGCCAGGATGTACAGGCGTGAGGGGGTGGCGAGGGCCTGGAGGGTCGCAGCGACGTCGGTTGCCCCCGCCGCGTCCAGTCGCTCGCGCGAGGTGGCGTTGTTCCTGTCGTCGGCTCCGTGACCCATGGTGCCCATCCTAGCGACCACACATGAAAACCTGTTCAGATATTCCTGTACCATGAGGGCCGTTGCCCCGCCCACCCGCGAAGGGTTGCTCCGTCATGCCCTCTGTCCTGGACCGGCGGCCCGCGCAGGCCGCCGTCGGGCCGCGTCCCTCCTTGCCGCGGCGCCGCACGCGCGTCCTGGCACTGCCGGAGGCTCGGTGGGCGCTCGCGGCGCTGGTGCTGTTCCTGCTCGCCCTGCCGCTGTACCTGCTGGGCGCCCCGGGGTGGCTGTGGGGGACGCTGTTCGCCACCGTCTACGTCACTGGCGGCTGGGAGCCGGGCTGGGAGGGGCTGAAGGCCCTCAAGGACAAGACGCTGGACGTGGACCTGCTGATGGTCGTCGCGGCGCTCGGCGCCGCCTCCATCGGCCAGATTCTGGACGGTGCGCTGCTGATCGTCATCTTCGCCACCTCCGGCGCCCTGGAGGCGGTCGCGACCGCCCGCACCGCGGACTCGGTGCGCGGCCTGCTCGACCTCGCCCCCTCCACCGCGACGAGGCTCCTGCCCGACGGCACGGAGGAGAGCGTCGACGCCGCACGGCTGAAGGTCGGGGACACGATCCTGGTGAGGCCCGGCGAACGGGTCGGCGGTGACGGCCAGGTCCTCACCGGAGCCGGCGACGTCGACCAGGCCACCATCACCGGCGAGTCACTGCCGGTGGCCAAGCAGGCTGGGGACGAAGTGTTCGCCGGCACCGTCAACGGCACCGGAGCCCTGCGCGTGCGCGTCGAGCGCGACCCGGCGGACTCCGTGATCGCCCGGATCGTGACGATGGTCGAGGAAGCCTCCGAGACCAAGGCCCCCACCCAGCTGTTCATCGAGAAGATCGAACAGCGCTACTCGATCGGCATGGTCATCGCGACCCTGGCCGTTTTCACCGTCCCGCTCACCTTCGGCGACGAGGTGCAGTCGGCCCTGCTGCGGGCGATGACCTTCATGATCGTCGCCTCGCCGTGCGCGGTCGTGCTCTCCACCATGCCGCCGCTGCTGTCCGCGATCGCCGACGCCGGACGCCACGGCGTCCTCGCGAAGTCCGCCGTCGTGATGGAACGCCTCGGACAGATCGACGCCGTCGCGCTCGCTGCCTCGGCCGAGCACCCCAGCGAGCACCCGCTGGCCCGCGCCGTCGTGGACGCCGCCCGCGGACGCAGTCTGATTCTTGCCGACGCGGGCGGCTTCGCCTCCGTCCCCGGGCGGGGTGTCAGGGCCACCGTCGACGGCCACGCCGTCCAGGTCGGCTCCCCCGCCCGGCTGCTGCCCGCCGACGCCGACCCGGCCCACCAGAAGGTGGTGCGGGAGCTGGAGGAGGCCGGGCGCACCGCGGTGGCGGTGCTGCGCGACGGAACACCGGTGGGGGTACTGGGGATCGCCGACCGGCTGCGGCCGGACGCCGCCACCACCGTCGCCGCACTCACCCGCCTGACCGGCCGCACCCCGGTGCTGCTGACCGGTGACAACGAGCGCGCCGCCCGGCGCCTGGCCGCCGAGGTCGGCATCACCGACGTCCGCGCCGGGCTGCTGCCGCAGGACAAGGTCACCGCCGTGCGGGAATGGCAAGAGCAGGGCCGCAAGGTGCTCGTCGTCGGCGACGGCGTCAACGACGCCTCCGCGCCGGCCGCCGCCCGCTCCGGCATCGCCATGGGCAAGGCCGGCTCCGACCTCGCCCCGGAGACCGCCGACGCCGTCGTGGTCCGCGACGAGCTGGCCACCATCCCCACCGTCGTCAACCTCTCGCGCACCGCCCGCCGCCTGGTCAGCCAGAACCTGGCCCTCGCCGGAGTGTTCATCACCGCCCTGGTCGCCTGGGACCTGATCGGCACCCTCCCGCTGCCCCTCGGCGTCGCCGGACACGAGGGCTCCACCGTCATCATCGGCCTCAACGGCCTGCGCCTGCTGCGCGAGGCCGCCTGGACCAACCCCGCCAAGGACACCGCGTGAGCAGACGAACCCGCCGTACCGCCCCTGCAACGGGAGCGGCACGGCCCACCATCACCGTCTGCCGTGGCTGCTGCTGCGGCACCCCCAAGATCCCCGGCCTCGACCACACAGCCCAACTGCGCGACCTGCGCCAGGCCGTGGACGGCGCCGCGACCGTACGAGTCACCAACTGCCTCGACGCCTGCGAACGCGCCAACGTCATCGTCGTCCAGCCCTCCACGGCCGGCCGCAAGGCCGGCGGGCGCCCCGTCTGGCTCGGCCTGGTCAACGACCCCGACGCCACCACCGACATCACCACCTGGGTCCAGGGCGGCGGCCCCGGCCTGGCCGAGCCACCGGGCATCCTTGACCTGTACGCCTTCCAGCCCTCCCGCCGCGTCCGGCACGAACTCGAGGACTGACCCGCTCGCCGCCGGACGCAGCGGCAGGTATTGCGGCGGTCCTGCTCAACGCCGTAGGGCTCGGCGGGTGCCGATAAATCACCCGCCCAGGCCACGGCCTTGGTCGGCCATCTCTGATGTGGCTGCCGGCTACCCCACTGTCTTCACCCGGGCGAGGGAGGACGACATCATGACCGGTCGTGCTGCTGCGCCTGGCCTACCTCGCCGCCACCGACATCTTCACCCTGCTACGTCTCCTGCTGATGAGCGACCGCGAAAAAGACGTGGAGATTCTCGCCCTGCGGCACCCACTGCTCGTCCTGCAAGGCGAGGTTGCCCAGCCCGCGTTCACCGACACTGAACCGCCCCGGGTCCGGTAGCGATCTCAGTTTGTGGTTGTGACCTGTGGTTTTGCGGCTGTGAGGTAGGAAGCGGCCTCGTATTCGACGGGTGGGACGTGGCCGATCTCACCGTGGAGTCGGCGGTGGCAGTGAGCGGTTTTCAGGAGTTCGGCGATCTCGCGGGCCGCATCACGGGCCGGGCGACCGACACCGATCAGGGTGGCGGAGGCCGGGCCGGTCCAGTCGCCGTAGCCGAGCAGGTGCAGGCGCGGCTCATCCACCGCTCGGGTGCCCGCAGTGGCGATGTGGCCCCGTACCCCGCGCAACCCGAGGGGCGCCAGGTGCGAAAGTGCCGGACGGAAACCGGTGCACCAGATCACCGTGTCGGCCGACGCCCGTCTCCCGTCGGCCCAGAGGATTCCGTGCCGGTCGAGCCGTAGGAACATCGGTGATGCCTTCAGCAGTCCGGCGTCCCGGGCCTGGCGCACAGGCGGTACGGCGACGATGTCGCCGAGCGCGGCGACGCCTGCGGTGTCGGTGCGGCCCTCGTCCAGGGCGCGGCGGCGGGCGGTGGCGACGTCGAACAGGGCGCGGCCGTCGATGTCGTCGGCCAAAAACCGCGGTGGCCGCTGGGTGACCCAGGTCAGCTCGGTGTCGTGGGCGAGGTCGGCAGCGATCTGGGCGCCGGAGTTGCCGCCGCCGACCACGATGACACGCTGGCCGGCGAAGTCGCCGGGGCGGCGGTAGCCCACGGTGTGCAGCTGCCGGCCCTGGAAGACTTCGCGTCCCGGGACGGCCGGCAGGAAGGGGCGCGTCCAGGTGCCGGTGGCGCTGATGACCGCGCGGGCCTGCCAGGTGCCGGTGTCGGCCTGGATGCGGAGGAAGGGCCCGTCGCGGTGCACGGCCTGGACGAGAGCGCCACGCTGGACGGGAAGGTCGTACCGCTTCTCGTAGTCCGCGAGGTACGCGACCACGTGCGAGGCATCGGGATATGTCTCGCCGGGCTGGGACGGCATGAGCCGGCCGGGCAGGGACGAGTGGGCGGCCGGGGAGAACAGGTGCAGGGAGTCCCAGGCGTGCTGCCAGGCGCCGCCCGGCGTGGACTGGCCGTCGAGGATGACGAAGTCCACGCCCAGGCGGCGCAGGTGGTAGCCGGCGGCGAGCCCGGCCTGGCCGCCGCCGATCACCACCACCTGTGGCGTCCGCGTCACTCGGCGACTTCCCGCCCGGGCGGGAAGATGAGGGCCACGAGCGCCAGTCCGACCACGGCGCCGATCAGCTGCATGCCGATGAAGCCCGCGACCGAGCCGGGCGCGATGCCCGCGAACGTGTCGCTGAAGGCACGGCCGATGGTCACCGCGGGGTTCGCGAAGGACGTCGACGAGGTGAACCAGTAGGCGGCGCCGATGTAGGAGGCGACGGCGACGGGGGCGAATCGCAGCTGGTCGGTGCGGGCCAGGCCGAAGATCAGCAGGATCAGGCCGGCCGTGGCGACGACCTCGCCGAGCAGCAGGTGCCCGGCGGACCGGTCGCGGGTCGACCACTCCACCAGCGGCTCGCCGAACATCGCGTCCGCCAGGATCGCTCCCGCGATCGCACCCACGATCTGCGCGGGGACATAGACCGCCGCCTCGCGGGTTGTCACCCCCGCGCCACCGCGCCTGCCCGTCCACCACTCGGCCAGCGTGACAGCCGGGTTGAAGTGCGCGCCGGAGACCGGGCCGAACAGGAGGATCAGGACGCCGAGGCCGAAGACGGTGGCCAGGGAGTTGGCCAGCAACTGCACCCCGACGTCCTTCGTCAGCTCGGTGGCCTGGATACCGGAGCCGATCACCACCGCCACGAGGCCCGCGGCGCCGACCAGTTCGGCGGCGGCCCGGGCGGCCAGCGGCCTGCGGGGCGGGGTGGCGCCCGGAGCAGGCTGCGGTTCGGCCGCGGGTATCGCCGACTCCGCGGCAAAGTCGTGCGTGGCGGTCAACAAGGACTCCTTGGTGCAGTCGCCGGGGAGGCGAGGGATCAGGGGCAGGACCGCTTGTTGTCGGCGGCCGTGCGGGCGGACTCGGCCAGCTCGGCGAACTGGCCCGCGAGGGAGGCGATGACGTCCGCGCGCAGCTTGTAGTAGGTGAACCGGCCGCACGGCTCCGTCTCCACGACCCCGGCCTCGCGCAGCACTCTCAAATGGTTGGAGAGGTTGGTCTGCTTGGCACCGGTCTCCTCCACCAGGTGGGTGGTGCACAGCGTCTCTTGGGCGAGCAGGGTCACGATCTGGAGCCTGAGCGGGTCGGCCAGAACCCGAATCAGATCAGTGTCGACTGACGTCAGCATGCGCTGATACTCTCACATCAGCGGTGACTGACACCACCGGGTGCTGTTGTGGTCCATCTGTTGTGATCCGTGCCCGTCCCTGTTGCGAGACAAGAGAGACCTCTGATGTCCGACAAGCCCTCCGTCCTCTTCGTCTGCGTCCACAACGCCGGCCGTTCCCAGATGGCCGCAGCGTGGCTGAGCCACCTGGCCGGGGGCCGCATCGAGGTCCGCTCCGCCGGCTCCAACCCGGGCGAGCACGTCAACCCGGCCGCCGTCGAGGCCATGGCGGAGGTCGGCATCGACATCTCCGCCGAGACCCCGAAGATCCTCACCGTCGACGCGGTCAAGGAGTCCGACGTCTGCATCACCATGGGCTGCGGCGACACCTGCCCGGTCTTCCCCGGCAAGCGATACCTGGACTGGCAACTGGACGACCCGGCCGGCCAGGGCGTCGAGGCCGTCCGCCCGATCCGCGACGAGATCAAAACCCTGGTCGAGGGCCTGATCGCCGAGATCGCCCCCGAGAAGCCGGAGGCCACGGCGTAGCGACATACGCGACGTCGCCATCATCGGCTCCGGCCCCGCCGGATACACCGCCACCCTCTACACCGCCCGCGCCCAGCCCAGGCTCCTGCTGCTCGGCAGCTCCATCTTCGTCGGCAACTCCCTGACGACCACGACCGGGGTGGGGAACTTCCCCGGCTTCCCCCCGAGGGCGTCGACGGGCCGGTACTGATGGAGAACATGCGGGTCCAGGCCAAGAAGTTCGGTGCCAAGGCAATCGACGACGACATCGTCTCCGTCGGCCTGGCCGGTGACATCAAGTTGCTCACCGAATCCGTCGGCACCGTGCACCGCGCGAGGAAGGTGATCCTCGCGACCTGCTCCGGTTACCACAAGCTCGGCCTGCCCCGCGAGGAGGAGCTGTCCGGCCGGGGCGTGTCCTGGTACGCGACCTGTGACGGGCTCTTCTTCCGGGATCGGGACATCGTCGTCATCGGCGGCGGCGACACCGCCATGGAGGAGGCCACCTTCCTCACCCCCTCGCGAAGTCGGTCACCGTCGTCCACTGCCGCTCCACCCTGCGGGCCTCGAAGGTCATGCAGGACCGGGCGTCCTCCGACGACAAGATCTCCTTCGCCTTCGACAGCGAGGTCGCCGAACTCCACGAGGGGGACGGCATGTGGTCCGGCCTCACCCTGCGCGACACGCTCACCGGCAGGACACGCAAACTGGCTGCGACCAGCTTGTTCATCGCGATCGGCCACGACCCGCGCACCGAGTTGTTCAAGGGCCAGCTGAAGCTGGATTCCGAGGGCTATCTGAAGGCCCGGTCACCCTCGACCCTCACGAACGTCCCCGGCGTCTTCGGAGGCGGCGACGTCGTGGACCACACCTACCAACAGGCGATCATTGCGGCCGGGCCTGGCCTGCGCCGCCGCGCTGGACGCCGAGCACTACCTGGCAGCCCTCGGAGAGGCACGAGCAGCGCCCGTGACGACCGTCACCGTCTGACGTCGTCCGCCTCATCGCGAACGAGGAATTCACCGTGGCCCTCAAGAACCTCACCGACGACTCCTTCGAACAGGACATCCTCAAGAGTGACTGGCCCGTGCTTGTCGACTTCTGGGCGGCACGGCGCGGCCCGTGCCGTCAGATCACCCCCTGCCTTTTCCCGGAAGCGGCAGCAGACAACGACCCCGCCTTCATGGCGTACTCACCGCCCACCCAAGCACCGGAGAAGGTCCAAGCACGGCAAAAGCGCCGCACTGCCCGGCCGGGCTGGGCAGCGCGGCACGCGAGGAGCCCAATCAGTCGTGTGTGGCGAGAAAGCCGGACAGCGCGGCGAGGACAGCGGGCGCGACTCGGTAGTAGACCCAGGTTCCGCGCCGCTCGGACAGCAGCAGGCCCGCTTCGCGGAGCTTCTTCAAATGGTGGCTGACCGTGGGTTGGGAGACGCCGACATCGGCGATGTCGCACACACAGGCTTCCCTGTCGGGGTGAGATGCGACCTTGGAGAAAAGGCGCAGCCTCACCGGATCCCCCAGCGCCTTGAACATGGCGGCCGTGATCTCGGCTTCTTCTTCGGTGAGTTCCCTCTCCGTGAGGGAGGGGCAGCACGGCGGGGCGGAGGCACCTGTCACCGACTGCGCTAGCTTCGACATGCATCTATGTTGACACTTGTTTCAGCTCCTGCCAAGATCCATTGATTAGACACTCATCTAATCAATGGCTGGGGGAAGCGTGACCGACACGCATCATGCCGACACGACGAGGGCCGTGAAGACGGCCGTTGTCACCGGGGCCAGCAGCGGTATCGGCGCGGCGACCGCGCGGGCACTCGCACAAGAGGGCTTCCATGTCACACTGACCGCGCGGCGAGTCGACCGGCTGGAGGCAGTCGCCAAAGAGATCCAGGGCCAGGGCGGAACAGCCCGGGTGTTCCCGCTGGACGTGACCGACAAGGCGGCCGTCTCGGCCTTCGCCGACCAGCTGCCGGCGTGTGACGTACTGGTCAACAACGCCGGAGGGGCGTACGGAACCGAGTACGTCGAGAACGCCGATCCCGGCGACTGGCGGTCGATGTACGAAGTGAACGTGATCGGTGCGCTGCACATGACGCAGGCACTGCTGCCCCGGCTCAGGGCCTCGGGGGACGGCGTCGTGGTCGTCCTCTCCTCCACCGCCTCGTTCACCTGCTACGAAGGCGGGGGCGGCTACAGCGCGGCCAAGCACGGCGCTCACGTGCTGGCCGAGACACTGCGCCTTGAGGTGTGCGGGGAGCCGCTGCGCGTGATCGAGATTGCGCCCGGGATGGTTCACACCGAGGAGTTCTCCCTCAACCGCTACCGCGGGGATCTGGAGAAGGCCGATGCCGTCTACGACGGCGTCCCCCGCCCGCTGGTGGCCGAGGACGTCGCGGACGTGGTGACGTGGGCGGTGACCCGGCCCTCGCACGTCAACGTTGACCTGCTCGTGGTGCGGCCGAGGGCACAGGCGGCTCAGCACAAGGTGCATCGAACGGCTTGAGTCACTGGACGCGACGCCACCTCTCTCCCCGGCCCTGAGCCGGGGAGAGAGGCAGTCGCGGTTCAGCAGCCGGGGGCGCCGGGCACGTCGAACTGTTCGGCGGCGTAAGCGGCCAGCTGAAGGGCGGCGGTGTGATCGATGCCGAGCTCCGTGGCGGCCGCGAGGACGGCGTCCGCGGCACTGGACGAGGTGCCCAGATGCTTCGCGGTGGCGTGCAGCAGCTGCTCATGCTGTTCCTTGCTCAGTCCCAGCCGTTGCGCGATGGCCTCGCCGCCGGCGGTCACCGAGCAGACCCCGGTCTCCGGCAGCTGCAGTTCGATCGACTGGGCGGCCTCCATGTCGCCGGCCAGGGCGGCTGCGATGGAGCGGACCTGTTCGTAACCGGTGAGCATGAGGAAGGTCGGCGCGCGGCCGTAACTCTTCATACCGACGGTGAAGTAGCCCGGTTCGGGATGGGCCAGTTCGCGGTAGCCGTGCGGAGTGACGGTGCCGCAGGAGTGCTGGTTGGGGTCGATCAGCGGAGCCAACGCACGGGGCGCGGACATGATCGGGTCCAGCTCCAGGCGCAGTTCGCTGGTGATGCCAAGGTCCGGGCGGAAGCCGGTGGCGGCCACGATCCGGTCGGCGGTGATGGTCTGCTCGCTGCCATCGGGGCCGCGGGAGACGAGTTCGACCTGATCCCGGGTCGGGTCGTCGCCGAGGCAACGGACGGTGTGAGTGCGGAAGTTCGCGGCGAGGGTGACTCGGCCCGTGTTGACGAGCATCTTCAGGCCGGAGCCCAACGCGCCGCGGGCGGGCAGTTCGTCGTCGCTGCCGCCGCCGAAGGAAGCAGCCGGGTCAGCGGCCCGGATGGCCCACGTGATGGTGGTTCCCGGTTCGGCGTCGACCAGTTCGGCCAGGGCCAGCAAGGTGTTGGCGGCTGAATGTCCAGCTCCGACGACGACGGTGTGACGACCGGCATGCCGTGCGCGGTCGTCACCCAAGACGTCCGGCAGACCGTGGTTGATCCAGGCCGCGGCTTCCGCTTCGCCGTGGGCCGGCAGCCCGTTGGCACCGACCGGACTGGGCTGGCGCCAGGTACCGGAGGCATCGATGACGGCGCGGGCGAGCAGTTCCTCGCCGTTGGACAGGCGCAGGACGAAGGGAGTCTTCTCGCGGTCGGCGGTGCGCAGCCGGTCGACGTCGAGGCGGCTGATGGCGGTGACCGCGGCGCCGTAACGGATGTGGGGCGCCAGAGTCGGCAGTTCGGCCAACGGCTGCAGGTACTGCTTGACGAGGTCGCCACCGGTGGGCAGGGCGGACGGGTCGGGCTCTTCCCATCCGGCCGCCGCGAGCAGGCGTCGGGCGGCGGGATCGGTGTTGTACTCCCACGGGCTGAAGATCTGGATGTGGGACCAGGCCCGCACGGCTGCTGCTGGGACGTCACCGACTTCCACGACGACGAAGGGGACGCTGCGTTCGGCCAAGTGCGCGGCGGCGGCCAGACCGACGGGTCCGGCTCCGATCACGGCAACGGGAAGGCGGTCAGGGTTGGGGGCAACCACAGTGCGGTGTCCTTTCACGAAAGGGCTGGGCGGTCGGTCAGGCGTCGTGCACAGGTTCGGTCGACAGCGAGGCGAGGGGTTCGCCGGTGTCGGTCTGCACGCGCTGGGCCACACCCTGCTGCGCCCGGCGCTGTAATTCGGCGATCGCGGCACAGCAGGCACTTGCGGCCTGCTCGGTGTCTTCCGAGGGAGGAGCGGCGGAATCGCTCATCGGATCTGATCGGCTCCTGTCGCGGCGTGTCCGAACGGCCGTGGAAGGGCTCTCACCACGACCACCTATATAGATAAACAACGAATCAAGCTTCCAGAGTTGCCCCTGATTCGATGAATGTCAACCTCGAACCAAGGGATCACTGAATGTGATGAGCATCACCCTGCGCCGCGTTGCATGGAAGCCCGTGGCGAGCCAATCTCGATACATGTCGAAACAGCGGGGGTATTCGGTGCGGGGCGTTCAACCGGCGCCGTAGCGACATGGGGATCGGTGGCTGTGCCGACAGCCACGTCCGGCCTGTGAACGGAACGACGCGCTCGCCACGCCTCACACCGTTCACAGTGGCTCCGGTCCCTCCCCCTCCATATTCATGCGTCCCTCGGTGCGTACGCCCGCCACCGGGCCGGCTGCTGCCGGTCCGCCGCGTGCACACCGCGGCTCCTTCCGTGCTGCTTCACCAGTGAACGGCTACGCCATGCCCGGAAGGACATCCATGCCTCACGACCCGACACCCGCGGCTGATCCCGTCAGCGAACCGATCGCCATCATCGGCATGGCGGGACACTTCGCCGACGCCACCAGCCCTGAAGAACTCTGGGAGATGCTGCTTCAGGGCCGCGACGCGATCACGGACATCCCGCCCGAGCGCTACGACGTCGACGCCGTCTACGACTCCACGCCCCGCACCCCCGGCCGCACCGTGAGCCGGTGGGGCGGCCTGCTGCGCGACATCGACGCCTTCGACGCGGAGTTCTTCGGCATCTCCCCCCGGGAAGCCGACCGCATGGACCCCCAGCAGCGCCTGCTGCTGGAGGTCGCCTACGAGGCCCTCGAGGACGCGGGACAGCCCCTGCCGCGCATCGCGGGCACCGACACAGGTGTGTTCATCGGACAGCTCGGCGGGGACTACTGGCACCTGCAGTACGAGGACCGCGACCAGCTGGACCTGTACGCCATGACCGGCGCAGCATCGCGTGCCATCACCTCCGGCCGCCTGTCCTACGCCTTCGATCTGCGCGGTCCCAGCTTCACCGTCGACACCGCGTGCTCCTCCGCACTGGTCGCCGTCCACAACGCCGTCCAGGCCATCCGGCTGGGCGAATGCCCTCTGGCGATCGCCGGCGGCGTCAACATCGTCCTGCTGCCGGAAGAGGGCGTCGTCTACTCCGGCGCCGGCATGCTCGCCTCCGACGGCCGCTGCAAGTTCGCCGACGCCTCCGGTGACGGCTTCGTCCGGAGCGACGGCATCGGGGCGGTCATTCTCAAACCGCTGTCCGCCGCTCTCGCCGACGGCGACCGCGTCCGTGCCGTCATCCGCGGCTCCGCCGTCGGCAACGACGGCCAGAGCAGCGGTTATCTGGTCACCCCCGCCGTCGAAGGCCAGCGCGACGTGCTGCGCCGCGCTTACGCCAACGCCGGCATCGATCCGGCCGACATCGACTACATCGAAGCCCACGGCACCGGAACCAGCGTGGGTGACCCGGTCGAGCTCGAGGCCCTGGCCGACATCGTCGGGCCCCGTGCCGCGGACCGGCGTTGTCTGGTCGGCTCGGTGAAGACCAACATCGGCCACGCCGAGGCGGCCGCCGGCATCGCCGGGCTCATCAAGGCCGTCCTGTGCCTGGAGAACAAGACCGTTCCGCCCAACCTGCACCTGAAGAACCCGAACCCGGCCGTCGACTGGGACAACCAGCCGTTGATCGTTCCCACTCAGGCCACTCCGATACCCGAACGGGGCCGACCCGCCATCGCCGGGGTCAGCAGCTTCGGCTTCTCCGGTACCAACGCCCACCTCGTCCTCGAAGCCGCCCCCGAACCGGCCGCAACCGAAACGGACGGCGAAGAGCCGGACGAGCGGAGCGAGCTGCTGGTGTTGTCCGCCCTGAGCCCAGAGGGCCTCACCGAAGCTGCCCGCCGCATGGCCGACCATCTCGGCGGACCCGGCACCCGGCACTCCCTGCGCGACATCTGCTACTCCGCGGCGCGGCGCCGCACCACCCATGACGCCCGGCTGGCACTGCCCGCCGACAGTCACGCGGAGGCAGCCGCCGCGCTACGCGGCTTCGCCGAGGGTGAGGACGAACCCGGCCTGTCCTTCAGCGACTACACCGATCCCGGTGCCCGTCCCCGGATCGTCTTCGTCTTCCCGGGCCAGGGCTCGCAGTGGCCGGGGATGGGACGCGAACTCCTGGATACCGAGCCGGTGTTCACCCGGACTATGGAGGCCTGCGACGAGGCCGTCAAAGCCGAGACCGGCTGGTCGGTCATCGAACTGCTGCGCTCGGCCGACGAGGAGCGCCTGAAGCAACTCGACGTCATCCAGCCCACCTTGTGGTCCATGGAGATCGCGTTGGCTGAGCTGTGGCGATCCTGGGGTGTCGAGCCGGATGCGGTCATCGGCCACAGCATGGGCGAATCCGCCGCCGCCTACATCTCGGGGGCGTTGTCCCTGCCGGATGCCGCCGCCGTCATCTGCCGTCGCAGCCGACTGGCCAAGCGTCTGTCCGGCCGCGGGACCATGGCCTGGGTGGCGCTGCCCGCCGAAGAGGCCACGGCCGCGCTGGTCGGCTTCGAGGACGAGGTCGCCGTGGCAGCCATCAACAGTCCCACCTCCACTCTGCTGTCCGGGGACGGTGATGCCCTCACCCGGGTGCTGGCCGCTCTCGACGCCAGCGGCGTGGACAACCGGCGGGTCAATGTCGACTTCGCCTCGCACTGTCCGCAAATGGACGCTCTGCGTGACGATCTGCTCGCCGAGCTGTCCCATCTCACCCCCCGCCCGGGCCGCGTCCCGCTGCACTCCACCCTGCTGAACGAGGCGATCGACGGCTCCGGCATGGACGCCGACTACTGGGTGCGCAACATCCGCCAGCCGGTCGACTTCGTCGGCGCCGTGCGGGGCCAGCTCGACCTCGGTGACACCGTGTTCATCGAAGTCAGTCCCCATCCTCTGCTCGTGACAGGAATCCGCGAGACCAGCCGCCTGCACACCGGAGCCGACACCACCGCGGTCAGCAGCCTGCGCCGCCACACCGGCGAACGCGCCTGCCTGCTCACCTCCGCAGCCACCCTGCACACCGTCGGCACTCCGCTCGACTTCGACCGGCTGACCGAGGGCGGACGCTACGTGTCACTGCCCTCCTACCCCTGGCAGCGCACCCGTCACTGGATCAGCAGCACCCCTGCCCCCGCGACACCTGCTGCCGCGCCCTCCTCAGCCGCGGCGACCACGGAGGGAGCAGCGGAGCAGCCCCCGCACCCGCTGCTGGGGCGACCGCAGCCCGCCGAGGGGACCAGCCGCGTATGGCAGGGACCGCTGGCCCTGGCGGACAACGCCTACCTGCGCGACCACCGCATCCAGGACACGATCATCCTGCCGGGCACCGCCCATCTCGAGCTCGTCTCCGCGGCGGCCCGCACCATGCTGAGGTCCGACGCCCTGTCAGTGTCCGACGTTCACTACCACCGAGCACTGTTCCTGGACGAGGGCGGCCCCGCCCCGGAGGTCAGGGTCACGGCCGACCCGCGCCCGGACGGCTCACTGCACTTCCGCATCGACAGCCAGGACCCCGACACGGGTGACTGGACCCTGCACACCGAAGCCCGCGTCCGTGCTCTGGCCGAGGGCGCACCGGAGCCGTCCGA
The DNA here is from genome assembly GCF_029760955.1 of Streptomyces cathayae. Taxonomy (GTDB): domain Bacteria; phylum Actinomycetota; class Actinomycetes; order Streptomycetales; family Streptomycetaceae; genus Streptomyces; species Streptomyces cathayae. Next base: position 505,948 of record NZ_CP121682.1, read on the forward strand.
ATCGCTCGAGGCGATCCGCGCCCGTCTGCCGCAGCATCAGGCCGCGGCCGACTTCTACGCGTGGAACGCCGAGCGCGGCAATCAATGGAACGGATCCTTCCAGGGCGTCGCAGAGCTGTGGCGTGCTGACGGCGAAGTTCTCGCCCTCCTCTCCTGCCCCTCCTCCCTCGTCGAGGGCCTCGCCCGTCACCACTTCCATCCGGCACTGCTGGACGCCAGTGGCCACTCCATGGCCGCCGCACGGCCGCTGACCGTCCCCGGTGAGGACGGTGTCTTCGTCCTCGGCGGCATCGACGAAGTCCGCTTCTACCAGCGGGCGTCAGTCTCCATGTTCAGCCACGCCCGGCTGCTTTCTTCTCCCCGCGAGGACTCCTTCGTCGCCGACATCGACATCCGTGACGACGACGGTCACCTGGTCGCGCAGATACGCGGCTTGCGCCTGCAGTACCTGGCCGGCCGCTCCCCCGCTCTGTTGCATCCCCACCACGAGGAACCCGTGACAGCAATCAGCACACCCTCCGCCCCCACGGTCGGCAGCGGTCCCGACACCTGGCTGCATGCCCTCATGTGGGAAGAGGCGGCCCTTCTCGCCGACACCTCAGCCGCATCCGCGGGGAACGGCTTCTGGTTCGTCCTGAGCGACAGCGGTTCCACCAGCCGCGCGTTGGTACGGGAACTGACCAGCCGTGGACAGCGCGTGGTCGTCGTCACCGCCGGTGCGGGCCGCATGGCCGGAGCCGGCGACCGCTACCGCATCGACCCGTCGAAGGAAGAGCACTACCGCGAGGTTCTGGGTGACATCGCCCGCGACGGCACCTGCCGCGGCATCATCCACCTGTGGGCCCTGGATGCCCGGGTCGGCCTGGACGCCACACCCACCGAGATCCGTCGTGCCCAGCTCCTGTCCGCCCGCAGCGTCCTGCATCTGACCCGGGCGCTGGAGCATCACTCTCTCGGGAACCCACCGCTGTGGCTGGTCACCCAGCTCGCCCAGGCCACCGGCACCGGAGAGCAGGTGCGCCATCCCTTCCAGGCGGTGCTGTGGGGTCTGGGGCGCACCCTGGCCGCCGAGGCTCCCTCGTTGTCGCCCCGTCTGGTCGACCTCGACCGGTCCGCTGCCAGCATTCCGGCCCTGGCCGATGTACTGCAGCGAGCCGATGACGAGGACCAGGTCGCTCTGCGCGAAGGCCGGCGCCTTGCTGTTCGGCTGCGCCCGGCTGCCGACTGTGGTGCCGTACCGCGTGCGCTGTCACTGCCGGCACCCGGCGTTCTGGACGACCTGCAGCTGTCCGAGCTCCCGCCGCGCGCTGTGGCCGCCGACGAGGTCCGCATCCAGGTCAGTCACGCCGGTGTCAACTACCGCGATGTGCTGATGAGCCTGGGCATGTACCCCGGTCAGGACAACCGGCCGCCGGTGCTGGGCTGGGAGTGCGTCGGCACGGTCACCGAGGTGGGCAGCGCCGTCACCGATGTCGCCGTGGGCGACGAGGTCGTCGCCATCGCCGAAGGTGCACTGGCGCATGAGGCCATCACCCGCAGCTGCCTGACCGCGCCGAAGCCGACGCGGCTGACCGCAGCCGAGGCCGCGACCCTGCCCGCGGCCTACCTGACCGCGCACCACGCCCTGAACGGCCTGGCCCGCCTCGAGCGCGGTCAGAAGGTTCTCATTCACTCCGCCACAGGCGGCACCGGGCGAGCAGTGCTGAGCATCGCCCGCTGGAAGGGAGCCCGCGTCTTCGCCACCGCCGGGAACGAGGCCAAGCGTGAACTGCTGCAGAAGCTCGGTGTGGAACAGGTGGCCGACTCCCGCAGCCTGGCCTTCGTCGACGTCTTCAGGCGGGCCATCGGCGAGGAGGGATTCGACGTCATCTGCAACACCCTGACCGGCGATGCCATCGAAGCGAACCTGTCGCTCATGGCCCCTTACGGGCACTACCTCGAGCTGAGCAAACGCGACATCCTCGACGACAACCATCTGTCGCTGGGAGCGTTCGCCCGCAACCTCTCCTTCCATGCCATCGACGTCGTCCACATGGTCCAGCACGCACCCGAACGGGCCGGCCGGATGCTGCGGGAGGCCACCGCCCTGGCCGACCAGGGCGTCGTCGAGGCGCTGCCGCACACGGTGTACCCGGTCGAGAAGGCCGCGGACGCCTTCCGGCTGATGGCTCAGTCCCGCCACACGGGAAAGATCGTTCTGTCGTTCGGGGAGACGACCACCAGCACGGCGCGTGGGGCACGGACCCGCCCCGTTGCCATCCACGCTGACGGCACTTACCTGGTCACGGGCGGGGCAGGCGGCATCGGCGGCCGCCTGGCGCTGTGGCTGGCCGATCAGGGGGCCCGGCACCTGCTGCTCACCGGCCGAAGCCCGATGCCCCGTTTGGACCTGCCCTTGGCGGAGAACCACCCCCAGGCAGCAGCGGTCGCCGTGCTGAGGCAGCTGAGCGCTCGTGGTGTGAACGTGACCTACGAAGCCGTCGACGTCGCCGACGCCGAGGCCATGGAAGGGCTGCTCGCGTCCCGCCGCCGAACGGGGATGCCACCCATCCGTGGTGTCTTCCACGCGGCCGGCGTCATCGACTACACCCCGCTCAGCGAGATGACCGGTACCGAACTCGACCGGGTACTGGCTGCCAAGGTCTCCGGCGCGTGGAATCTGCACCGTCTGCTGAACGAGGAACCGGTGGACGCCTTCGTGCTGTTCTCCTCCGGTTCTGCCCTGCTCAACTCACCGATGCTCGGCGGGTACGCGGCCGGCAACAACTTCCTCGACGCCCTGGCGCACTACCGGCACGCCCACGGGATGCCGGCCGCCGTCGTCAACTGGGGCTTCTGGAACAGCGTCGGCATGGTGGCTCGCACGGAACAGCGGGAGGAGCGCACCCTGCTCCCGCAGGGCATGCGCTCCTTCAGCCCCGACGACGGACTGGCGCTGCTCGGAAGGATTCTTGCCGAGGGCCGGGTACACACCGCGGTACTGCCGGCAGACTGGTCCGCATGGGCGCGCGCCTATCCGTCTGCCGCGGCCGCGCCGCTGCTGAAGCACCTCATCAGGGGCACGCGAACCGACAACGAACATGCAGCGGAATCCGGTGAGCGGGTGACCCCGCCTGCCGCACCGACCACTGTCGGCCCCGCCGAGTCTCAGCAGCCCACCGCGTTGGCTCCCTCCCCCTCCCCCGTTGCAGTGCCTGCACCGCCTGCGTCCGTCGCCGAGACGGCATCGCGGCCTGCGACGACTCCCGTAGCGCCGGCCGGGGAGCTGCTGGACTTCCTCAAGCAGGAGGTCTCCGTGGTCATGGGCCTGCGCGCGGAACGCGTCAACGTCAACCGGCCGCTCAACCGGCTCGGCATGGACTCCCTCATGGCCGTGGAACTGCGCAACCGCATCGAACGCCGCTACCAGGTCAAGCTGCCCATGGTGCAACTCCTCAAGGACGGCACCATCACCACCGTCGCCCAGGCCCTGGCCACCGAACTCGCCCCGACCGGGAACGCGGACACCGCCCCGTCGAACACCGCATCTGAATCCGCCGCAGCAGTCAGTAGCCCTGACGAGGGCACTACCACACGGGTGGCCGTGGCATCCGGCACCGAGGCGGTCGAGGAAAGTGCGCAGCCCGTCCGTCCGACCGACCGGCCGGAAGCCGGCACCGCAGATGGGGCGCCGGCCGGGGAGCTGCTGGACTTCCTCAAGCAGGAGGTCTCCGTGGTCATGGGCCTGCGCGCGGAACGCGTCAACGTCAACCGGCCGCTCAACCGGCTCGGCATGGACTCCCTCATGGCCGTGGAACTGCGCAACCGCATCGAACGCCGCTACCAGGTCAAGCTGCCCATGGTGCAACTCCTCAAGGACGGCACCATCACCACCGTCGCCCAGGCCCTGGCCACCGAACTGAACTCCACCAACGCCTCGGCCTGACCGAGCGAGTGACGAGGACCTCTCTGCCCATGAAGACCACCGACATCCGCATCGCCGGGCTCGGCACCTACATCCCGGACATCGTCGACGCCCGCAAGGCAGTGGCACTTGGCCTGTACGACGCCGACGACTACGAGTTCTACGGCTGGACCGGCGCCGCCGTCGCCGACGACATGCCCGCCCCCGACATGGCAATCGCAGCGGCCCGGCAAGCGCTGGAGCGCTCCGAACTGCACCCGCACGACATCGACATGCACATTCACGCGTGCGGCCATGAACAGGGTCCCGAGGGATGGTCGCCGCAGCACTACATCCTGCGGCACCTCACCGATCGCGACGTGCCCTCCTTCCGCGTCTGGCAGGCCTGCAGCGGTCTGATCGGCTCGCTGGAACTGGCCGCCTGCTACCTCAAGGCCGTTCCCGAGCGCACCGCTGCGCTGCTGACCGGTGCGGACAACGTCGGCACTCCGCACTTCAACCGGTGGGCGTTCGGCATTCAGAACGGCGTCGTGGGTGATGCCGGCAGCGCTGTGCTGCTGTCGAAGACCGAGGGATTCGCGAGCCTGCTGTCGATCAACACCGGCTCCACCGCGGAGGTAGAGGAACAGTACCGGGGCAATGAGCCGCTCTTCCCGCCGTCGCTGACGCTCGGCCGCGGGATCGACTTCAAGGAGCGACTCGCCGCCACTGGTGGGCTCGAAGAGACGGTCGCTGAAGTCGTGCGCCGTCAAGGAGAGTTGCGCACCGAAATAGCGTTGCGCACCCTGGCCGAGGCCGGCCTGGAGCCGGGCGATGTCACTCGGGTCTGCCACGTGTTCACCGGCCAGGAGAGCTACCTGAAGGTCATCCTCGACCCGATGGGGCTCTCCCCTGACCAGGGCCTGCTCGACTTCGGTCGCAATCTGGGCCATCTGACCGTCAACGATCAGATCGTCGGTCTCACCCACCTGGTCGAGACCGGTCAGGTCGGTCCCGGCGACCACGTTCTGATCGTGGCGCACGGTGGCGGGGTGTCCATCACCTGCGCCGTCGTCCGTATCGACCAGCGGCCCACCTGGGCCGCCCAGTAACGCCGCGCCGCACACCGGCCCTCCGCGGAGGGCCGGTGTGTGTGCTGTCCGCCCCACCATTTGACATCAGGGGGTCAACACCGATGTCGTATCTCGCATCCTCACCACTGCTCGATGCCGAAGCGCTGATATCCGCCTTCGGCCTGCTGGGCATCATGGCCACCGTGTTCGCCGAGTCCGGGCTGATCGTCTGTTTCTTCCTGCCAGGTGACTCGCTGCTGTTCACCGCGGGCCTGCTGGTGGCCAACGATCAGATCCTGCACCAGCCCCTGTGGCTGGTCATGCTCGCCATCATTGTCGCCGCCGTGCTGGGCGACCAGTTCGGCTACGCCTTCGGCCGCAGAGTGGGACCAGCCCTGTTCCGGCGGCCCAACTCGCGTTTCTTCAAGCAGGAGAACGCCGAGCGCGCCCAGGAGTTCATGCTCAAACACGGCCCCAAAGCACTGGTGATGGCCCGCTTCATCCCCGTCTTCCGCACCTTCATTCCCATCACCGCCGGTGTGGGACGCATGCCGTACCGCACGTTCTTCTTGTTCAACGTGGTCGGTGCGGTGCTGTGGTCGGTCAGCCTCACGCTCGTCGGCTACTACCTGGGCCAAGTCGCCTTCGTCCGCGACAACATCGAAGCCATCGTGATCGGCATTGTGTTGGTTTCGGGCATCCCGATCATCATCGAAGGCATCCGGATGCGACGCCGGGTGCGCGGAAGCAAGGCCGCCGCCCCCGTGCTGCCCACCTCACCGTCCGCTACCACTGAAACGGAGCTGCCCCACTCATGATTTCGGCCCAGGACTTCTGTGATCTCCTCGCCGACCGCGGCTTCTCATTCGCCAGCGGTGTGCCCTGTTCCCACTTCGGCGGTCCGATCGCCCATCTGAGCACCCAGCCCGGCCGCTACGTACCCGCCCCGAACGAAGGCAGCGCCCTGTCCGTGGCCGCGGGCGCCGCGCTGGGTGGGCGACGCGCCTACGTCATGCTGCAGAACTCCGGCCTGGGCAACCTCATCAACCCGCTCACCTCGCTGGTGATGACCTACCAGTTGCCGCTCCTGACCTTCACCAGCCTGCGCGGCTGGCCCGACCCGGCCACCGACGAGCCCCAGCACGCGGTGATGGGCCCGGCCACTCCAGGGCTGCTCGACAGCGTTCACACGCCTCACTACACCTTGTACGCCAAGGACGGCCCGGACGAGTTCGCCCTGGTTCTCGAACAGGCGGAAAAGGATTTGGCGGAGCAGCGCGCACCCTTCGTGCTGGTGGAGCGCGGCGCCATCGGAAAGGCCACCGCCGCCAACGATCCGTACTCCGAGGGGCTTGCCGCTGCGGAGGCCATCCGTGTCGTCACTGCCGCCGCTCCTCAAGCAGCCGTCATCGCCACGACCGGCTACACCGGCCGGGACACCTTCGCCGTGGCCGACGCTCCCGGAAACTTTTACATGCAGGGTTCCATGGGGCACGCCTCGTCCCTGGGCCTGGGAGTGGCGCTGACGCACCCGGAGCGGACCGTGGTGATCCTGGACGGGGACGGTGCACTGCTGATGCATTTGGGAGCGCTGTCGATGATCGGCCATGCAGCTCCTGCGAACCTGATCCATGTGGTGCTCGACAATCGGGTCCACGAGTCGACCGGAGGGCAGGCGACCACCTCAGCCACCACCTCGTTCCCCGGGATGGCCCTGGCGGCCGGCTATGCGAGCGCGATCGCCTGTGACAGCGAGGACACGGTGCGGAACGCGATGACACAGGCCCAGACCGTTCCGGGACCGCACCTGATCAACGTGAAGACGCTGCCGAGGACGGGGGCGATTCCTCCGCGCGCGACGAACGCGCTCAGCACACTGGACATACGGGATCGCTTCCAGCACAGCCTTCAGCAGTGACCCGACCCCCTGCCGGGCAAAGGGGAGCGGTGTCCCACGCTGAACGCGCGGGGCACCGCTCGCTCCCCTTCACCGACTCGTGCCTGTACTGTCAGGCTCCCTGTGCTGCGGCGGGCTGGTCGGCCTCCGGCTGGAGGCATGCCGCCACTGTCTCGGGGTCCATCGCGGCCAGGCTGGCAAACATGCGCAGAGGCTCGGCCAAGGTCTGGCAGCACATCACGTATTGGTTGCTGCGCCCCTTGGGGATCGCCTCGACTAGCTGCTGTTCCCTCAAGGGGGCCAGATGGTGGCTGACCAGCGTCTGGCTCAGACCGGTGGCCTCCTGCAACTCCTTGACGGTCCGGGGGCGCTGCGCGATCAACAGGATCAGCATCAGCCGGGTTTCGTCCGCCAGCGCCCGCAGTTTGGGCGCCAGCATCTGGGCCCGTTCGCGCTCGCTGAGCCACTGGGCGGGGTCACTGACCGCAACCCTCAGCTTCGATGGCCGGGCCATCGCCACCTCCCTCTCAACGCCGGGGCCGCCCTCCGGCCCCGCCCTGTCCTCGCCGGACAGGACGGACCGGACTGCGGATTCGATCCTACGCATGGTCCTGAGCCCGGATGATCAGGAGGCTGCAGGAGCGTCGGCGCTGCTGTGCGCAGCGGCGGTTTCGGCCTGCCCGGTGCCGTCGCCGTCGGCGACTCGGGCTCTGGGCAGGATGAAGGCCGCGGCCAGCGCCCCGACGACTGCGACACCTACGGCGATGAGCAAGGTAGCGGCGAACCCGTTGACAAAGGACTGCTGGGCGGCGTCCAGTACCCGTCGGCCGGCACCGCCGCCCAACTGCTGAGCGACGACGGACGCTCCCGCCAAGGACTCGCGTACCGCCTCTCCCGCCTCACCGGGCAGTTGTGCCGCCTCCGGAAGGTCGTCGCGGTAGAGGGTGGCGATCGCGCTGCCGCTGATGGCGATACCGAGCGCGCCGCCGACCTGCATACCCACGTCCGCCACAGCGGAGCCTGCGCCTGCTTGGCGGGCGGCGGAGACCACCAGGATGGCGTCGACGGCGGCCGGCAGGGCGATGCCCATACCGAAGCCGAACACGGCCAGCCCCCACAGCGCCTGGGCCTCGTCCTCAACCTGCAGGCCGGCCAGGATGCCCAGGCCGACGGCACACAGCAGCAGGCCGAACACGACCGTGGCCTTCAGTCCGGTGCGTTCCACCAGCTTCGCGGAGAGGGGAGCGCCGATCATCATGGTGCCGATGGCGAGCATGCGCAGGCCGGCGCCCAGCGGGTCGAGTTCGAGTACCGACTGCAAGTACTGGGTGAGCAGATACAGGCCGCTGTAGAGGCCGAAGGAGGTGCAGGCGATCGCCAGGGCTCCACCGCCGTAACGGGCGTTGAGGAGCAGGCCGACGTCGAGCATCGGATGGGCGGTGCGTCGTTCCCACACCAGGAAGGCGACCATCAGAGCAACGCCCACGAAGAGCGAACCGAGCGTGATGATGTCGCCCCAGCCGTTGTGCGGGGCTTCGACCAGGCCGTAGACGATGGCTACGAGGCCCGCCACCGACAGCAGAGCTCCGACGAGGTCCAGGCCGGGATGGCCCGCGGCCTTGGACTCGGGAATCAGCTTGGCGCCGCCGATCAGAGCGATGGCAGCCAGCGGCACGTTGATGATGAACATCGAGCCCCACCAGAAGTGTTCCAGCAGCAGGCCGCTGACCAGCGGCCCCAGCGGAACACCGATGGCCGCCGCGCCCGACCAGATACCGATCGCCTTGCCCTGCTCCTCGGGGGGGAAGACGTCCTTGATGATGGCGAGGGTCGCGGGCATCATCAGCGCCGCTGAAACACCCATCAGAGCTCGGAAAGTGATCAGCAGTTCGGCGTTGGAGGCGAACGCCGCGCCCAGACTGGTCAGTGCGAAGGCTGCCAGGCCGATGGACAGCAGCCGTTTGCGGCCAAAACGGTCGGACAGACCGCCGGCCATGAGCAACAGTCCGCCGAACGCCAGCGCGTAGGAGTCGACCATCCACTGCAGCTGGCTGCTGGTGGAGCCCAGGTCCTTCTGGATGCTGGGCAGGGCAAGGTTCAGGATCAGGGTGTCCAAGCCGATCAGGACTAGGCTCAGGCACAGAATGCTCAGGATCTGCCATCGTCGGGGATGGCCGGCGGGGCTGTTCACTCACGTACTCCTCAAACGCGTCAGGTTGACGCCCGGACAGGACTGCCGGAAGCCGACCGTGCCTGCGGGGGATGTGAGGCAGTCCGACCTCCGGCCACCCTCACATTAAGCAGCACTGCCTGCTATCAACAGTAAAGACTGTTGATAACGGCCGAGTTTGTGCGCTGAATTCGGCCATCTGCCCAATCCCCCCCGCAACTACCCTTCCAAGCAGGAGTATTGCTCCCATGATGTGCACGTACTCCGGGTAAGACCTACATGGTCGATTACCTCACCCGCCCCAGGCGTCACCATGACACGCTCTCCGCGCACGCCATCCGCATATGACAACATCCCTGCTCAGCTCGCCCCGCAACGCGCCAAACCCATCGGAGGCACACACCCGGGGACGGACCGCAGGGTTGGCGCAAAACGCCCCCCGCAGGCAAGGAAGTCCTCGAACACTTTGACTGTCATCGATACATTGAGCGAGAAGCAGCACGGGGGCCTGCGCAGAGGGCCCCACAACGGGGTGCCAGGGGGGCTGGAGCACATGCGTACATCCGGCAAGCGAACACGCACAGCCACGCCATCGCCGGCACGGCGATAGGGACCCTGTACTTCATCTCATGTCCGAGGTCCGTGCGTGGCGGCACGGTCCTGACATCACCTCAGACAACACCTGGTTCACGCGTGGCATGACGCGTCGGCACGCGTCCTGCTGCGCTCACGAGGCTGGAACCGTCACTGGCGACGGCTGGTTCCGGACCCTTCCTGAAATACTTGAAAGGGAAAGCGATGTCAGTCTCTGCTCAGCCACGCCTTGCCCTGGTGGGCGACCGCGGCAACCACGGCGAGCCGTCCCACCCGAAGATCGATGCGATGCGTGAGCAATGGGACCTGGCCACTGAGTGGGTTCCGACCACCGACATCCACGACGCCTCCTTGCTGGAGGGCTTCGACGGCATCTGGGTGGTGCCCGGAGCACCGTACTTCAACCAGAAGGGCGTGCACATCGCCGTGCGGCACGCGCGTGAGAACCGGCTGCCGTTCCTGGGCACCTGCGGCGGCTTCTTCAGCGCCCTGATCGAGCACGCGCAGAACGTGCTGCGCCTACCCGAGGCGGAAGGCGTGGACGAGGATCCCGAAAAGATGATGCCCCTGGTCACCCCGCTGAAGTGCTCCTTCCGCGGAGAAAGGGCCCCTCTGAAGGTCAAAGAGGGCTCCCGCCTCGCCGCCGTCTACGGCACGACCGAGGTGGAGGAGATCTTCCACTGCGACTACGGGCTGACCGACGCCTTCATGGACGCCGCCAACCAGGGCACCCTGCAGATCAACGCCTGGGACGTCGACGGCGCGCCCCGCGCCCTGGAGATCACCGGGCACCCGTTCTTCATGGGCAGCCTCTTCCAGCCCGAGCTGTCCTCCGCGCCGGGTGCCGAGCACAAGATCCTCAGGGCGTTCCTGTCGGCCGTACGCACCAAGGCAGGTGCCATACCGACGCCGACGACCTGATCACCACAACACTCCTGCGGCTTTTGACAAGGCCGTGCGTCGTATGCGCGCACGGCCCGGGCACCGCCATGCCCGCCTCGTCCCCGCACCAGGCGGAAGGATCCCCAGCTCTTCATGAAGTCCGACCAGCACGGCCTCTCCCGGCGCGGCTTCGTTCGCGGCGGCATCATCGGTGGCGCCGGTCTCGGCACCCCCGCTCTGCTTCCGATGATCTCGGCGCACGCCGCCGACAGCCCCGCCGCGGCGGGCGGTACGGCTTCCAGCGGCGCTCCAGGAGCGGCTTTCACCGATCAGTCGGCCGCCCTGACCCCGGACAAGACCGTCGCCACGGCCTGCCAGTTCTGCAACTCCAACTGCCGTCTCAACGTCGACCTCAAGGCCGACCGCATCCTCGCCGTGCGCGGCGAGGACAAGGACCCCGTGCAACAGGGCCAAGTGTGCGTCAAGGCCGAGCTGATGCCCCAGCTGGTCTACAACACGGAGCGATTGACCCGGCCGCTGCGTCGCGTCTCCGGCGAGAAGGGATCGCCCCACTCCAAGTTCGAGGCCATCAGCTGGGACGAGGCCCTACGCACCATCGCCGAGAAGCTGCTGGCCCTGCGCGACGCCGGCCAGGCACACACCATCGCCAACCGGACCACAGGCCGTCTGCCCCGCGGCACCGGATCACTGGTGGCCCGTCTGTTCGCGATGCTGGGCAGCCCCAACAACACCGATGTCGGCCCGGTCTGCAACGACGCGGGCGGCAACGCCCTGGCAGCGACCTTCGGCCTGGGCAACTTCACCAACGGCTACGGCATCGACGGCGCCACCGGCAAGGACGACCTGAGCTCGGCCCGCCACTATCTGTTCTTGGGCACCAACCAGACCGAGACCCATCCGGTGACCTTCGACTACCTGCTGCGCGGCCGCAAGAAGACCAAGGCCACCCTGACCGTGGTCGACCCACGTCTGACCCCGACCGGAGCGGTGGCAGACCGGTGGGTGGCGCCCAAGCCGCACACCGACTTCGCGCTGCTGCTGGCCATGCTCCACCACATCGTGGAAGAGGGCCTGTACGACAAGGCATTCGTCAAGCGGTGGGTGGTCGGCTTCGACGAGCTGCGCGCACACCTGAGGAAGCACCGGTACACCCCTGTGTGGGCAGCGAAGGTGACCGGCCTCGAGGCCGCCACCATCCGGGAGATGGCCGAGGAGTACGCGACGGCGAAACCGGCGGCAATCTTCTGCAACGCCGGCATCTCCCACCAGCTCGGCGCGTTCGACACCTACCGGGTCGCAACGTTCCTGGCGGCGGTGACCGGCAACATCGGCCGACCGGGCGGCGGTTGCAACTTCATGCACAACACCTGGCCCGGCGACCTGCACCTGCCGCCGCTGAAGGCCGGGGTTCCCGAGCGGCGCGAGGCGTTGCCGGTCGGTCCGGACTACTTTGCCGAGTCCATTCTGACCGGTGAGCCGTACCGGCTGCGCGCGGTGATCACGCAGGGCAATCCGTTGGTGTCCTCCGCCAACACCACCAAGGTGAAGAAGGCATTCGAGCAGCTCGACTTCTACGTCTACACCGGCCTGTTCATGGAGGAGGCCGCGTACTACGCCGACATCATCCTGCCGGTGTGCAGCGGGCTGGAGATGGAAGGCGTCTACATGCGCCGCGACGACCGGGCCATCCGCTGGCAGGAGCAGGTCGTCGACCGGGTGGGTGAGTCCCGGCCGGACTGGGAGATCTGGATCGGCCTGGCGCACACCCTGGCGGAGCTGGACACCCACCGCCCCACCGCCGAGTGGCGCGAGGCGTTCCCGGAACGATGGATGGACTACAAGGAGTTGTGGGACGACTTCGTCGCCCACACCCCCGGCATGGGCGGCATGACCCGCAGTCGGATGCAGAAACGCACCGAACCGCTGCGCTGGCCATGCCCCACACCCGGGCACCCCGGGGTCAGCACCCTGTATCTGGACCACCCCAGCTGGTACGAGGCAGCGGAGTCGCTGGATGCGGCCAACCGCGGCAAACGCTTCCTCACCTCCAGCGGCAAGGTCGAGCTCACCACCCCGGAGCTGGAGAAGAAGCTGACCGTCACCGGGCACAGCGCCCTGCCGATCTTCTACACGCACCCCGAGGTCACGGGGAAGAACCCCACCCTGGCCTACAGCCCCAAGTTCGTCACCAATCCCATCAATCCCCAGGCCGTCACCCACCCGGTACGCCTGGGGGTGCCCGGCAGTGACGCGGTGCACCGCGACTTCCCGCTCATGGGCATGACCGGCCGCCCCAGCGTCGTGCACTTCGCCGAGGTCACCCACTGGACGCCCACCGGCAAGCAGCTCAACGGCATCCGCTTCGTCCAGATCCACCCCGACACCGCCCGTCGGGCCGGCATCCGCGACGGCGACGACATCCGCGTCGAGAGCCCGCGCGGCTCGGTGACGGGCACCGCGCTGCTGTGGGAGGGGATCAGGACGGACACCGTGTTCGTCCCCAACACCTTCGGTCCCGCCCAGAAGGTCGGCGACCTCTTCGACGACCCCCGCTATGAGGCGGCCAACACCCTCCCCGACGACCGCTACTACGACAACCTCTCCGGCCAGCAGGCCTTCAAGTGCTTCGCCTGCCGGGTCGTCAAAGCCTGACCCACCGCTCGAACCCGGCACCATCCGTCCCCTTTGCTGGAGGCAGTGCATGACCGCTACATCCGATCCGCGCCTCGAAGCCGAGTCCGTCACCGTCCGGACGCTGTCCGGCTTCGACGAGACCGTCCGCGTTTTGGGCTCCAAGAGCTACACCAACCGCTACCTGGCCATCGCCTCCCTGTCCGGGCAGGAGACGGTCATCGACAACGCGCTGCTGTCCGACGACACCGTCTACCTCGCCCGCGCCATCGAGACGTTCGGCCATGTCACCTGCGCCATCGACCAGTCGACCGCCCGCATCCGTGTCACCCCCACCGGCAAGCCGATGCGTGCGCCGAGTGAGGAGATCTTCGTCGGCGGCGCGGGCACCCCGCTGCGGTTCCTGATCTCCATGGCCGGGCACGCCGAGGGCACCACCATCATCACCGGCAATGCCCGCATGCAGGAACGCCCCATGGGCGACCTGCTCAAGGCGCTGCCCGCGCTCGGTGTGGACGCCACCGCCGTGCGCGGCAACGGCAGCCCGCCCATCCGCGTGGTCGGCGGCTCCTTCAAGGGCGGCACCACCTCCATCAGCGGCGCCGTCTCCAGCCAGTTCACCTCCAGCCTCATCATCAACGCGCTGCGCGCCCAGACCGACACCGAGATCACCATCAGCGACGAGCTGGTCTCCAAGCCCTACGTGGAGATGACGCTCGCCGCGCTGAAGGAGATGGGCGTGAGCGTCGAGCGCGACGGCTACCGGCGTTTCACCGTCCCGGCCGGACAGCAGGCCCGCGGAGGCCAGGTCACCGTGGAGCCGGACGCATCGGGCATGTCCTACTTCCTGGCCGCCGCCGCCATCCTCCAGTCGCGGGTCGTCATCCCCGGTATCGGTGCCGGCTCCCACCAGGGCGACGTCCACCTGGTGGAGGCGCTGGAGAGGATGGGCTGTCGCACCGAGGTCACCGACGACTCCATCACCCTGACCGGCGGGCCGCTGCACGGCATCGACATCGACATGGAGGCCATGCCCGACGTCGTGCCCTCCCTGGCGATCGCCGCCGCTTACGCCGAGGGCACCACCCGCATCACCAACATCGCCTCCCTGCGAGTGAAGGAGTGCGACCGCATCGCCGCCGTCACCACCGAGCTGCGCAAGATGGGCGTCGGCGTGGAGGAACACGCCGACGCCATGTACATCACCGGCGGCACCCCGCACGGCGCGGTCATCGACACCTACGACGACCACCGCATCGCCATGACCTTCGCCATCGGCGGCCTGCGCACCGAGGGCGTGGTCATCAAGGACCCCGGTTGCGTCGCCAAGTCCTTCCCCACCTTCTGGCAGACCCTCGACACCCTCCACCCCACCCTGGAGAGCACCGTATGAGCACACCCGAGGCGGCATTCGCCGGCCCGGGCATCCTGCTGGTGCTCGACGGCTGGGGACAGGCCCCCGCAGCCGACGACAACGCCCTGGCCCTGGCGCACACCCCGGTCCTGGACGAGCTCGTCACCCGGTTCCCGAGCACGCTGGCCGACGCCTCCGGCGAGGCGGTCGGCCTGCTCGCGGGCACGGTCGGCAACTCCGAGATCGGCCACATGGTCATCGGTGCCGGACGGCCTCTGCCCTACGACAGCCTCCTGGCCCAGCAGGCCATCGACAACGGCACGCTGCGCGCCCACCCCCGCCTGGGCACCGTCCTGGACAAGACGGCTGCCGCGGGGCGCGCTCTGCACCTGATCGGGCTGTGCTCGGACGGACAGATCCACGCCCACGTCGAGCACCTGAGCGACCTGCTGGCCGCTGCGGCCGCCCACCAGGTGAGCCGCGTGTTCATCCACGCCATCACCGACGGGCGGGACGTGGCCGACCACACCTCCCCGGCCTACTTGGCACAGGTGGCCGAGTTCACCGACCGCGCCGGGACTGGGCGGATCGCCACCGTCATCGGCCGCGGTTACGCCATGGACAAGGCCGGCAGCCTCGACCTCACCGAGCAGGCGGTCGCCCTGGTCGCCGACGGCCGCGGCACGCCCGTCGACAGCGTCGATCAGGCGGTGGCTGCCTCCGAGCGCGGCGACGAGTGGGTGCCCGCGAGCGTGCTCACCGCGACCGGGGACGCGGCCATCACCGACAGTGACGCTGTGGTGTGGTTCAACTTCCGCAGCGACCGCATCCAGCAGTTCGCCGACCGCCTGATCGAGCACCTGACGGCCACCGGACGCTCGGTGGACATGCTCAGCCTGGCCCAGTACGATACCCGCGCCGCCATACCCGCTCTGGTGCAGCGGGCGGACGCCTCCGGTGGTCTGGCCGACGAACTCGCCGCAGCCGGGCTGCGCAGTGTCCGCGTCGCCGAGGCCGAGAAGTTCGAGCACGTCACCTACTACATCAACGGCCGTGATGCCACGGTGCGCGATGTCGAGGAACACGTGCGGATCACGGGCGAGGGCAAGCCCGACTACATCGCACGTCCGCAGATGAACCTCGACCGCGTCACCGCGGCCGTCGTCCAGGCCGCCGGCCGCGCGGACGTCGACCTGGTCGTCGCCAACCTGGCCAACATCGATGTGGTCGGGCACACCGGCCATCTGGCCGCCACCGTCACCGCCTGCGAGGCGACCGACGCCGCAGTGGGGCAGATCCTCGGCGCGGCCCGCGACAGCGGCCGGTGGGTGCTGGCCGTCGGCGACCACGGCAACGCCGAGAAAATGACCAAGCAGGCCCCGGACGGCACCGTCCGCCCTTACGGCGGGCACACCACCAACCCGGTGCCCCTGGTGATCGTCCCCGCGCGGGAAATCCGGTCGGCGTCGACGCTGCCGGAAAAGGCCACGCTCGCCGATGTGGCTCCCACCGTCCTGCATCTCCTGGGACACAAACCCGGATCCGCCATGACAGGAAGGCCCCTGCTGTGAGCCCGCTCGCCCCTCCTCCCACCCAGGCCGCATGGCACCAGGCACCTGACCTGGCCAGGTGCCTGGACAAGCCTCACCTCGCGGCCGTCTTCGCCGAGGACGCCATCGTCCGTCTGCTGGATGTCGACGGCATCGAAGCCGTGCTGCGCGAGCCCGCCGACCGCTCCCGCACGGTCCTGGGCCTGCACAACCCGTCCACGGACGAGGCCCGCATCAACCTCCACGGTCTGCTGCCCGAACACGCCGAGAGCACCTGGCACTTCATCAGCGGAGCCATGCACACCCGTCGTGCCGCCGATGGGATGTACGTCCATCTCGCGGCGTCCGGCCACGTCTGGCTCACCGCGACCCCATAAAGAAAGGAAACCCCGAAGTCCGGGCCGCTGAGCCCGGTTCCTCGTTTTGACGTGCCGACATCGACGAACCGTCGGCACATCTGCGCCAGATCCACCGCAGCCTGCGCGGGCAGCCCCCTCAGGGCACCGCTGCCTCGCATTCACTTCAGGGCACCGCCAACCCCGAAGGATCTGACATGGAAATACTCGTACTCGTCGTGCTGCTCGCCTTGGCCACCGCCGGGCGAGCCGACGACGTTCCTCATCTCACCACTGCCGCCCTCGTCGGTGCCGATACCTCTCACAGGGTGCCGACACCGGCCGCTCAGGTGTCCGCCGATGCCGACTCCGGCACGGTGCGCACCGGCCTTTCCCGCATACCGCGGGACTTCGCGATCGCCTGGCGAGCATTCCTCCGGCCGTCACCTCCGTGACCTTCCGGGACTCAGGTACGTCCCACGTCACCTCATCACGCACGCCGCGATCACGCACAACGAAAGAAGGGCCCCAGTGGTGTTCAGCAAGAAGCGCCGTCTCGCATACCTTGCCTCAACGGCTTTGATGGTCATGTCCCTTGCGACGGCATGCGCGGACAAGAAAGGTGGAGCAGCAGGTGCTCTACAGGTCAGCGGGTCGACCACGGTAGCCCCCGTGGCCGCGGACGCGGCCCAGGCCCTCAAGGCCGACGGACTCGACATCACCGTGGCCACCCAGGGTGGGTCCGCCGGCGGCATCTCACAACTCGCATCGGGTCAGATCAGCATCGCGATGAGCTCCAAGCCCTTGGCCGACGAAAACAAGGCCGCCCACCCCGACACCGACTTCCGTCCCGTCCAGATCGGTGCCGACGCCGTCGGTGTCATCGTCACCCAGCAGGTCGCCGACGGCGGCGTGAAGGACCTCACAGCGGCTCAGGTACGCGGCCTGTTCGAGGGGAAGATCACCAACTGGTCCGAGGTCGGTGGTCCGGACCTCGAGGTCTTCGTGTACGACAAGGAACCCGGGCGCGGCACGCGGGAGGTGCTCGACAAGTACCTCTACGGGGAGGAGAAGCCCCCGCCGCCGCCCGAGTCGGGCAACTTCGCCATCGTGGGCGGCAACCTCGAAACCCGCAACAAGCTGAAGTCGACACCCGGCGCTGTGGCGCCGCTGTCCACCAGTTTCATCGAAGGACACGATGATCTGCAGGCGGTGACGCTGGGCGGCATCGCGCCGACTCCCGAAAACATCGCCTCCGGCACGTACCCCATGTCCAGGCCCCTTTACTTCCTGACCGACGGTGAGCCGGAAGGAAAGGCCAAGAAGTTCATCGACTACGTCCTGTCCGCCAAGGGCCAGGCACTGATGACCAAGCACGGCTACCTGACCCTCGAGCAAATCGGGAAGTAGCCGATGAGCACCAGAACACTGACTCGGCAACCGGTCACACCGGACCCGGGCACCCGCCCACACCCGTCGAGGTGGGTCTGGAGCTGGGTGTACGCCGGGGCGTTCTCCGTAGCAGCCCTGCTCATGGTCCTCGTCGGGTATCTCGGCACAGGGGTCGGCAGTGGCGAAGTCGACTGGCCGGCGCTCCTGACCGAAGCCGCCTGGAGCCCGGCCAATTCCGTTTACGGCGGCCTGGCGATGATCTACGGCACGGCCGTCGTCTGCGTACTCGCCCTCGCCCTCGCCGTACCCGTCAGCTGGGCGGCGGCTGTCGCGCTGTCGGAGTACCTGCCGCCCCGCGTGGCTCGGCCGTTGCGCATGTGCGTGGAATTGCTCGCCGCCGTGCCCTCCATCGTCTACGGCCTCATCGGCATCATCGTCATCCGCCCGGTCATCGCCCAGCTGGCGGACGTACCGGGCGGTGACAGTCTCATCGCCGCCGGCATCGTCCTCGCCGTCATGATCACTCCGACGATCGTGGCCGTCAGCGTGGACGCGCTCGCCGCAGTGCCCGACCGCTGTCGGGAAGCCGCCTTCTCACTCGGCCTGACCCGCCGCGAAGTCGTCCGCTCAGCCGTGTTGCCGCTCGCGCGGTCAGGCATGCGGGCAGCCGTTCTGCTCGGCCTGGCCCGAGCGCTCGGCGAAGCCATCGCGGTCTTCCTGGTCGTGGGCAGAGCCGACGGACGGCTTCCCACCAGCTTCGGCGGCTTCCTCGACTCGCTGGTCCACCCCGGTCAGACGCTGACGACGAAGCTGGCCGGGCCGGAGCCCGTCCTGGCCGGCACCTCCGGCCCTCACTTCGCCGCCCTGTGCGGACTCGGTTTCATCCTGCTGGCACTGGTGGCTGCGGCGACGTTCTGGGGCACGCGGGGCCAGAGGCAAAGCACAACGACCAAGCGCACACCCCGGTACCGGACCTCGACCCGGATGCGTGTTCAGCGGGATCGACTCGCGATGTCACTGCGGCTGGGAGCTCTGCTGCTGCCCAGCCTCCTCCTCGTGGGCATGCTCGCTCTTCTGGTGACTCGAGGAAGCAATGCGTTCGATCCGTCCTTCTGGTTCACCTCGGCAACAGGAGCGGCCGGCGGAGGAGTTCGCGACCAGATAGTCGGCACACTCCTGCTGGTCGTCACGACGGGTCTTCTCGCCCTGCCACTCGGCTTCGGCGCCGGCGTCCTGATCGGTGTCCACGCGTCCGCCCGTACCGCGCGACTGCTCCAGACCCTGACGGTCGTTCTCGGAGGTGTGCCGACCATCCTGCTGGGACTGGCCGGATTCGTCATCCTGTCCACCACCATGGGATGGGGCAGGTCCTGGCTGGCGGGAGCCATCGTGCTCGTCCCCGTGGTCGTACCCGTGATCGCACTGTCCACCGCCGCTCGGGTCAGGAGCCTGCCGCCCGAACTGAAGGAAAGCGCACTGTCCCTGGGCCTGACCCGTGCTCAGCTCATCCGGTCGGTCGTCGTCCCCTACACCTGGCCCGCCACGGTCACCGGCCTGCTCCTCGGTCTGGCCCGCGCGGCCGGCGAGACCGCCCCACTGCTGTTCACTGCCACGGTCTTCTTCGGAGCTCCCGCGTTGCCGAGCGGCATCGTCGAGTCCCCGGTACAGGCACTGCCGACCCACATCTTCACTCTCTCCCAGGACTCGGGTGATCCCCAGGCAGTCGCCCAGGCATGGGGGAGCGCCATGGTCCTGGTCCTCATCACCGCAGTCCTCCTCAGCGCGGCGGTCGCGCTGCGCAACCGCTTCGAAGGAGAGCGATGGACAACATAATCACCGTGCGCCAGCTCCGCGTGCGCAGTCAAAACAAGGCCCTGGTCGGTCCCGTCTCCTTCAGCCTTGGGCAAGGGTCCACCACTGGTCTGTGCGGGCCATCGGGCGCCGGCAAGTCCACCGTCCTGCGTGCCCTGGTGGACCTGCTCCCGAGCGGGCTCACCAGAGACGGCGACCTGCAGGTGCTGGAACGGACGATTGCCCCGGGCAAGGGAGACGCCGACCTCCGGGCCAAGGTTGTACTCGTACCCCAGACGCCCGTGGTCTTCGGCGGCAGCATCCTCGACAACGCGCTCTTCGGCCTGAGGCATGTCCTGCGGGCCCCCCGAGAGGTGCTGCGCGAACGAGCGGAACAAGCACTGCACGAGGCCGGGTTGTGGAAGGAGGTCTCCGACAGACTCGACTCACCGGCCCACACCCTGTCCGCGGGACAACGGCAGCGACTGTGTCTCGCGCGTGCACTGGCCCTGGAGCCGGCGGCTCTGCTCCTCGATGAGCCCACCAGCGCACTCGACGAACAGAGCCGGGACAAAGTCGAGGAATCGATAGCAGCGCTGCACGGTCGCCGCGCAGTCCTTCTCGTCTCCCACGACCCGGCACAGATGGAACGTCTTTGCGACACGACCGTTCGCCTGGACCAACCCGTGGCAGCACCCCCCGCCGTCGCAGTCTCCTGACCACCCCAAAGCCGAGAGGACACCCCGAAACGCCCGGTTCCCTGGCTCCTCCAGCCCTGCACCCAGTGCCTTCACCGCCAGGGTGCGGGGCTGGAGTTCCGCCCATGGCGCGGTCCGGATTGCTACACACCCACCTGGCTACGCTGATGCAGGATCTGCATCAGCGCTGAGCGGACTCCTTCACCCAGCCGGTAGTAGACGAGGCGGCCCTCACGTCGGCTCTCGATCAGACCGATGCAGCGCAGCCGCTTGAGGTGGTGGCTCACGGTCGCCTGCGACACCCCGACATCGGCCAGCTCGTGCACAGCGGCCTCGGCACCTCGAAGCTCGGCCAGGTGTATCAGCAACTGCAGGCGGACCGGGTCACCCAACGTCTTGAAGACATTGGACCACCAGACCATGTCCGCCGCGCTCAGCTCCAGGCACGTCCCGTCGCACGTGGCACCGGCGCCCCTCTGACACATGTCGTCTCCTCACCCCAGCGTCGCTTCTGGGTTGCGTGACCGGCAGACATGCCCTACACCGACGACCGCTTGGCCCGGTGCGCGCCCCCCCGCGGCCCGCCGGAGCGTACTGGCTCAAACGGCTCGTGACAGCAGACCGGCCATGCCCGACAGCACGCCGGGTGCCACGCTGTAGTACACCCAACTCGCCCGGCGCTCCGAGACCAGCAGCCCTGCCTCACGCAGTTTGCGCAGGTGGTGGCTGACTGTGGGCTGGGAGACTCCGACGTCCTGGATCTCGCAGACGCATGCCTCCCCGCCGGGCTGCGCCGCGACTTTCGAGAACAACCGCAGCCGTACCGGGTCGGACAGCGCCTTGAACATGGCAGCGATCTTCTCGGCGTCAGCAGCGGACAACTCCTCCTGCCCCAGTGGCTGGCAGCACTTCAAGGAAGCGGAGACGTCAGCAACAGAGCCCGAGGCCAAGTTAGACATGCCTCTATGTTGACAGCTATCTAATCACCTGCCAAGGGTGCCGCAGATCGCACCACAGAGACCGTAACGCCAATTCGATGAACTTCTATGTTGACGAGCATCGATCCCGGATGCATGCTGAATTGTATCGACGAACATCGAAACCGAGGAGTCGTCTATGTTCGCCCCCTCCCCCGCCGACCTCCCTGTCGCCGTCATCGGCGCCGGCCCCACCGGTCTGGCCGCCGCCGCCCACCTGACCGAACGCGGTCTGAGGCCCCTCGTCCTGGAGGCCGGGGCGGCCGCCGGCGCCACCGTGCGCGAATGGGCACACGTACGCCTGTTCTCCACATGGGGCGAGATCGTCGACCCGGCCGCCGAAAAGCTGCTCGCCCCCACGGGCTGGAGCAGGCCCGATGCCGCCGCCTACCCGAGCGGCCAGGACTGGGTGGAGCGCTATCTGCAGCCCCTCGCCGACACGCTCGGCAAGCGGGTCCGCTACGGCGCCCGGGTCACCGGCGTCTCCAGGGCGGGCCGCGACCTCATCGTGGACGCCGACCGTGAGACTCAACCGTTCGTCGTGCACGTGCAGCACTCCGACGGCCGCGAGGAGCGGATCCTCGCGGCAGCGGTGATCGACGCCTCCGGCACCTGGACCACCCCCTCCCCGGCCGGTGGAAGCGGCCTGCCCGCCCTCGGCGAGCAGGCGGCGCATGACCGCATCGCCTACCGCGTGCCCGACCTGACCGACCCGGCGGTACGTGCCCGCTACACCGGCAAGCGCATCGCGGTCATCGGCTCCGGCGCCTCCGCGTTCACCGCTCTCGCCTCGCTGGCCGACCTGGCTCGCTCCCAGGACGGCGCCGGCACGAAGGCGGTGTGGATCCTGCGTCGCGGTATCTCCGGTTCCACCTTCGGCGGCGGCGAAGCCGATCAGCTGCCCGCACGCGGCGCCCTCGGTCTGGCGGCGAAGACCGCCGTCGACGACGGCCACGCCGATGCGGTCACAGGCTTTCGCACCGAGGCCGTCGAGCGGGATACCGACGGGCGAGTGATCCTGGTGGCCGAGGACGGCCGGCGCCTGCAGGCGGTGGACGAAGTGATTGTGCTGACCGGATTCCGCCCCGATCTGTCATTCCTCTCCGAGGTGCGCCTGCGTCTGGACGAGCGCCTGCAGGCGCCGGTGGAGCTGGCCCCGTTGATCGACCCCAACCAGCACTCCTGCGGCACTGTCTACCCGCACGGCCACCGCGAACTGGCCCACCCCGACTCCGGTGTCTACCTGGTTGGTATGAAGAGCTACGGTCGCGCTCCCACGTTCCTGGCGATGACCGGCTACGAGCAGGTCCGCTCCGTGGTGGCCGCCCTCGCCGGCGACACGGACGCCGCGGACCGCGTGGAACTGGTCCTGCCGGAGACCGGCGTGTGCGGTGGTGCCGGACTGTTCGACACCCCCGACACCGCCGGAGCGGACGCAGGAGGCTGCTGTGCCGCCCCCGCCCCGCAACTGATCCAGCTCACTCCCGCCTCCGCCGGCTCCGCCACCACGGCCGGTGGCTGCTGCGACGCCTGACCGCCCCGCCTCGGGACCGCCTCAGCCTCGAGGGTCCGTCCCTTTCGAAATCAGCAGGAGGAATACCCCGTGTCCCGGATACAGCTCGCCCTACGCGTCCCCGACCTGCACACAGCCATCACCTTCTACAGCAAGCTGTTCGGCGCCGAGCCGACCAAGCTCCGCGACGGCTACGCCAACTTCGCCCTCGCCGAACCCCCGCTCAAGCTCGTTCTCATCGAAGGAACAGCGGGCGAGGACACACACCTGGACCACCTCGGCGTCGAGGTGGCATCCACCCAGGAAGTGAAGGAGGCCACCACTCGGCTCGCCCAGGCCGGGCTGGCCACCGTCGAGGAGAACAACACCACCTGCTGCTACGCACTCCAGGACAAGGTGTGGGTGCGCGGCCCCGGCCAAGAGCCGTGGGAGGTGTACGTCGTCAAGGCTGACGCCGATACCCTCGCCAAGCAGCCGGCCGACGCCTGCTGCACCCCGGGCGACGACGCCGCGACCGAGCAGCAGCCTACGGCGCCGAACTGCTGCTGACCCTCCGATGACCCATCTCAACGCCCGGCCGCGCGCGGTCGCAGCCAGCCCTGACAAGCAGCTGCGTCCGCGCGCTGCTCTGCCCGCCCTGTGCCTGACCCAGATCACGAGCTGGGGCATCGTCTACTACGCGTTCCCCGTCCTCAACCCCGAGATCACTGCCACCACCGGCTGGTCCGCAGCTGCCACCACAGCAGCGTTCTCGGCCGCACTCGTGGTCTCCGCACTCGTTGGCATCCGCGTCGGCCGCATCCTCGACGCCCGCGGACCACGGATGGTAATGACCACCGGATCCGCCATCGGCACCGCCAGCCTGCTCGTCATCGCCACCGCGCCCAACCTGTTCCTCTTCACGGCCGGATGGCTGCTGGCCGGCTTCGCCATGGCCTCGACCTTCTACCAGCCCGCATTCGCCGCCCTCACCCGCTGGTGGGCCCCTGACCATGTGCGCGCCCTGACCGTGGTCACCCTCGCCGGCGGTCTGGCCTCCACTGTCTTCGCTCCCCTGACCGCTCAGCTCAGCGCCCACTTCGGCTGGCGACACACCTACCTGATCCTCGCCGCAGTCCTGGCCGCCGTCACCCTGCCCGCCCATGCCCTGGCCCTGCGCGCCTCCTGGCCCGCCCCCGCGCACTCGACCTCCGTCCAGGCCCCCACCAGCAGGACCGTGATCCGCAGCCGCACCTTCCTGCTGCTCACCACCGCCCTGACCTTGTCCGCCTTCGCGATGTACGCCGTGGTCGTCACCCTTGTGCCCCTGCTACTGGATCGCGGCTACACCACCAACCAGGCCGCATGGGCTCTCGGTCTGGGCGGTCTGGGCCAAACCCTCGGCCGCCTCCTCTACACCGCCATCGCCCGCCGGACCACGCCCGCCGTACGCGCCGCTGTTCTCATCGGCCTGGGCGGAGTGTCCACCGCCGCCTTCGCCCTGATTCCGGGCCCCTACCCGCTACTCGCGGCGCTCGCGGTCATGGCCGGCACCGTTCGCGGCAACCTCACTCTGCTCCAGGCCACCGCCGTCACCGACCGCTGGGGAGCGAACCAGTACGGACGCCTCTCCGGGCTACTCGCCGCGCCCACCACCACGGCATCCGCACTGGCCCCGTTCGCGGGTACCGCACTCTCCGTGCCACTAGGAGGCTACCCACACCTCTTCGCAGGTCTCGCTCTCGTCTCGGCCGCTGCCGCACTGATCGCACATCGCACGACACCTCCACTCACGCGCAGAAGATGAATGTGGGCGTTGCCGCGGTCGTCGTTTGCCAGGCCCAGCGCCCGGTGATGAGCGCCCTGCCCCAAGATCACTAAGGAGTGACCTTGATGAGTGCCGAGGAGCAGGAGGCCGAGCACGCGAGGAAGATGCGCGAGGCTGCGAGAGGGCGGTTCGTGAGTGTTTGAGCGGTTCTGCCGTCTCCTGATGGTGACGGAGCATCGTCACCGACACCCTCGGCCTGCTGCTGGCGGTGCTGGTCACCGCGGCGAGCGTGCAGGACTCCGACGCCGGCCAGGCCCTCGTCGACCACGTCGCCGCGGAGCATCCCACTGTCCGCAAGACCTGGGTCGACGGCGGCTACCGCCAACACCTCGTCGAGCACGCCGCACGCCTGGGTATCGACATGGAAATCGTCCAACGCACGCCCGGCACCAGGGGATTTACCCCGCTGCCCAAACGCTGGGCCGTGGAGCGCACGTACGGATGGCTGATGTTCCACCGCCGTCTGGCCCGCGACTACGAAACCCTGCCCGCCCGCTCCGAAGCCATGATCCACCTCGCCATGACCGACCTGATGGCCCGCCGCCTCACCGGCGAGAACACCATCTCCTGGCGCGACCCCGTAAATCCACATCAACCACAGATCCCGGGATGAAAAAACGGAAGAAAACGACCTCGAAGAACCCACTGGTGGCGCTCGGACAGCACTTCTCTCACCAGATCAAGGAAAGCAGCGTTCACCAGCGGGCATCCACGGCCCCCGAACCTTGTCGACTCTCCACAAGACGACAGGGCACGTGCCGAGTTCACGCCCCGGCACCCGGCCCAGCCGCCCGCCGGGGCGGCATTCGTCCGGCCGGCACCGAGTCCGCAAAGGCCACCGCACGCGAGGGAGCTGCGAAAAGAGTGCCTCAAACGCAGCTGACGAGGCGTCAGCAAAGTCAGCATCAGGTCGGCAAGAGTCCTGCCGCAGCTGCTCACGGACGGCCACCGCCACACCGGGGAACCGCCTGCCGTCCCGTTCCGGTCCGCACTCCGCTCAGCCGTCCTCCCGCGAGCGGCCGGAAGGCGGGAGGCAGCGCCCGGCCGACTCCCGCCCACCAGCCACCAGGACTCAGGCGTTCCCGCAGGTCAACGAACCCGTCCTCGTGGCTTCAGCGGCACCGGCGGCAGCTCGGGGGCCGGCAGTGGGGCGCCGTCGTAGCCCTTCACCTCGCCGAAGCGGGTGCCGGTCATCCAGTCCCGGCGGGCCTGTTCGATCTCCTCCTGGGTGCGGCCGATCCAGTTCCAGAACATGACCAGCTCCTCCTCGAACGGCTCTCCGCCCAGGAGCATCAGCGCCGCGTCGGACTCGGCGCGCAGCGGGAGTTCGTCGCGGCCGCAGCCGAGGTAGAGCATCGAGCCCGGGAGCACCGGTACGCCGTCCACGTGGACCTCGCCGGACATGGCGAGGACCGCGTACTCGAAGTCGCGCTCCAGGGGCAGCCGGACGTCCGCGCCGTTCGCCAGGGCCAGGTCGGCGCCGACGATCGGGGTGTACGCCGTGCCCGGAGAGGTGGCGCCGTCCAGGTCACCGAGGATGAGCGTGGCCTCGACACCCGGTGCCGTGACGACCGGGAGGTCGGTGTGGTGCTCGAAGCGCGGGTCGGTGTGGCGGTGGCCGTCCGGGAGGGCGACCCACAACTGGGCGCCGTGCAGGAACCGGGCGTGCGAGCGGGGGCTCTCCTCGGAGTGGCTGATCGCCCTGCCGGACGTCATCAGGCCCAGTTCGCGCGGGCGGATCGTCTGGAGGCTGCCCGTGGAGTCACGGTGCAGGACCTCGCCCTCGTGCAGCCAGCTCACCGTCTGCAGACCCATGTGCGGGTGCGGCGGCACCTGCATGCCGGGCTCGTCGGCGATGTCGTCCGGACCGTAGTGGTCGACGAAGCACCACGCGCCGACCATGCGCCGCCCCAGGTTGGGCAGTAGCCGCCGGACCTCGGTGGACTCGCCGAGCTTGACCTGTCGGGGACTGAGGAGCTCACGCACCGGCTCCGCCACCACGAAGCCGCGGCCACCGCACAGGGACGGAACGGCTTCCCGCTCAAGATTGCTCATGGGCACAACCTAGCTTCGAGAGGTGCGGTGCGTCACTCGTCCGCTCCCGCTCCGCATCCGAACCGGTGGTGGAATATTCAACCAACTGGCTCCGTTGTCGGTGTCGAAGGAGGTCACGAGTGGACACCAGGTACTACTACGACCACGGAACCCCGGCCGAGCGCTGGGAGCGCGCCGGGCTGTTCTTCGACGCCAGGGACTACACCGCCGCGGCGCGCGTCCTGAGCGGGCTGGTCGAGGAGGTGCCGGAGCAGACCGGGCCGCGGCTGCTGCTGGCGCGCTCCTACTACCACTCGGCCCAGCTGCGCCGCGCCGAGGCCGAGTTGCGGATCATCGTGGAGCGCGACCCGGTGGAGCACTACGCCCGGCTGATGCTCGGCCGCACCCTCGAACGGCAGGGGCGGAACGAGGAGGCGGAGTCCCACCTGCGGATCGCCGCCGCGCTGGCGGGCGAGTTCGACGGCGGGCTCGACCGCGAGTTCGACCGCGCGTAGAGGACTGCCGGACGGCCGTCCGGCAGTCGCGCGGGCCGGTGCCGGCCTCCCTCCGGGAGGAGCAGGGCACCGGCCCGCGCGGTTTTCAGCCCCTCCCGGTTACGGCGTCCGTGCCGTTCCGGTGCGTGCGCCTCCCCCGTACGTCCGTCGTCCCCGTCGGTGCGCGATCTCCCCGAGGAGGATGTCGACGGCGAGGAAGGCGGCCAGCGGGATGCCGAGCAGCGGGACGAAGTAGCCCAGCACGGCGATCACCGCCAGCAGTGGGACGAGGACGTACGGCGGCACCTGCTGCCAGGCACCGCGTGGGATCGGCCGGCCGAAGGCCGAGCCCCGGCCTCGCTGCCACCACATGCGGTAACCCCACAGGATCAGCAGGATCAGCGTGGCCGCGAGCAGCATCAGCGCGATCTGGTTGGGCGGGCCGAAGAGGGTTCCGGTGTGCAGGTCGATGCCCCAGCGGCTGAGTTTGGCGAGCACCGGGTAGTCGGCCCACCGCACGACGTCGGTGACCGCGCCGGTCGCCGGTTCGACGGCGACCGCGTCCTGCTTCTCGGGCCAGCTGCGCTGCACCTGCTTCACGACGTACGCGGAGGCGTCGTCGGCGGGCGGGACGATCTCCACCGGGTCGTCCAGGCGCTCGGCCCGGGCCGCCGCGAGGACCTTGTCGAGGCCGACCCCGTGCTCGGCGTCGCCCCCGTTTCCGCCCGCCGCGCCGTGCCCGGCGTGTTCGCCGCCCGCGGCGGCCGACACCGCGGGCGTCTCCTGGCCGAGCGAGGCGCGCAGGTCGGCGATGGTGGCACCGGTGTAGGTGGACCAGGTCAGTCCGGTCGCGGAGAGGAAGATGAAGCCGGCCGCGGCCCAGGCTCCGATGCCGCCGTGCAGGCCCAGAGTGCGCCGCCGGCCGCTGGTGCCGCGGATCTTGCGCAGCGCCCGACGGCGGGAGAACCACAGCACCAGGCCGCCGGCGGCGATCACCCACAGCCAGCTGGCCGCGAACTCGCTGTAGAGGCGGCCCGTTTCACCGAGGTGCAGATCGCGGTGGAACTCGTCGATCCAGGTGCGCAGGGGCAGTGCGCCGGTGGAGCCGTACTGCTCCAGTGCGCCGCGCACCTCCGCGGTGTACGGGTCGACGAACACGGCGAGGGTGTGGTTCGGGTCCACTCCCGGCACGCCGGACAGCATCACCCTGGTGGTCGCGTCCGCCTCGGGTGCGGGCCGGATCGCGGAGACCGCGCCCTCGGGGTGCGCCTCGCGGGCGGCGGCCACCTGCTCGGAGATCGGCAGTGCGCGGTCGCCGACGGGGACGGTCAGCTCGTGGTCGTAGACGATCTTCTCGACCTGGAAGGACGCGGCGTACAGCAGGCCGGTGAAGGCGGCGACGAGCAGGAACGGCGCCACCACCACGCCCGCGTAGAAGTGCAGGCGCAGGATCAGGGGACGCAGGGTGGCCCAGCCGGATCCGGACCGCGCGGGGGCGGGGGGTGGGGGGGCCTCGTCCGTGGTGGTCGAGGGAGCGGTGGTCATCGGTGGGCTTCTCCCGGGGCGTCTTGGCGGCCGTGGTGCTGCTCCAGTGGTCGGGGCGGCGGGGCCGTGAGTTCCCGGGCGGCGGGCGTGACCTGCGCCACTCGGCGGAACGGGGGTGTCGTGGGCACGTGTCATCCTGGCGCGATGGGAACTGTGAACGACCGTGTGCCCCTCGCCGAGCGCGTCGAGCGACTCCTCGCCGGTGCAGGGCCGTTGCCCATCGTCGCGGCCGGTGATCCGGTTCTGCGGCAGGCGTCCGAGCCCTTCGACGGCCAGTTGGACCCCATGCTGCTGGCGCGGTTCGTCGAGGCGCTGCGGGTCACCATGCACGCGGCGCCGGGGGTCGGCCTGGCCGCGCCGCAGGTGGGGGTGGGGCTGCGGATCGCGGTGATCGAGGATCCGGCGCCCGTCCCGGAGGAGGTGCGGCTGGCACGCGGCCGGGTGCGGCAGCCCTTCCGGGTGCTGGTCAACCCGGTCTACGCGCCGGTCGGCGGCGGGCGGGCGGCCTTCTTCGAAGGCTGCCTGAGCGTGCCCGGCTACCAGGCGGTGGTGGCGCGCCACGTCGAGGTGCGGCTGACCGGACAGGACGAGCACGGGCGGGCGGTGGACGAGGTGTTCGGCGGCTGGCCCGCGCGGATCGTGCAGCACGAGACGGACCACCTCGACGGCACGCTCTATCTCGACCGGGCCGAGCCCCGCTCGCTCTCGTCCCACCAGGCGATGGCGGAGCGCTGGGCGCAGCCGACACCGGAGACGGCCGCGCGGGCACTGGGCTTCGAACTCCCGTAGAGCCGGCTCCCGTGGAACCGGCTCCCGTAGGCCCGGTCGCCCGCCTGCGTCCCGTTCTCCCTGTGGCTCAGGCGCTGTCCCGGTACGCCTCCAGCAGTCGGAGCCACGCCTCGCTGATCGTCGGGTACGACGGGACCGCGTGCCACAGGCGGGCGACCGGGACCTGGGCGACGACCGCGACGGTCGCCGAGTGGATCAGTTCGCCCACTCCGGGGCCGACGAAGGTGACGCCGCGCAGGGTCTCGCTCTCGAGGTCGACGACCATGCGGGCGCGGCCCTTGTAGTCCTCCCCGTACAGACCGGCGCCGGCGACCGAGGACAGGTCCAGGTCGACGGCCCGGACGCGGTGCCCCGCCTGTTCCGCCTCGGCCAGGGAGAGGCCGACCGAGCCCGCCTCCGGGTCGGTGAACACCACCTGGGGTACGGCGTCGTGGTCGGCGGTGGCGGCGTGCGCGCCCCATGCCTCCGCGGCGACGGGTTCCCCGGCGGCGCGCGCGGCGATGGCGGCGCCCGCGATACGGGCCTGGTACTTGCCCTGATGGGTGAGCAGGGCACGCCGGTTGACGTCGCCGACCGCGTAGAGCCAGTCCTGGCCGGTCACACGGAGGGTGTCGTCCACGGTGAGCCAGGATCCGGGTTCCAGGCCGACGGTCTCCAGGCCGATGTCGTCGGTGCGCGGGGCGCGGCCGGTGGCGAAGAGGATCTCGTCGGCCTCGATCCGCTCCCCCGTGTCGGTGACGACCACGACGGTGCCGTTCTCCCTGGTCACCGAGGTGGCGGAGGTACCGGTGCGGAGGTCCGCGCCGGCCTCGGTGAGCGCCTC
This sequence comes from Streptomyces cathayae, assembly GCF_029760955.1. Taxonomy (GTDB): domain Bacteria; phylum Actinomycetota; class Actinomycetes; order Streptomycetales; family Streptomycetaceae; genus Streptomyces; species Streptomyces cathayae. Next base: position 536,201 of record NZ_CP121682.1, read on the forward strand.
GGCGACCAGCTCTCCGGCGAAGGGTTCCATCCGGGACAGCAGGCCCTTGCCGCGTACCAGGAGCGTGACCCGGGAGCCGAGCGCCTGCCAGGCCGTGGCCATCTCGGTGGCGACGACACCGCCGCCGACCACGACCAGCCTGCCGGGCACGGCCTTGGCGCTGGTGGCCTCCCTGCTCGTCCACGGCGCGACGTCGGCGAGTCCGGGCAGCGGGGGCAGCAGCGCGCGGCTGCCGGTGCAGACGGCGACGGCGTGCCGGGCGGTGAGGACGTGCCGCGTTCCGTCGCCGGCGGTGACGGTCACCGTGCGCGGGCCGGTGATCCGCCCGACGCCGCGGTGGAGCTCGACGCCGACGCTCCGAAGCCACTGGACCTGGCCGTCGTCCTTCCAGTGCGAGGTGTACTCGTCCCGGTGGGCGAGGACCGCGCTCACGTCGAGGGGTCCCTGCGCCGACCGGCTCAGGCCGGGGGTGCGGCGGGCGTCGGCCCGCGCGAGAACGGGACGCAGCAGGGCCTTGCTGGGCATGCACGCCCAGTAGGAGCACTCGCCGCCGACCAGTTCGCTCTCGACGATCGCGGTGGTCAGTCCGGCCGCGCGGGTCCGGTCGGCGACGTTCTCCCCCACGGGCCCGGCGCCGAGCACGACGACGTCGTAGTCCGTGGACTCCGGTTCCGCCGGTCCTGTCGACCCCGTCGGTGCCGTCGATCCTGTCGGTTCCGTTTGCCTCATGGGGTCAGTCTGGTGGGTGGTGTGCAGGGTGGCCACATGGGTAGGGGCGCGGAATACGTGACCCGGTCGGCCGTGTTGTGCGGACGGCTCGCCCCGACACCAGGAAGAGGGAACACCATGAGCAGCACCGTGGAGCTCACCAAGGAGAACTTCGACCAGCTGGTCACGGAGAACGAGTTCGTTCTCATCGACTTCTGGGCGTCCTGGTGCGGGCCGTGCCGTCAGTTCGCGCCCGTGTACGAGAAGGCCGCGAAGGACAACCCTGACCTGGTGTTCGGCAAGGTGGACACGGAGGCGCAGCCGGAGCTGGCCGCGGCCTTCAGCATCCAGTCGATCCCGACGCTGATGATCGTCCGCGACCAGGTGGCCGTGTTCGCCCAGCCGGGTGCCCTGCCCGAGGCCGCGCTGACGGACGTCATCGGGCAGGCCCGGAAGCTGGACATGGACGAGGTCCGCAAGTCGATCGCCGAGCAGCAGGCGAAGGCCGGCGGCGAGGCGGGGAGCCCGGGCCAGGACCGGTGACCGACCGGCCCCGGCTCGGGTCCTTCGGACACGGTTCCTTCTGGAAACCGCCTAGAAGGGGTACTGCGCGACGTCCCCGCGCACGGTGGTCCAGCGCACCTCGGTGAACGCGTCCAGGTTGGCGTCGCCGCCGAAGCGGGATCCGGTGCCGGAGGCGGCGACGCCGCCGAAGGGGGCCACGGCCTCGTCGTTCACGGTCTGGTCGTTGATGTGCACGATCCCCGTCGGGATCCGCTCCGCCAGGTCCAGGCCGCGTGCCGTGTCGGCGGTGACGATGCCCAGCGCGAGGCCGTAGGGGCTCGCGGCGGCCAGGGCGGCGGCCTCGTCGGCGTCGCCGAAGGACCGTACGGGTGCGACGGGGCCGAACACCTCCTCCGTGTACGCGGGGGTGTCGTCGCCGGTGTCCGCGAGGACGGTGGGCCGGTAGAACAGCCGGTCGTGGGTGCCGCCGGCGGCGAGTTTCGCGCCGCCGGCGGTGCTGGACTCGACCAGGGCGTGGACCTTGTCGAGTTGTCCGCGGTCGATGAGCGGGCCGAGGTGGACCTGGTCGCGGTGCGGGTCGCCGACGGCGAGCGAGTCCGCCTTGGCGGCCAGCCGTTCGACGTACTCGTCGTAGAGCGAGGCGTGCACCAGGTGGCGTCCGGTCGTCATGCAGATCTGGCCCTGGTGGAAGAACGATCCCCAGGCCGCCGTGGAGATCACCGCGTCGAGGTCGGCGTCCTCCAGCACGATCAGCGCGGAGTTGCCGCCGAGTTCCAGGTGGGCCCGCTTGAGGTGACGGCCCGCGGCCTCCCCGACGTGCCGGCCGGCGCCGGTGGAGCCGGTGAAGGAGATGACGGGGATGAGCGGGTCGGCGACGAGTGCCTGGCCGGTCTCCGCGCCGCCCGGCAGGATGTGCAGCAGCCCTTCGGGCAGTCCCGCCTCGGCGAACACCGCGGCGAGCGCCAGCCCGCCGCAGACCGCGGTGCGCGGGTCCGGTTTCAGGACGACCGCGTTGCCGAGCGCGAGGGCCGGGGCGACGGAGCGGATGGACAGGATCAGCGGCGCGTTGAACGGCGCGATGACGCCCACCACACCTACCGGCACCCGCCGGGTGTACGACAGCCGGGGTCCTTCGGTGGGCAGCACCTGACCGGGCGGGCGGGAGGCCAGGGCCGCGGCCTCGTAGCACTCCTGGGCGGCGACGTGCAGTTCGAAGTCGGCCTTGCCGGGGATGTTGCCGGCTTCCCGGACCAGCCATTCCCGCAGTTCGTCGGCGTGCGCGGCGAACAGGTCGCCGGCCTTGCGGAGCACCGCGGCACGGACGAAGTGCGGGGCCTTGGCCCACTCGGTCTGGGCGGCGCGGCCCGCTTCGGCGGCGGCTCCGACGTCCTCACCGGTGGCGAGGGTGACGGTGGCCAGCTGTTCGCCGGTGGCGGGCTCCGTGACGGTGTGGTCGGGTCCCGCGAGACGGCGGGGTTGCCAGGTCGTGGCGTCGAGCAACGGCATGGGTGAGCTCTCCGATCGGTCGCCGGCGCACCGCGCGAGCGCGAGCCCGGCTGTCCTTCCGCGTACCATTTAGTTGAGCAGGCAACATTCTAGTCGCCATCCGGACGGTCCGCTTCCCCATCGTCCGACGACGCGACCGGGACTCGCATGCGGTGCGGGCAGGCACCCGGCATGCGAACGGGCCTCAGCTGGATTCGCGCTGGACCACCGACGCCCCCAGCACCTTGTGGGCCTCGGGTGCGGCGGCGGGATCGCGCACCGCTCGGTCGACGAGTTCGGCGAGTTCCCGGCCGGGCGGCAGGTCGAGATGGACGGTGGTCAGCCGGGGCCGCAGCAGCCGGCCCAGCATGAGGTTGTCGGCGCCGACCACGGCCGTCTCCTCCGGGATGCGGACGCCGACGTCGTCCAGGGCCCGCATCAGCAGCATCGCGTACTCGTCGTTGTAGGTGAACACGGCGTCGAGGCCGAGGTCGCGCCAGCCGGCGGCGAGCCGCGCGGCGGCGCCCTCGTCGTGGGCGAGGGGCAGTTCGGTGACCGTCGCGTCGGTGCCGCGCAGCGCCGCACGCACACCGGCCAGGCGAGGCGCGGAGAACGCCCCCAGACCGGGCTCGCGCGGGACGACGACGCCGATGCGGCGCCGACCGCGGTCGAACAGATGGGCGCCCGCGCTGTGGCCGACGACGTCGTGGTCCATGAGCAGGGCGTGCGCGCCCTCGACGGACTCCGGGCCGAGGGTGATCACGGCACGCGCTCCGGAGCGTTTGAGCACGGCGACACCCCGCGGGCCGAGCCCGGAGCCGGGGACCAGCACGGCCACGGGCCGCAGTTCGGCCCAGGCACGGGCGGCCTCGTCGTCGTGCACGCCGACGGTGCCGTACTGCACGACCGTGTAGTCGAGGCGGCCGAGCGCCACCTGGAGGTCGTTGACGAACTGGCTGTAGACCGGGCCGACCGGGAAGGCCGGGGCCGGCATCAGCACCATGCGGCTGTGGCCGGCCCGTAAGCTGCGGGCCGCCGCATGCGGCACGTACCCGAGTTCCCTGGCGGCGTCGTGGACGCGGCGGCGGGTGGGCTCGCTGATCCGGACGGCCTCGGCGTTGTTCAGGACGTAGGAGACGGTCGCGCGCGAGACGCCGGCCAGTCGGGCCACGTCGGCGCTCGTGGGCACGGCACGCGGCAGTGCGGCGGATGCGGGCGTGGGTGGGTTCGGTATCTGCACCATGACGCAACGCATCTTCGCAGAAGCCCGAACGGGCCCTTCGGCCGGGGGAGTTGAGAGCGTCTCAGCACGATCCCGGCCCAGTTCAGGACGCCCCGGCCGCACGGCCGGAGCCACGCGGCCGGGGTGGCGCCGTCAAGGTGGCGCGCTCCGGTACCGTGCGGCCGCGGTACGCCGGCCCGGTCAGCCGGGGGAGGCTGTGGGACCCGTCACGCGGTCGACGAGGTCCACCCACGCGGCCTCCAGCCGCTCCATCGGCATCCCGCGCTGCTGGGTCAGGTGGTGGACCAGGGCGGGGTCGAGCGGCGCCATCAGGGTGTGGGCGAGCAGTTCGCAGTCCGCTTCGGGGACTGCCTCGCGCAGCAGCAGCGACACATGGTGGATCAGCACACGGCGGGGCGGGTTGGTGAAGCGGCGGTCGGCGCACGGTTCGGCGGCGAGCTGCAGTTCCAGTTCGTCGGCCGTGCGGCGCAGCAGGGCGAGACCGAACGCCCGCAGGCGCTCCGCGGGCGGCGCCCCCGGCCCCATCGGCGGGGGTCCGGTGAGGAAGGCGGCCTGGAACTTCTTCTCGGAGTGGTCTAGCAGCGCCGACAGCAGCCCGGTGCGGTCGCCGAAGCGCCGGAAGACCGTCCCCTTGCCCACCCGGGCCGCCGCTGCCACCGCCTCCATGGTGAGGCCGTCCGCGCCGCGCTCGGCGACGAGCAGAGCGGCGGCCTCCAGCAGCCGGGCGCGGTTGCGCGCCGCGTCGGCCCGCAGGCAGGGCTCGTCGATCTCGCCGCCGAGTTGCGGCAACTCCTGCGGCTCGACGGGCTCCTGAGGTCTCGGGGCGGGCGACGGCACGACGGACATGAAGCCAGGGTAAGGCATCGGGAAGAAACTGGACCAGGGTCCGGTTAGGGTGCTAGAAAAGAAAACGGACCTCGGTCCGGATTGTTGCGGCAGTGTTTCGTCACTCCGTCGCGTCCGACCGTCGCACCGTTTGCCCCACCCATGTCCCACCCGGTATTCCACCCCCCAGGAGTTCTCATGTCCGTCCGCATCCTCGCCCTCGTCGGCAGCCTCCGCGCCGGTTCGCACAACCGTCAGCTCGCCGAGGCCGCGGTGAAGCTCGCGCCCGAGGGCTCCGACGTGGTGCTCTACGAGGGTCTCGCGGAGATCCCCTTCTACAACGAGGACATCGACGTCGAGGGCAGCGTCCCCGCCGCCGCCACCCGGCTGCGCGAGGCCGTGGGCAGCGCCGACGCCCTGCTGCTCTTCACGCCCGAGTACAACGGCACGATCCCGGCCGTCCTGAAGAACGCCATCGACTGGCTGTCCCGCCCGTACGGCGCCGCCGCCCTCGGTGACAAGCCCGTCGCCGTGATCGGCACCGCCTTCGGCCAGTACGGCGGCGTCTGGGCGCAGGACGAGGCCCGCAAGGCCCTGGGGATCGCGGGCGGCAAGGTGATCGAGGACATCAAGCTCTCGATCCCGGGCTCCGTGACCCGTTTCGCCGAGGTCAGCCCCGCCGACGACGCCGAGGTCGTCGGGCAGCTGACCGAGGTCGTCGTCGCCCTCAACGGCCACGCCACCGCGCCGGCCGCCGTCTGACCGCACCCCGCACGACCTGACCTGTCCCGAAGGGGCCGGTGCCGTACCGACGACGGCGCCGGCCCCTTCGGCCGTGCGGACGGGCCGCCCGCCCCGCGCTCGGACCCCGGCCGTCGCGCGTTCCTCGTGGTGGACCGGCGTCCGCGAGCCGGTCAGCGGCGTTCCCCTGCCGCCCCGCCGGGTTGCGACGGTCTCCGCCGCGATGGACAGGGCGGTCCCCTCCGACGTACGCGCCCCGAGGACGGGCTGCGCGCGGGGGCATCCGGACGGCGGCAGGCGCGGACGACCGGTGGCGGGCCGAGCCCGCCGTCCGACGTGACGGCCGGGCGGCCGCGCGAGCGGCCGCTCCTACGGACACCGGGATTCCCCCCTCACGGCCTCTCCCGCGTTGCGGGCTCCGGCCCCCGGTGGTCGACTGATGCCGACGACGGCACTCCGGAGGAGCAGAGCGGCGACGGGCGGCCGAGTGGGGCCTCCCGACGTCAGGACGCGGTACGGGACCGGGGGCGCCGGCGGACGACCGCTTCTGCCGCACCACGGCTTTCGCACCCACGAGACGTGGGATCCCGGCGAGGTGTTCTCACGGCGGGGTGCCGCGGTCCGGCGTGACCGCCCCGGTCCGGCCGGGACGGGCCAGGGCCCCGGGGAGAACACGGCCGTGCCGGGGCCGGGCCGGATAAACACAGCCGCTCCGGGGCACGCGAAAAGGCCTCGGTCGTCCCGGTCCCGTGCCGCGCGGGACCCGGTCCTCCACCACCGGAAGACGAAAGGCTGACCCATGACAGACACCCCGCCCGCCACCACGACGGACTCCGGCGCCCCGGCGGAGAGTGACGAGCACTCGCTCACCGTAGGTCCCGGGGGGCCGATCCTGCTGCACGACGCCTACCTCATCGAGCAGATGGCGCAGTTCAACCGCGAGCGGATCCCCGAACGTCAGCCGCACGCCAAGGGAAGCGGCGCCTTCGGCCACTTCGAGGTGACCCACGACGTGAGCGCCTACACCAAGGCGGCCGTCTTCCAGCCGGGCACCCGCACCGATCTGCTCGTCCGCTTCTCGACCGTCGCGGGCGAGCGCGGCAGCCCGGACACCTGGCGCGACCCGCGCGGCTTCGCGGTGAAGTTCTACACCAGCGAGGGCAACTACGACATGGTCGGCAACGACACGCCGGTGTTCTTCATCAAGGACCCGATGAAGTTCCAGCACTTCATCCGGTCGCAGAAGCGCCGCGCGGACAACAACCTGCGCGACCACGACATGCAGTGGGACTTCTGGACCCTCTCGCCGGAATCCGCCCACCAGGTCACCTGGCTCATGGGAGACCGCGGCATCCCGCGGACGTGGCGCCACATGAACGGCTACTCCTCCCACACGTACATGTGGATCAACGCCGACGGCGAGCGGTTCTGGGTGAGGTACCACTTCAAGACGGACCAGGGCATCGAGTGCTTCACCCAGCACGAGGCCGACCAGATGGCCTCCGTCGACACCGACTACCACATGCGGGACCTCTTCGAGCACATCCGCGACGGCGATTACCCGAGCTGGACCCTGCACATGCAGGTCATGCCGTACGAGGAAGCCGCGGGCTACCGGTTCAACCCCTTCGACCTGACCAAGGTGTGGCCGCACGGCGACTACCCCCTCATCCCGGTCGGCCGCATGACACTCGACCGCAACCCGACCGACAACCACGCCGAGATCGAGCAGGCGGCCTTCCAGCCCAACAACCTGGTCCCCGGCATCGGCCCGAGCCCGGACCGCATGCTGCTGGCGCGGCTCTTCTCCTACGCCGACGCCCACCGCGCCCGGATCGGCACCAACTACCAGCAGCTCCCCGTGAACGCCCCGGTCGTCGACGTCCACACCTACTCCAAGGACGGCGCGATGGCCTACCGGAAGACGGCCGACCCGGTGTACGCGCCGAACTCCAAGGGCGGTCCCGCGGCCGACACCGAGCACTACGGCACTCCGCCCAGCTGGGAGGCCGACGGGGCCCTCATGCGCACCGCCTACGTCTCCCACCCCGAGGACGACGACTGGGGCCAGCCCGGCACCCTGGTGCGCGAGGTCATGGACGACGCCGCGCGCGACCGGCTGGTCGACAACGTCGTCGGACACCTCCTCAACGGCGTGACCGAACCCGTCCTCGAGCGGGCCTTCGAGTACTGGACGAACATCGACAAGAAGATCGGTGCCCGTATCGCCCAGGGCGTGCGGGCGAAGGCGGACGAGAAGGACCCCAAGGCCGCCGAACAGGGCAATCCGGCCCGGCGCACCCTGCAGGAAAAGGCCTGACGCCTTCGGCGAAGGACGAGTGGGCGGCTTCGGTTTCCCGTCCGTGCGGGGCGTGCGTCACACGGCGCGCGCCCCGCACCTGTGTCCGCGCCTGCGGGGTCTGCCCGACTGTTCGAACGGCCGTCAGGCGACGGCCGTCGGCGCCAGTTCCCGTAGTTCGCGCAGGGCGGCCTCGACCGCCGGGCGGGCGTGGCCGCCTCCTCGCGTGCAGGTCAGCAGTTTGCGGTGCGGGTTGCCCGTACAGCGCACCCGGGTGATCGGCAGATGCGGGGACAGCTGGGCCAGCCGCGGGATCAGGGCGACGCCCAGCCCGTGCGCGACGAGATGGGCGGTGACGTTCCAGTCGAGGGCGTGGTGGACGACGTCCGGGGTGAACCCGGCGGCGCCGCACGCCGACATCACATGCGGCCGGCAGGGACTCTCCGGCACCGGCGCGATCCACGGCTCGCGCGCCGCCTCCTCGAGGCCGGCCCGCTCCCGCCCGGCCAGCGGATGCCCCTTCGGGACCACCAGGTCGAACGGGTCGTCCAGCAGCGGCCGCTGGTCGAAGCGCGCGTCGCCGAGCGGCGGGTTCCTCGGGGTGGCCTCCACGATCGCCAGATCGGTGGCCCCCTCGAAGAGCAGGTCGAAGCTCTTCGGCACCTCCGTCTCCAGGATCCGCACCGTCAGCCGCGGATGGCGCGCGCCCAGCCGGGCCGCCATGGGCGCCAGCAGCACCGAGATCGCCACCGGGAATCCGGTCACCCGCAGCAGCCCGGCGGGGGCGCCGCGGTCGGCCCGCAGGTCCAGTTCGGCCTGCTCCCAGCGGGCCTGGATGGCGTCGGCGTGCGCGAGCAGGCTCTCGGCCGCCGGGGAGAGCCGTACCCCGCGCCCCTGTGGTTCCAGCAGGTCGACGTCCAGGTCGCGGGCGAGCTGGCGGATCTGCTGGGAGGCGGCGGACGGGGTGAAGTGCAGGGCCCGGGCAGCCGCTGTGACCGTGCCGTAGTGGGCGACCGCCCTCAGGACGTGCAGCCGGCGCAGGTCAATCATGTAGCCCACGCTTCACGGTCGAGTCCACAAAGTCAACCTGGACGTGTACGGATGTTCCGGCGCACCCTGGGCTGTGTCACGACGGCCGACCGGGCCGTGTCGTCAGGGGAGCCGCACGTTCGAGAACGCGCGGGCTCGAGGCTGCGCGGGCCCGGTGATGTGAGGAGCTGAGGAGTCATCATGACCAGCACGCCCAAAAGCACCGGCGCGACCGGCGTCGTCTGCCCGTACTGCGGATGGCCGGACGACGGCGAGCCGTTCCGGCTGGTGTCGCGGCACACCACCGCGGCGGGCAGCACCGTGTGGACCCGCTGCGGCTGCGGCTCGCTCCAGGTCCGCGTCGCCGACGACCGCGGCAGCCGCGTCGTCACCCGCAGCAGGCCGCCCGCCGACGTCCCGCCGAGCCGGGCGGGCGGGGCGTGCGGTGTGGGCGGGACGGGTCACTGAACGGGGCGCCCGTTGACAGGCCGCGCACCTCGGCCGTACTAATCGGGGAGGTGAGCGGAAGGCGTGGACGTGCAGAGACTTCCCCTGTCCGGGGTCACGGTGGTCAGTCTGGAGCAGGCCGTGGCCGCTCCGTACGCCACCCGGCAGCTCGCCGATCTCGGCGCCCGTGTGATCAAGGTGGAGCGGCCGGGCGAGGGGGACTTCGCCCGTCGCTACGACACCACCGTCCACGGTCACTCCAGCTACTTCGTGTGGCTCAACCGCTCCAAGGACTCCCTCACGCTGAACCTCAAGGATCCGCGGGGCCTGGAGATCCTGCACCGGCTCCTCGCCGGTGCCGACGTGTTCGTGCAGAACCTGGCACCGGGCGCGGCCGGCCGGCTCGGCCTGGGCACCGACGAGCTCACCCGGCGCCACCCCCGGCTGATCCCCTGCACCGTCTCCGGCTACGGCACGAGCGGTCCCTGGGCCGACCGCAAGGCGTACGACCTGCTGGTGCAGTGCCAGACGGGCCTGGTGTCACTGACCGGGACCCCGGACGGCACCGCCCGGACCGGCATCTCGGTGGCCGACATCGCCGCCGGGATGTACGCGTACAGCGGTGTCCTCACCGCGCTGTACACCCGCGCGACCACCGGCACCGTCCACCCCGTGGAGGTGTCGCTGTTCGAGGCGCTCGCCGAGTGGATGGGCCAGCCCGCCTATTACACCCGCTACGGCGGCACCCAGCCCCCGCGGCTGGGCACCCGGCACGCCACGATCGCCCCGTACGGGACGTACCCGGCCGCCGACGGGCGTGAGGTGCTGTTCTCCGTCCAGAACGAGCGCGAGTGGGCGGCCCTGTGCACGGAGTTCCTGGGCCGCCCCGAGCTGGCCGGGGATCCCCGCTTCGTCACCGGTTCCGCCCGGGTGGCGCACCGTGAGGAACTCGACGCCGTCATCACCGAGCGCTGCGCCCGCTCCGGCGCCGAGGAGCTGCTGGAGGAGCTGGAGGCCGCCGGCATCGCCTGCGCCGGGGTCAACGACGTCGCCGCCTTCCTCGACCACCCGGTCCTCGCCGCCCGCGACCGCTGGCGCGAGGTGGCCGTGCCCGGAGCGACCGTTCAGGCCCTGCTTCCGCCGGCCGACCTCGCGGGCCTGCCGCCCCGCATGGACCCGGTGCCGGCCGTCGGCGAACACACGGAGGCGATCCTCACCGAACTGGGCCACTCCCCCGCCGACATCGACGCCCTGCGCGCGGCCGACGTCGTCTGAACGGGTGCCGTCGTCCGCGCGGGCGACAGGCAGGCCACGGCGTCCGATCCGCGCCTACGAACCGGACGCCCCCTGGCGCCGGTGCAGCGCCGTCAGCACGTCCTCGTCCGTCAGCTGGTCGAAGTCCGAGTACCACTCGCCCACGGCCATGAAGCCGACGGGCCGGTGCGGGCAGACCACCTCGTCGGCCTCGGCGCGCATCCGTTCGACACTCTCCGGGGAGCCGACCGGGACGGCCAGCACGAGCCGGGCGGGCGCCTGACGCCGTACGAACCGGAGCGCGGCACGGGCCGTGGAACCGGTCGCCAGACCGTCGTCGACGACGATCACGGTACGTCCCCGCAGCTCGGGGGCGGGCCGGCCCTGGCGGTAGAGCTGTTCACGGCGCCGCAGTTCGACACGCTCCCCCTCGACCACGGAATCGAGATCGGCCTCGCTCAGGCCCAGTGCCCGCAGGGTCGACGGATCGAACAGGGGCACCTCGTCACCGGCCATCGCACCGACGCCGACCTCCCGGTGGAAGGGGGCGCCGATCTTCCGGACGACGAGTACGTCGAGCGGCGCCTCGAGCGCCTCGGCGACCTCGTGGGCCACGGGGACGCCACCGCGGGGCAGGGCGAGGACCACGGCCTCGGGCAGCGCGCCGTCGCCCTGCATCCCGCGCAGCCTCTCGGCGAGTTCCCGGCCGGCTTCCCGCCGATCACGGAACAGCATGACGGACGCCCCTCTCCGCACCGGTCCTGGCACCGGGGGCGGCTGCCCCGGTGCGGCTCCCGCGTACCCCGTCGCGGACGGTCCGAAGCACGCTCCGCCGACGAACCTCCCGCGCCGGTGCAGGAGCGCATGACCGGGGGACGAGGGGGTACCCCGGGGCGCATGACCGGTATCGACATCGGCAGTGACGCCTTCAACGACCACACGTTCATCGCGCGGCGGCACGCCTACGAGGCGGCGAACGTCTCGCCGCCGCTGGCCTGGAGCGGCGTGCCGGACGACGCGGCGGAGCTGGTCCTGCTGTGCGAGGACCCCGACGCGCCGTCGGGGACGTTCGTGCACTGGATCGTCGTGGGCATCGACCCGCACAGCGGCGGTGTCGGCGCGGGGCAGAGTCCGCCGCGGGGCACCGCGCTGGTCAACGGCTACGGGGAGCGCGGCTGGGGCGGGCCGCATCCGCCGCCCGGGGACGACGCGCACCACTACGTCTTCCGGCTCTACGCCCTCGCCGAGCCGTGTGTGCTGCCCGACGCGCCCCGCGCGGAACAGGTGCACGAGGCGGTGGACAGGGCCCGGATCGCCGACGGCACCCTGGTGGGGCTGTACCGGCGCTGAGCCCCCGCCGGGTCTCACCGGCGGGGACCGCGGCCGGGGCTGGTGAGACGGCTCGCGGCCCGCCCGCCCCGGCCGGTCCGGTGCTCAGAGCGCTCCGGGGACTTCCTCCGTGACGCCGTTCAGCGGTGACGCCGGGTCGCTGCCGTAGGGGCGGGTGATCACTTCCAGGCCGTGTCCGGCCGGGTCGCGGAAGTACACACCGCGTCCGCCGTCGTCGCGGTTGATCCGGCGCGGGTGCCGGCCGTGCGGATCGGCCTGGACGGGGACCCCGGCGTCCACGAGCCGGCCGAGGATCGGGCCGAACTCCTCCTCGGAGACGAGGAAGGCGTAGTGCTGCACGGGAATGTCGGCGTCGATGGTCGCGAAGTCCAGTGTGACGCCGTTGGCCGTCGTCACCGGCAGGAACATTCCGGCCGGTTCGCCGACCTCCAGCCCCAGGATCCGGGCGAGGAAACGGGCGGACTTCTCCCGGTCGCGGGTCAGGACAATGGTGTGGTTCAACTCGACTGACACGGTTTCCATGCCTCCACGGGCATCCGCGGCGCCTCCATGCCTCACCCTGCCGGTGACCGACACGCGATGCCGCCCGGGGATCATAGGCAGCCCGGTCGGCCGTCGTCGAGGTGTTCTCGACGCCCCCGCCGCCTACGGGGCCTCCCTGGCCTCGTCGACGTGGGCGGCCACCTGGTCCAGGAAGCGGCGCACGTCGGCTGCGGGCAGCGGGAGCGCGGCCCCACGGGGACGTTCGAAGCTGTGCAGCGCGGCTTCGACGAGGGGCCGGAAAGCGCTCCCGGAGCCGACGACCGCCTTCGCCGCCCTGCGCTTGGGAAGCCACTGGTCGGTGCGGCAGAACACCAGGGAGCGGCAGCCGTTGAGCACCCTGTTGTCCGCCAGGTGGCCCTCGCCGTCGGCGTGTTCGCGGACGGAGGCCCGCAGCGCGGTGAGCAGTGCGGCGCGGGGCGGCTCGGCGATCACCTCCCGGGCCGGCCTGCCGAACAGCCGGCGTCCGGCCCGAGAGACGATGGAACGGTCGATGACGTACCAGAAGTCCGCGGACTCCCCCGGGTCGAAACTCACCTTCTCCGGCAGCTCCGCGCCGGTGTTGAGGTCCAGCAGGTAGCCGGCCCCGCCCTCCCCCGTCCCGGCGACGGCGTCGGAGGCGTGGACGACCAGTTCCAGCCCGGCCGCGGGACACGGCAGTGCGAAGTGGCTGAGCGTCCCGGCCAGTTCGTGCAGCGCCCGGCGGGGCAGGGACGGGTCCACCACGACCATGACGTCGACGTCACTGCGCCCGTGCAGGTAGTCGCCGAGGGCGATCGAACCGACCGCGAGGACGCTCACCAGGTGAGGGCCGCAGACGGTGCGGATGCGGTGGACCTGCTCCTCCAGATAGGGGCGGAGCTCGGCGGGCACGGGCTGCGGGAAGGCGGGAGAACCAGGAGGACCAGGAGAGGCGGGGGTACGGGCCATGCGCTCAGTCTCCCCGGCGGAAAGCGCCCCCTCGCCCCTCGCCTGCCGTGCGGCGCCCGTCGCCCGGCGCCCAACGGCAGGGCCCGGCCGTCCCTGCCGGACCCCACCGGCCCCCGGGGTACCCGTCGGGGCCGTTTTCAAGCATCGGCGGCTCATCAGGGCCGTCCGGCCCTAGCCCTGGTGGTTTCCGCCGCCGACGATGGACCGATGTTCCAGAGCGATGGCTTCCGCGCACTCGATCGCCAGGAGTGCCTGCGCCTGCTGGCCAAGGTGCCGGTGGGGCGCGTCGTATACACCCGGCAGGCGCTGCCTGCCGTCCTCCCGGTCAACTTCTCCCTGGACACGGACTCCTCCGTGCTGCTGTGCACCTCGCGGGACTCCGACCTGGTGCGCGCGATCGACGGTGTCGTGGTGGCCTTCGAGGCCGACGACTTCCAGACCGGGATACGGGCCGGCTGGAGCGTGGTGATCACCGGCCGGGCCGCCGTGGTGACCGATCCCGCCGAGCACGAGCGGCTGCTGCGGGACGGTCCCGACTCCTGGATGCCGATGCGGGACGGGGTGTTCGTACGGATCGAGGCCGGCATGGTCTCGGGGCGGGAACTCACGGGCCTGGGCGTGCGCGGCACCGCGCCGACCACCTGAGAGCCGAACCGCAGGGCCACCGGGCCACCGGCCCGGTGGCACACGGCAGTTGATCACGGCCCCGGGGGCATCCCGTACGGTACGCCTGTGACCGAGTACAGCACTGAGGAAGCCCCGGGGCGCTTCGGCCCCACCGCCACCACCGAGGCCGAGCCCGGCGAGGTGGGCCGGGTACGCACGGAATACTCGCCCGCGCACGACGGTGACCCCGATCCCGGGGAGATCGTCTGGACCTGGGTGCCCTACGAGGAGAACGACGGCCGGGGCAAGGACCGTCCGGTGCTCGTCGTCGCGCGTGAGGCGGCCGGAACCGTCCTCGCCGTGCAGTTGTCGAGCAAGCGGCGCGACGGGGACCGGGACCGGGTGCCGATCGGCAGCGGGCCGTGGGACCGGTCGGGCCGGGATTCGTGGGTCGCCGTCGACCGGGTGCTGCGGCTGCACGAGGACGGCATGCGCCGCGAGGCCTGTGCCCTGGACCGGATGCGGTTCAATCTGGTGCGTCACCGGCTGCGGGAGCGCTACGGCTGGAGCTGACCTCCGCGGTGTCCGCCGTGTCCGCGGTGTCTTCCGCGTCCGCCGCCAGGTCCGCGAACGTCCGGTCGAAGGACGTGCGGATCGTTCCCCCGCGCGTGCGGTCCAGGATCCCGAAGACCACGTGCTCGAAGGCTTCCGCGAACCGGCCGCCCGGCTCCAGCAGCGCCCGGAACGCGGCCGCCACCCCTGCGGGGTCGTTGCGGAAGACCCCGCAGCCCCAGGCGCCCAGCACCAGCCGCCGGTGACCGACCGCCGCGGCGGTCTCCAGCACCCGTTCCGCCCGGACGGCCAGGGCACCGGGCACCTCACCCGCACGCTCCGGCGCCGTCCGGAGGATGACGCCCGCGTTCGGCGCGGGCGAGGTGAGGAAGCCCGCCCGGAACGGCTCCTCGAGGAGCCGGCCGCGGTCGTCGCGGAAGACGGGCACGGCGGGTGAGTGAATCACCCGGTCGGAGTAGAACGGGTCACGGTGGGTCCGGTGGTGGTCGTAGTACTCGGGGGTCCGCAGCAGGCAGGTGTGGAGCGCGGAGGCCCGGCACAGCGCCTCCTCCTGGGCCTGCGCGCCGTTGAGGTAGCCGCCGCCGGGGGTGGGGGTACCTCCCTGCTCATGGGGGTCCCTCCCGCTCGAGCGGAGCCGAGAGTGGGGGAGAAGCTGAGAGCTTGGGGGATCGCGGAGGCGAAGTTCAGCACCGCCGGCTCCCGGCGCGGCTCGCCCGGCTCCGCGTCTTCCGCGAGCCGGCGCGCGGCCTCCAGGCTGCTCTCCCCGGTGACCTCGATCCGTGTCCTGGCCGGGGAGGCCCGCTCCGGGACCTCCTTCGGACCCCGCACCGGCTCCGGCCCGTACAGCCGGGTCCCGTCCCGGGCGGCCCGGACGGCCTCCGCGAGGCGCACCTCGCGGCCGCTCGGAGCGCGGTAGGCCCCCGCCGCCACGATCTGCCCGGTCTCGCGCGCGATGCCGCGCAGACGCGCGCTCACGCCGCGACCCCCGTACGCTCCGTGACCGCGCGCCCCGCGGCTCCCCTCACCGACATCCCCACCGGCTCCCCGTGATCTCCCCGTCGTGCCCGTACGAGCATCGTGAGCGATGCTGGTGAGGCGACGCAACGGAGTTTCGCCGCTCCCGGCACGCCCCACCGGGCGCCCTTGTGCCGAGCGTCGCGAGGGTTTTGGGTGGACGGGTTGAAGCCGGACGGGACCGAAGAACCCCGTCCGGCGACATGGAGGTATCTCAGGAGGATCCCCACATGTCCGATTCGGCAAGTGGCCATACCGAGCCACGTCCCGCCGTCACCGAAGCCGAGGTGGATGCGCTGGTCCGCGGCATCTGCTTCAAGACCGGACCGCCGCGCCGCCTCGGGGTCGAGGTGGAATGGCTCGTCCACGAGCTGCGTGCCCCGCAGCTCCCCGTGACATCCCAGCGACTCGAAGCGGCCTACGCCGCACTGCGGACCGTGCCCCTGAGTTCGGCGCTCACCGTCGAACCCGGCGGCCAGCTGGAGCTCAGCTCGCCGCCCGCCGTCTCCCTCATGGAGTGCGTCGACACCGTCCGCGCCGACCTCGACGCCGTCCGCGCGGTCCTGCGCGAGGACGGTCTCACCCTCGTCGGGCTCGGCCACGATCCCTGGCACGCACCACGCCGGTTCCTGCGCGAACCGCGCTACGACGCCATGGAGGCCTGCCTGGACCGCACCGGCCCCGCCGGCCGCGCCATGATGTGCGCCTCCGCGTCCGTACAGGTGTGTCTGGACGCCGGGTACGAGGAGCCGGGCGCCCTCGGCCATGTGCGGCGCTGGTGGCTGGCGCACCAGCTCGGTCCGGTCCTGGTCGCCGCGTTCGCCAACTCCCCGCTGGCCGGTCACCGGCCGACCGGCTGGCTGTCCACCCGGCAGCTGCGCTGGGCGCAGATCGGCACCGGTCGTGCGGGCGGTCCCGTGCTGGACTCCGATCCGCGCGCGGCCTGGGCCCGCCACGTCCTGGACGCGCCGGTGATGTGCGTACGGCGCGACGCCGGCCCGTGGGACGTGCCGAAGGGGCTGACCTTCCGTGAGTGGACCAGGTCCAGGGCGCCCAGGGCGCCGACCCGGGACGATCTCGACTACCACGTGACGACGCTGTTTCCGCCGGTCAGGCCGCGCGGTCACCTGGAGCTGCGGATGATCGACGCCCAGCCCGGTGACGACGGCTGGATCGTGCCGCTGGCCGTGACGACGGCACTGTTCGACGATCCGGAGGCCGCCGAGACCGCCTACCGGGCGGTGAAGCCGCTGGCCGAACGGACCCACGGGATGCCGGCGCCGCACAATCCGCTGTGGCGGGACGCGGCCCGCGGCGGCCTGGCCGATCCGGAGCTGCGCGAGGTGGCCGCCGCCTGCTTCGCCGCGGCGCTGCGGGCGCTGCCCCGGCTGGGCGCCACGACCCCGGTCGTGGACGCGGTGGCGGCGTACCGGGACCGCTATGTCGCCCGGGGCCGCTGCCCCGCCGACGAACTGCTCGACACCCTGCGCGGCGGTGTCGCCGCCCGCGCCGACGGCACCGCCGTGTCCGGCGCGCGCACACACCCGCAGACGCACGGAGCGCCTCCGCACGGGAAGGACACCCGCTCATGACCGACCCCGCTCCCGACTCCGAGGCCCTGCGCGAGCGCGCGGCCGCCGCGCTGATCACCGCGCGCGACCGGACCACCCTGCTGACCGGCTGTGTCGACGAACCCGAGCTGACCGCACAGCACTCGCCGCTGATGTCGCCCCTGGTGTGGGACCTCGCCCACATCGGCAACCAGGAGGAGCAGTGGCTGTTGCGGGCCGTCGCCGGGCAGGAGGCGATACGGCCCGAGATCGACAGTGTCTACGACGCCTTCGAGCACCCGCGTGCCGAGCGGCCGCGGTTGCCGCTGCTGCCTCCCGAGGAGGCCCGCCGCTACGCCTCGGACGTGCGCGGCCGGGCGCTGGACGTGCTGGAGGGCACCGCGTTCCACGGCGAGCGGCTGACCGAGGCGGGCTTCGCCTTCGGGATGATCGCGCAGCACGAACAGCAGCACGACGAGACGATGCTGATCACCCATCAGCTGCGCAAGGGGCCGCAGGCGCTGACCGCTCCGGACCCGGATCCGGTGCCGCTGTTCACCGGCCCGTCCGAAGTACTGGTTCCCGGCGGCCCGTTCACCATGGGCACCTCCGACGAGCCGTGGGCGCTGGACAACGAACGTCCGGCGCACCGGCGCGAGGTGGCGCCGTTCCACATCGACACCACCCCGGTGACCAACGCCGCCTACCAGGCGTTCATCGAGGACGGCGGCTACGACGACCCGCGCTGGTGGACCGCACAGGGCTGGGCCCACATCCGCCGGAACTCCGTCACCGCCCCGCTGTTCTGGCAGCGGGACGGCACGCCCGGCGCGGGGCGGTGGCTGCGGCGCCGCTTCGGTGTCACCGAGGCCGTACCGCCCGACGAGCCCGTGCTGCACGTGTGCTGGTACGAGGCCGACGCGTACGCGCGCTGGGCCGGGCGCCGGCTGCCCACCGAGGCCGAGTGGGAGAAGGCCGCCCGCCACGATCCGGCCGGCGGCCGCTCGGCGCGCTACCCCTGGGGCGACGCCGAGCCCGGCCCGCTCCACGCCAACCTCGGCCAGCGGCACCTGCGTCCCGCGCCCGCGGGGAGCTATCCGGCCGGTGAGTCGCCGCTCGGGGTGCGCCAGTTGATCGGTGACGTGTGGGAGTGGACGTCGAGCGACTTCCTGCCGTACCCGGGGTTCAGGGCGTTCCCGTACAAGGAGTACTCGGAGGTGTTCTTCGGGCCCGGGTACAAGGTGCTGCGCGGCGGTTCGTTCGCGGTGGACGCGGTGGCCTGCCGGGGCACCTTCCGCAACTGGGACCATCCCGTCCGGCGGCAGATCTTCTCCGGCTTCCGCACTGCACGCTCGGAGAGCGTCTGATGTGCCGTCACCTCGCCTACGTGGGGCCCGAGGAGCCGCTCGGCCGGCTCCTCGTGAGCCCGCCGCACGGGTTGTACCGCCAGTCGTGGGCGCCCCGGCGCCAGCGGTACGGAACGGTCAACGCCGATGGTTTCGGCGTGGGCTGGTACGCGCCGGGAGACCCGGTGCCGGCCCGGTACCGCAGGGCCGGACCCATCTGGGCGGACCTGTCGTTCGCCGATCTCGCCCGGGTCGTCCGCACCCCGGCGCTGCTCGCCGCCGTACGGGACGCGACCCTGTCGGGCGCGGACGGTGAGGCCGCGGCGGCCCCGTTCGCCGCGGGGACCTGGCTGTTCAGCCACAACGGTGCCGTGCGGGGCTGGCCCGGCGCGCTCGCACCGCTCGCCGGGTCCCTGCCCGCCGAGGACGTGCTGTCGCTGGAGGCCCGCAGCGACTCCGCGTTCGTGTGGGCCCTCGTGCTCGCCCGGCTGCGGGCCGGGAAACCCGAGGGGCAGGCACTGGCCGACACCGTGCTGGAGGTGGCCGCGGCGGCCCCCGGTTCCCGGCTCAACCTGCTGCTCACCCAGGGCGACACCGTCACCGCGACCGCGTGGGGCGACACCTTGTGGTACCTCGCCCGGCCGGGCGGTGGCACCGTCGTCGCCTCGGAGCCCTACGACGACGATCCGCACTGGTGCGAGGTCCCCGACCGCACGCTGCTGGCGGCGAGCCGCACCGACGTGCTGCTCACCCCGATCGAGGAGCCGGACGAGGTCCTGGCGCCCACCGACCCATCGGCACCCCTGAAGGAGCTCCGCACGTGAGTCCGTTCCTGCTCACCCGCACCCTGCCCGAGGACGCCACCGACGCGGCCCTGCGCGCCGACGTCCTCCGGGGCCTCGGCGACAGGCCGAGGACGCTGCCGCCGAAGTGGTTCTACGACGCGTACGGCAGCGAGCTGTTCGAAGAGATCACCGAGCTGCCCGAGTACTACCCGACGCGGGCCGAACGCGAGATCCTGCTCGCCCGCTCCGGTGAGATCGCCGCAGCGGCCGGCGCCCGTACCCTGGTCGAACTGGGCTCCGGATCCTCGGAGAAGACCCGCCACCTGATCGACGCTCTGACCGGGCTGCACACCTACGTCCCCGTCGACGTCAGCGAGAGCGCCCTGACCCGGGCGGGGCGGGCGCTCGTCGCCGAGCGGCCGGGCCTGGCCGTACACGCGCTGATCGCCGACTTCACCGGCCGGATGACACTGCCCGACACCCCGGGCCCGCGCCTGGTGGCGTTCCTCGGGGGCACGATCGGCAATCTGCTGCCCGCCGAGCGGGCCGCGTTCCTGGCCTCCGTCCGCGCGCTGCTCGCCCCGGGGGACGCGCTGCTGCTGGGCACGGACCTGGTCAAGGACGAGAAGGTACTGGTCCGGGCGTACGACGACGAGGCCGGGGTGACGGCCGCCTTCAACAAGAACGTCCTGACCGTGATCAACCGGGAGTTGGGCGCCGACTTCGATCCGGCCGCCTTCGACCACGTGGCCGTGTGGGACGCCGAGCACGAGTGGATCGAGATGCGGCTGCGCTCGCGCGGGGCACAGACGGTGAAGGTCCCCGCGCTCGGTCTCGCCGTCGACTTCGCCGCGGGCGAGGAACTGCGCACCGAGGTCTCGGCGAAGTTCCGCAAGGAAGGGGTACGTGGTGAATTGGCCGCTGCAGGGCTGGAGTTGACGCGGTGGTGGACGGACGAGGAGGGCCGGTTCGCGCTGTCGCTCAGCGTGGCGCGCTGACGGAGGACGCCCGGTACGTGCGGGCCCGGGAGACTGACATCTCGCGCTCGCGCACCGTCTGGGGCACGGTGGAAAGACGTGTGACACAGGAGGCGTCCCGCGTACCGGTGGGAGCCGCCGTCGAGAGGAGCACCCGCATGTCGAACCACACCTACCGGGTCACCGAGATCGTCGGCACCTCGCCCGACGGCGTGGACCAGGCCGTCCGCAACGGCGTCGAGCGCGCCGCGCAGACCCTGCGCAACCTGGACTGGTTCGAGGTGACCCAGGTGCGCGGCCAGATCGAGGAGGGCCGGATCGCGCACTGGCAGGTGGGCCTGAAGGTCGGCTTCCGCCTGGACGAGACGGACTGACCCCGCCCCGGAGGGGAACGGCCCCGTCCCGGAACGGGGCCGGCACGGGCCCGTGAGGAGGCACAGGACCCTGTACGTACCCGCGGGAACGTACCCGCGGGAGGGGGAGGGCGTCAGGTCCGCTCCTTCCCCCTCCTGTGCCGCCTCCGGTTCCTCCGGCGGGGCCGTCCGGCGGGCGCTTCCCGCTGTCGGTCACACCGCCCGGCCCGGACGGGGGAATGCGGCGGCGGACCAGGTGTTGAAGCAGGTGTGACCCCGTTGATCGCCCGTACCCGCTTCTCCGTTCTCGACCGGTCCCGCATCCGTGAGGGACACACCGGTCCCGAGGCGCTGCGGGACACCGTGCGGCTGGCGCGGGAGGTGGAGCGGCTCGGCTACCACCGGTTCTGGGTCTCCGAGCACCACGGCGTGCCCGGGGTGGCCGGTTCCGCGCCGACGGTGCTGGCCGCCGCCGTCGCCGCGGCGACCGGGACGATCCGCGTGGGCACCGGCGGGGTCATGCTGCCCAACCATCAGCCACTCGTCGTGGCGGAGCAGTTCGGGGTGCTGGAGTCGCTCTTCCCGGGGCGGGTGGACATGGGCCTGGGCCGCTCGGTCGGCTTCACCGACGGGGTGCGCAGGGCCCTGGGCCGCGACAAGGACGACGCCGAGGACTTCGGCGCCCAGATCGACGAGCTGCTCGGCTGGTTCCGCGGCACCTCCCCCACCGGGGTGCGCGCCCGCCCGGCCGAGGGGCTGGCCGTGCCCCCGTTCGTGCTCGCCATGGGCGAGGGGGCGGCGATCGCCGCTCGCGCGGGCCTGCCGATGGTCATCGGCGACCTGCGCGACCGCGACCGGATGCGCCGCGGCATCGACGACTACCGCGCGCGGTTCCGCCCGTCCGCCTGGGCGAGCGAGCCGTACGTGGTGATCTCCGGCACGGTCGCCGTGGCCGGCACGTCCGAACAGGCCCGCCGGCTGCTGATCCCGGAGGCCTGGTCGATGGCGCACTCCCGTACCCGCGGCACCTTCCCGCCGCTGCCGCCCGCCGAGCGCGTCGGGTCGCTCCTCATGACGGCCAAGGAACGCGACCTGTACGAGTCCGGGCTCAGGGGCCACCTCGCCGGTACCGAGGAGCAGGTGGCCGACGAACTGGAGAGGGCGCTGAAGGAGACGGGCGCCCAGGAGGTCCTGGTCACCACCAGCACCCACGACCGTGCGGCCCTGCTGGACTCCTACCGGCGGCTCGCCGCTGTCGCCGGTCTCCCGGGGACGGACGGCGGCGCGCGCCCCGATCCGGACGGCGGCGCGGCGCGCCGGTGAGGCGCCTCACCGGCGCGCACACGGTTCCCTCCGGTCAGCCGCGGCCGCGCCGCGGAACGTCACGGCCCCGCCGGGTCGCGTCGTCGCTCCGCAGGGTGTCGTCCGGCACTCCCTCGCTCTCGATGCGCTCCTTGCGGACCCGGCCGCGTACGGTCTCGTTCTCGGTGCGCTCCTCCATGGTCAGCCGTACCCGTTCCACGGGTACCGCCCTGGTCTCCACGACGGGACGCTCCTCGTGCAGCGTGACCTCGTACTCGGCCTCGCCGATCTCGGCGCCGGAGAGCGCGGCCGCGCGGTCGGCCTCCGTGATCGGCTCGCGCACCACGTGCACCTCCTCGTGGCGCACCGGCACGATCTTCTCGACCTCCTCCGTCACGACGTACTTGCGCAGCCTGGCCCGTCCGGTCTCGCGTCGCTCGACGCGGACGTGCATCTCCTCCTCCATGCGCGTCATGGAGTCGGCGCCCGGCCCGCCGCGCGCGGTGGTCCGGCCCGCCTTCCCGGTCGCCGCCGACGTTCCCGCGGCGCCGGCCGCCGTCGTGTTCGCCGTGCGGGCTGTTCCAGCGGCACCCGGCGTCCCCGTCCTGCCCGGCATCGTCCTGTCCGGCGTCGTTTTGCCCGGCGTCCCGGCCTTTCCGGTCGTGCCTGCCATCCCTGCCGCGCCCGCCGCGCCGGCGGCACCCGCCGCGCCGGCCGTCCCCGCCTTGCCCATACCGGGGTGCCGGTCGCCGCGGCCCTCGCCGGAGCGCCCGGTGTCGTCGCGCAGCACACCGCTCCAGTCGATGCCGTAGTACTCGTACAGCCGGTGTTCCTCCGACTCCGACAGGTGGCCCTGGGAGTCGACGTCGACGTCGGGTGCGCCCTTGACCTTGTCCTTGAGGTACGGGACTTCGAGGTGGTCCTCCACCAGTTCGGCGTCACGGATGGGGATGAACGACTCGTTGGAGCCGAACATGCCCGTCCTGACGCTCACCCACTCGGGGCGGCCGCTCATGTCGTCGAAGAAGACGTGCTTGGCCTCACCGATCCTGTTGCCCTCGCCGTCGTAGACGGGGTGATCCAGGAGGATCTTGACCTCATCGCGGGTGATCATCTGGTCTCACCCTCCTTTCAGGGTGTCACTCCCGTCCGGATGTCCTCATCAACCCCATGGAAACTTCACATAAGGGATAAAAAGCGCTTAATTTTCGACAGCGCTCACTTCTGGTGCCCCCGTCGCACGTCCTCGACCGGATGTTCCCGCCCGGGGCCGTCGGCCGGCGGCTGCGCGGCGGCGGCCAGGGCACGGCGGTCGACGTGGGTGCCGGGCGGGATCGCGGCCCGTATCTCGACCTCGGCGATCAGGCCGCGGGCCGAGACCACCCGCCACAGGGACGCGAACAGGGTGTCGTCGCCGACGAAGGCCGCGGCGGTGGCCGGCGTCCCGTGCGGGCTCCGGTAGTGGATGCGGACCGGCTGGACCGGCGCCCCGGCGTCCAGTGCCGCCTGGAAGACGGCCCGGCGGAAGGAGCCCTGCCGACGGCCGCACCAGGTGCTGCCCTCGGGGAAGGCGGCGACCGCCGCGCCCTCGCGCAGCGCCCCGGCGATCCGGGCGACCGTGTCCGGCAGGGCACGCAGGCGGTCGCGGTCGATGAACAGGACGCCCGCGCGTCCGACCAGCGGCCCGGCCACCGGCCATCGCCGTATCTCGGACTTGGCCAGCATCCGGGCCGGACGGACCGCGCTCAGCAGCGGTATGTCGAGCCAGGAGATGTGGTTGGCGACGAGGAGCAGCCCGCCGGTGGGCGGGGCGGCGCCGGTGACCTGGACCCGGACCCCGGCGGCCCGCACGATCCACCGGCACCAGCGGCCCACCGGCCCCGCCGGGATCCACCGGCCGACCGGCAGCAGCGCCACCCCGGCGAGGACGAGGAGGACGACCGCCGTCAGGCGCAGCACAGCCCTCGGTACGGCCGTCGCGGCCCTCGCCGGCTCCACACAGCCGCTCGGGGTGCAGGGCGCTGTGGGCAGCCAGACGCTCATCAGGCCGGCACGAGGGAGAGGAAGTGCCGCAGGTAGCGCGGGTTCACCCGGTCCATCGGCAGCAGTACGTACAGGTCGGCTACGCCGAAGTCCACGTCGTGCGCGGGCTCGCCGCAGACCCAGGCGCCGAGCCGGAGGTAGCCGCGCAGCAGGGCGGGCAGCTCGGTGCGGGCCGCGGGTGCCGCGGCCGCCCCGGGGTTCGTCCGCCACGGGAGCAGGGGTCGTACGCGGTACTCCTCGGGGGCGAGGTGCTTGCCCCGCACCCGGTCCCAGGCGGCGGAGGCGAGCGCGCCGCCGTCGGCGAGCGGTATGGAGCAGCAGCCCGCCAGCCACGTGTGCCCCCGCTCGACCATGTAGCGGGCGATGCCGGCCCAGATGAGGCCGATGACCGCGCCGTCGCGGTGGTCGGGGTGCACGCAGGAGCGGCCGACCTCGACGAGGCCCGGCCGGATCGGGTCGAGCGCGCCGAGGTCGAACTCGCTCTCGGCGTACAGGCGCCCGGCGACCGCGGCGCGCTCCGGCGGCAGCAGCCGGTAGGTGCCGACGACCTGGCCGCTCACCTCCTCGCGCACGAGCAGGTGGTCGCAGTAGGCGTCGAAGGGGTCGATGTCCAGGCCCGGCTGGGAGGTGGACAGCAGGGCGCCCAGCTCGCCGGCGAAGACGTCGTGCCGCAGTCGCTGGGCGGCGCGCACGTCCTCCTCGTCGCGGGCGAGGGTGACGGTGTAGCGGATGGGTGCCGCGGGCTTCGCGGGGTGGTCTGCGGTCAGCACGCCGGTCATGGCTCTCTCCTGGTCACGCGCCGGAGCGGGAAAGTGGGGACTCCCCTTGTTTCTCCCTACGCCGGTTGGCGTGTACGTGACCTGAGCCGGGAGTGCGGATGTGAGGATGCTGAATGCCAGGCGTCACCCGGACAGCAGACGGGACCGGGGATGAGCACCACTCCCGGTCCCGCCCGTCCGCCCCCTGGCGAACGTTCTTCCGCTGCCCGCCGGGGTGGCTACCGGCCGGTCCCCTTGCGGGTGGCCCGCAGCCACTCCTTGTTCATCCCGGTGATGGAGGTCAGCGGGATGCCCTTCGGGCAGGCGGTGGCGCACTCGCCGGCGAGGGTGCAGCCGCCGAACCCCTCCTGGTCCATCTGCGCCACCATGTCGAGCACCCGGGTCTCCCGCTCGGGCGCGCCCTGCGGCAGCACGTTGAGGTGGTTGATCTTCGCCGAGGTGAAGAGCATCGCCGCGCCGTTCGGGCAGGCCGCGACACAGGCGCCGCAGCCGATGCACTCGGCGTGCTCGAAGGCGAAGTCCGCGTCCGGCTTCGGCACCGGCGTGGCGTGCGCCTCGGGCGCGGAGCCGGTGGGGACGCTGACGTAGCCGCCGGCCTGGATGATCCGGTCGAACGCCGACCGGTCCACCACGAGGTCCTTCACCACCGGGAAGGCCGACGCCCGCCACGGCTCGATGTCGATGGTGTCGCCGTCCTTGAAGGACCGCATGTGCAGCTGGCAGCTGGTGGTGCGCTCGGGGCCGTGGGCGTCGCCGTTGATGACCAGCGAGCAGGCGCCGCAGATGCCCTCGCGGCAGTCGTGGTCGAAGGCGACGGGGTCCTCGCCCTTGAGGGTGAGTTCCTCGTTGAGGGTGTCGAGCATCTCCAGGAAGGACATGTCGGGCGAGATGCCGTCCACCTCGTACGTGGACATGGCGCCGTCGGCATCGGCGTTCTTCTGCCGCCAGACGCGCAGGGTGAGCTTCATGCGTAGCTCCGCTGAGTGGGGTGGACGTACTCGAAGACGAGGTCTTCCTTGTGCAGGGTGGGGGCTTCGCCGGTGCCGGTGAACTCCCAGGCGGCCGCGTAGGAGAACTCCTCGTCCTTGCGGGCCGCCTCGCCCTCGGGGCTCTGGGACTCCTCACGGAAGTGGCCGCCGCAGGACTCGGAGCGGTGCAGCGCGTCGAGGCACATCAGCTCGGCGAGCTCCAGGTAGTCGACGATGCGGTTGGCCCGCTCCAGCGACTGGTTGAACTCCTCGCCGGTGCCGGGCACCTTGATCCGCCGCCAGAACTCCTCACGGATCTGCGGGATGCGCTCCAGCGCCTTGCGCAGGCCCGCCTCGGTACGGGCCATGCCGCAGAACTCCCACATGAGTTCGCCGAGTTCGCGGTGGAAGGAGTCGGGGGTGCGGTCGCCGTCCACGGACAGCAGGAGGTTGATCCGGTCCTCGGTCTCGGCCAGCACCTCCTGCACCGCCGGATGGCCGGCGTCGACCTCGTCCTTGTGCGGGTTGCGGGCGAGGTAGTCGTTGATGGTGGAGGGGAGGACGAAGTAGCCGTCCGCCAGGCCCTGCATCAGCGCGGAGGCGCCGAGGCGGTTGGCGCCGTGGTCGGAGAAGTTGGCCTCACCGACGGCGAACAGGCCGGGGACGGTGGTCTGGAGGTCGTAGTCGACCCACAGGCCGCCCATCGTGTAGTGCACCGCGGGGTAGATCCGCATCGGCACCCGGTACGGGTCCTCGTCGGTGATCCGCTGGTACATGTCGAAGAGGTTGCCGTACTTGGCCTCCACCGCCGCCCGCCCCAGGCGCTCGATGGCGTCGGCGAAGTCCAGGTAGACGCCCTGGCCGCCGGGGCCGACACCCCGGCCCTCGTCGCAGACGTTCTTCGCGGCGCGGGAGGCGATGTCGCGGGGCACCAGGTTGCCGAAGGACGGGTAGATGCGCTCCAGGTAGTAGTCGCGCTCGTCCTCGGGGATCTTGTTCGGCGGGCGGTCGTCGCCCTTCGCCTTCGGCACCCAGATGCGGCCGTCGTTGCGCAGCGACTCGCTCATCAGCGTCAGCTTGGACTGGTGGTCGCCGGTGCGCGGGATGCAGGTGGGGTGGATCTGGGTGAAGCAGGGGTTGGCGAAGTACGCGCCGCGCCGGTGCGCCCGCCAGATCGCGGTCGCGTTGGAGTTCATCGCGTTCGTCGACAGGTAGAAGACGTTGCCGTAGCCGCCGGTCGCGAGGACGACGGCGTCGGCGAAGTGGGTGTCGATCTTCCCGGTGATCAGGTCCCGGGCGACGATCCCGCGCGCCCGGCCGTCGATGACGACGAGGTCGAGCATCTCGGTGCGCGCGTGCATCTCCACGGTGCCGGCGGCGATCTGCCGGGACAGCGCCTGGTAGGCGCCGAGGAGGAGCTGCTGGCCCGTCTGGCCGCGGGCGTAGAAGGTGCGGGAGACCTGGACGCCGCCGAAGGAGCGGGTGTCGAGCAGGCCGCCGTACTCGCGGGCGAAGGGCACGCCCTGGGCCACGCACTGGTCGATGATCTCCACGGAGATCTGCGCGAGGCGGTGCACGTTGGACTCGCGCGCCCGGAAGTCGCCGCCCTTGACGGTGTCGTAGAAGAGGCGGTGGACGGAGTCGCCGTCGTTGCGGTAGTTCTTCGCCGCGTTGATGCCGCCCTGCGCGGCGATGGAGTGGGCCCGGCGCGGGGAGTCCGTGTAGCAGAACTGGATGACGCGGTAGCCCTGCTCGGCGAGCGTGGCCCCGGCCGCGCCGCCGGCCAGGCCGGTGCCGACGACGATCACGGTCTGCTTGCGCCGGTTGGCGGGGTTGACCAGCTTGGCCTCGAAGCGGCGGGTGTCCCAGCGCTCGTGGATCGGCCCGGACGGGGCCTTGGTGTCGGCGACCGGCTCACCGGTCGCGTACTCGGTGTAAGCAGCGTAGGCAGTCATTTCAGCTCACCACTCCGGTCATGACGCCCACGGGTACGGCGACGAAGCCGATCGTGAGCAGCAGCGCGAGGACGTTGGCGGCGGCTTTGAGCGCGCGGTCGCGGGTGCGGCTGCCGACGCCGAGGGTCTGGGCGGCGCTCCAGAAGCCGTGCCGGATGTGCATTCCGAGGGCGAGCACCGCGACGATGTAGATGACGTTTCCGTACCAGGTGGAGAAGGTGTCCACGACGTTCTGGTACGGCTTGCCCGTCTCGAAACCGCCGGAGTGCACGGTGCCGGTGGTCAGGTCGAGGATGTGCCAGACGATGAAGAGGGCGAGGATGATCCCGCCCCAGCGCATGGTGCGCGTGGCGTAACTGGCCCGCGCCTTCTTGTGGACGTACTTGCTGGGGCGCGCCTTGATGTCACGGCGGCTGAGCTGGTACGCGGAGACGGCGTGGGCGACGACCGCGAGGACGAGCACGACCCGGACCAGCCACAGCGCCCACTCGTAGTGCAGGAGGGGCTCGCCCAGGGTGCGCAGCCAGTGTGCGTACTCGTTGAACTCGACGGCCCCGAAGTAGATCTTCAGGTTGCCGATCATGTGGGCGACCAGGTAGAGCAGCATGACCAGACCGCTGACGGCCATCACTGTCTTCTTGCCGACGGTCGAGTCCCACACGGTGCGCGCCATGGACGGCCGTCGGTCCGTCCGCGTTGCCAGAGCCATGCCACAAGACGCTAGGGCCAAAGGACCCTATCGGTCCAAGACATGGTCCACCTCGTTTCCATAGCCTTCACCTATGGAAGGCTACAGTGGACCCATGCAGTTCCAGCAGCTCCAGTACTTCGTGGCGGTCGCCGAGACCCGGCACTTCACCCGGGCCGCCGAAACGGTCCATGTCGCGCAGCCCTCCCTCTCGCAGCAGATCAAGGCGCTGGAGCGGGAGCTGGGGGCGGACCTGTTCCTGCGGGCGCGCGGCAACATCACGCTCACCGACGCGGGCGAGGCGCTGCTGCCGCTGGCGCGGCGCATCCTGGCCGACGCCGACACGGCCCGGCACGAGGTGCAGGAGCTGGTGCAACTGCGCAGCGGCCGGGTGCGCCTGGGGGCGACACCGAGCCTGTGCACCGGTCTGCTGCCGGACGTGCTGCGTGCCTTCCACGACCGCTACCCGGGCGTCCGGCTGCTGGTCGAGGAGAGCGGCTCCCACGACCTGGTACGGGAGCTGGCCCGCGGTGCGCTCGACCTGGCCCTGGTCGTCCTGCCCCTGCCGACCCCCTCCCCCGCCCTCACCACGGTGGAGCTGCTGCGCGAGGACCTGGTGATGGTGTCCTCGCCGGACGTCCCTCAACCCGGCCGGGGCCGGCGCACCGTGCGCGTCGCCGATCTGGAGGGCGAGCGGCTGGTGATGTTCCGGCACGGCTACGACCTGCGGGAGCTGACCGTGGCCGCGTGCCGCGCGGAGGGCTTCGAACCGGACTTCGCGGTGGAGGGCGGGGAGATGGACGCCGTGCTGGGCTTCGTGCGGGCGGGGCTGGGCGTCGCCGTGGTGCCCCGCATGGTCGCCGCGCGGTCCGGGCAGGGCCTGCGGGTCACCCCCCTGGCCCGCCCCGGCCTCCACCGCACCATCGCCCTGGCCCACCGCAGCGACGTGGCCCCGCCCCGCGCGGCCCGGGAACTGCAGCGGATGCTCCTGGAGCGGTGAGCCTGCCGACCGGTGCCGCCCCGCCGCCCACCACACCCCGGCCGTACCCCGTCACCCGGCCCCGGTACCGCTCCGCACAGGCCGCACCCGCTGCACCCGCTGCGCGCCGAACCCACCCCGGGCAGCACGGGCCGGAGGTCCGACGCGGTGGGTCCGAGGCGCGGCCACCGGCCCGCCGCGGCCGCCGGCGTCAGCCCGTCGCGTCGGCCAGGGCCAGGTCGTGCAGGCGTTCCGGTGGGCCGGGGCGGGCGTAGTACCAGCCCTGCGCCGTGTCGCAGCCGAGTATGCGGAGCTGCTCGGCCTGCGCCCCCGTCTCCACCCCCTCCACCGTGACGGCGAGGTCGAGGCTGTGGGCCAGGGAGACGATCCCCTCGACGATCTTGAGGTCGACCGGGTCGGCCGGATACTGCTGCATGCTCTGGGTGAAGGAACGGTCCAGCTTGAGGATGCTCACCGGAAGGCGGCGCAGGTTGGCGAGGTTGGAGTAGCCGGTGCCGAAGTCGTCCAGGGCGATGTCCACGCCCATCTCCGCCAGCCGCCGCAGCGGCTTCAGCAGGTCGTCGTCCGCGCCGATCAACGCCGACTCGGTCACCTCCAGGCACAGCGCGTCCGGCTCGACACCGGTGCGCTCCAGGATGTCGACGGTGTCCTGGACCAGGCCGGGGTGGGTGAGCTGGCAGGGCGAGAGGTTCACGTTGATGCGCAGCGGGCCGAGCGCCTCCGCGCCACCGTGCCGCTCCTGCCAGGCGCGGGCCTGGCGCACCGACTGCTCGAGCACCCAGCGGCCCAGCGGGACGATCAGCCCGGTGTGCTCGGCGAGCGGGATGAACCGGTCCGGGGACAGCACGCCGTGCTGCGGGTGCAGCCAGCGCACCAGTGCCTCGGCGCCCCGGACGCTGCCGTCGCCGAGGTGCACCAGTGGCTGGTACTCGATGAAGAACTCGCCCCGTTCCAGGGCGGCGGGCAGTGCCGTGGTGAGTCCGTGCCGGGTGATGGCACGGGCGTCGGACTCCGGGTCGGCCAGTTCGAAGCGGTTGCCGCCCGCCGACTTGGCCCGGTACATGGTGATGTCGGCGCTGCGCAGCACCTCCGCCGGGCTGCGTTCCCCGGTCGGCCCCTCGACGATGCCGATGCTGCCGCGCACGGTCAGGTCACGGCCGTCGACGCCGATGGGGGCGAGCAGCGCGTTCATGATGCGGGCGGCGAGCTCGTCGACCGTGTGCTCGGTGTCGGGGCCCGTGGTCAGCGCCACGAACTCGTCGCCACCGAGCCGGGCGACCATCTCGCCGGGCGCGGTGGCGCAGGACTGGAGCCGGTCGGCGACCTCGACGAGCAGCCGGTCGCCGGCCGCGTGCCCGAGACTGTCGTTGACGGTCTTGAAGCCGTCCAGGTCGAGGTAGCACAGGCCGAAGCGCTGTCCGGGGCCGGCGCTGAGCGCCTTCTCCAGCCGCTCGAAGAAGAACGTGCGGTTGGGCAGACCGGTGAGCGCGTCGTGGGTGGCCTCGTAGCGCAGCCGGAGGTTGAGCAGCCGCCGCTCGGTGGTGTCCTCCATCAGGGCGAGCTGGTACTGCGGTTGACCGTCGGCGTCACGCAGCAGGGACACCGTCAGGTTGGTCCACAGGACCGTTCCGTCGGGCCGGTAGAACGCCTTCTCGAGGTGGTAGTGCTCACGGTCGCCGCGGACCAGCTCGTCGTAGAGGTTCCAGGTCTGCGGGGCGTCGTCGGGGTGCGTCCACTCCCTGACCCTGCGGCTGCGCAGGCCCTGCCCGGACAGGCCGAACATGCGCCGCAGGGCGCCGTTGACCTGCAGGACGTTGCCGTCGAGGTCGGCGATGCCGATTCCTATCGCCGCGCCCTCGAAGACCGCGCGGAATCTGGCCTCGGTGGCGTGCAGGGCCTGCGCCACCGCGCCCTGCGCCTTCAGCGCGGCCTGGGCGACGGCCTCCTGCTCGGCCAGCGTCCGCTCCCGCAGCGCCCGCGCGAAACCGGCGGCCATGGCGTGCTGCAGTCTGGCGCTGCGCGCCCGCAGGTCCTCGCGGTCGCCGTCCCCGCCGCAGTACAGGACGAGGTAGGCGTCCACGCAGTCCAGGGACCGGCTGAGCGCCTCCGGGTCGGTGCAGTGCACCCGGATCAGGGCGGAGCCGACCGCCTGGCCGGCATCCGGGTCGAAGGCCCTGGCCAGTAGCGCTTCACTCAACCGCCGGGCCAGCGGGAGCAGTTGTTCCTCGAACTCGGGCCGGGTCGACGACGTCGAGGCCACGGGGAAGACCGCCCGGCTCCAGATCGTCGCGAACCGGCGCAGTCTGTCCTCCGGCCCGTCCGGCTCCGCGCTCACGCGGTACGCCCCACGCCCGCGAGTCCCGAGCGCTCGTAGGGGTCCTCGCCCTCCGGTGCGGTGTCCGGCCGCCACCGCGGCATCGGCACCAGTCCGGGTTCCACCATGTCGTACCCCTCGAAGAACCGCGCGATCTCGTCACGCGAGCGCATGATCAACGGGTTGCGGATGTCCTTGTACACGTCCACCGCCCCACCGGCCCGCTCCGGAGGCAACGGGATTCCCTCGTACGAGGCATGGGTGAGGATCAGCATACTGCCGGGCGCGAGGGCCTCGCGCAGTTCGGCCACCGCCGCGTACGGGTCGTCCGCGTCCTCCACGAAGTGCAGTACGGCGACGAGCAGCAGCGCCACCGGCCGGTTCAGGTCGATCAGGCGCCCCACCTCGGAACTCGCCAGGACGTCCCGGGGCTTTCGGAGATCCCCGGCGACGACGCCCGTGCCTTCGGTGCCCTCGAGAACCGCCTCGCTGTGCGCGACGGCCACCGGGTCGTGGTCGACGTAGACCACCCGCGCGCCGGGAGCGGCCGCCTGCGCCACCTCGTGGACGTTGCCGAACGTCGGGATGCCGGAGCCTATGTCCAGGAACTGGGTGACGCCCTCGCCGACCGCGAACCGTACCGCCCGGCGCAGGAACGCCCTGTTCGCCTGCATGACCTTGGGCAGCCCCGGCATGAACTCCATGGCCCTGCGGGCCGCTTCCCGGTCGACCTCGAAGTTGTGCGAACCGCCCAGGTAGTAGTCGTACATCCGGGAAACACTGGGCACCGTGATGTCGATGCTCCGTGGGGCCCAGGCGGGACGCTCCATGTATCTCTCCACAGCGTAGGCGATCCGGTGTTCGAGCCGAGGCTACTGATCGCCTGCCAAGGGAGCGACCCCAAACGGAAATTGACCGTCCGTTCCCGGTCACTGCCAGTGGCACATACCACGTTGCCGCCCGTGAGAACGTCACGAAAAGTACCGGCGGCATTCCGGAGGGTTCCGGTGTGCGGTGAACGCGGGGAGAGGGCCGCCGAAATTTCCACGAGTTCCGGTGAGTCACAGCAGAACGGTCCGCCCCTCCGTGCGGCGCGGAGGGGCGGACCGGGACCGGTGGCGCCGAAGTGGACGACGCCCTGGGGAGGTCGCTACTTCTCCGGTGCGCCGACCGGCTTTCCGTCGGGGCGCACGGCGTACCAGGTGCCGCCGACACCCTGGCCGTTGGTGTCACCCGGGGCCTTGTCGCCGGCGAAGGTGTAGATCGGCCAGCAGTAGATCGTCTGCTGCTCGGCACCGTTGTCCGGGCGGGTGAACTTCATGTAGTTCTTCTTCTCGATGCCCTTGGTGTCGTTGATGTCGACCGGCGCCACCACCGGCCACTTCTCCAGGCACGCGCCGGTGCAGGCCGAGACCGGCTTCGGCCAGGCCTCGTCCTTCGTGAAGCGGTAGACCGTCATGCCGTTCTTGTCGACGACGATCTCACCGAGCTCGGGGTCCTTGCGGGTGGACAGACCGGGCAGGTCGGCCGCCTGCGCCTTCTTGCCCTCGGGGGTCAGCCCGAACCACTTGCCGCCCACGCCCTGGCCCTTGACATCGCCGGCGTTGACGTCCTTGACGTAGTGGTAGGCGGGCCAGCCGTCGACGGTGAGCTGCTTGCTGCCGTCCGCCCGGGTGACTTCGCCCAGCAGCGACGCGTCGATGCCCTTGCCGGCCTTGGCGTCGTCGGCGAGCACCGGGGGCCAGGTCTTGGCGCAGTCGCCCTCACAGTTGGACTTGGGGGGCTGCGCGGTGTCCTGGTCGAAGCGGTAGAGCGTGAGCCCGAGTTCGTCCGTCACCAGCTCGCCGAGTTCGGCGTTGGTGGAGACACCCAGCGTGCCCACGCCACCGGCGGGGGCCTTGGACGCCTCCGCACCGGCCCCCGTGTCGATGCCCCCGAGGTCTCCGGGCACGGCCGAGGCGCCGACGTTCTGACTGCTGGCCGGCGGCGCGGTGTCCTGACCGCACGCCGTCGTCAGCGTCAGCACCGCCGCGGCGCTCACCACCAGTGAGGCGGTCCGCCAGGAGGTCTTCATCTCAACTCCAGATCATCACAAGGGTATTGCAGCGCCCTGCTGCGCCGCCGCTCGACGTGGAGTACGCATGAAGGCACCTGCCGTGTTCAACGGCGGCCCATATTTCTTCCGGAACCCGTACTTCCGCCCCGATCCGCCCCCGCGCCCCCTGCCATATCGCACGCCAGTACACCTTTCCCGACGGGTGAGCGGCCCGGAACAACCGGAAAACAATGAATTTAACTCCATCGGGTCATTCATCCGGAGCCCACGCGTGTCCCGGCCCGTCCCGGCTCATGATCTCCGTCGTGCAAGGACCTGTACCGACCCGATCCGCGCTCGCCGCACGCGCGCTGGCGATGGCGACGCTGGCCTGGGCACTCGTCGGTGCCCCTGGAGCGGCGACGGCCGACGCCTGCGCCTACGCCTCGGCGGGCCCGGGGGGAACGGAGGCGGTGGCGGTCGCCGGCAGCATGACCTGGCCGCTTCCCCCGCTCTGTTCACCCCCTGCCCCGCCGCCCACGCCCACACCTCCTCCTCCGCCGCCCGAACCCACGCCGACCCCGCCTCCGCCCGCTCCCCCGCCTCCGCCGCCCGAACCCACGCCGACCCCGCCTCCGCCCGCTCCCCCGCCTCCGCCGCCTTCTCCGACGCCGAAGCCCACCCCCACGGCGAAGCCCGAACCACCGCCCCCGCCACCTCCGCGTCGGGCCCGCCCCGCGCCACCGCCCGCCCGTCCGGCCCCCGTTCCTCCCCCCACACCCACGTCCGCTCCGCCGCCGCGCCCCTCGCCGGCCCCGACCCCTTCGGCCACCCCCGCCCCCACGCCGTCTCCGTCCGCGACGCCCGTGCACTACCCGCGGTACCGGGCGGCGCCCCCGGTCAAACGGCCTTCCGGCGGCGCCACGTCGCCCCTCACCTTCGTCCTGCTCATCACCACGCCCGCCGTGGTAGCCGTCGCCGCGCTGCGGCCCCGCTGAACCCGAGCGCCCGTCCAGGGCCCGTCCCGCCGTGGAGGCACCTCTTGCCGGAATGGCTTGTTCTCACCCTCGCGATGCTGGCCGTCTGCGTCGTGGTGGTCGTCATCACTCTCGTACGTCACCGCACGGCCGCCGACGACGAGGATCCCAGCGAGACCCCGGACGTCATCGAGTACATGACGATGTGGATCGGCGTGGTGTACGCCATCGTCCTGGGTCTGGCCATCGCCGGTGTCTGGGAGGGGCGCGGCGCGGCGCAGGAGCATGTGCGGGCGGAGGCGGTGGCGCTGCACGAGATCTCGGAGCGGGTACGGATCTATCCGGCCGACGTCCGTGACCGTATTCGGGGCGATGTCAACGCCTATGTCGGACACGTCGTCACCACCGAGTGGCGTGTCATGGCCGACGACGGCCGGGTCACCGAACGCGGGACGGACCTCCTCGACCGGGTCCGCCGGGACGTCACCGACTACGAACCGCGGACGGACTTCGAGGCGCAGGCCTATCAGCCGCTCGTCGACCAGGTGTCCGCCGCCGACCAGGCGCGCGCCGCGCGGGCGGAGTCGACCGGGGAGACCATGCCGGGCGTGGTGTGGTTCGGGCTGATCGCCGGGGCCGTCATCACCATCGGAATGATCTTCGCGCTGCAGATCCGCCGCACCGGCCGGGAGCTGGTCCTCGCCGGACTGTTCTCCGCGTTGATCGCCTTCCTGCTCTTTCTGATCTGGGACTTCGACGCGCCCTTCAGCCGGGGTCTCGCCGCCTCGGCCGATCCGTTCCTCCTCCTGTTCCCCCACGTCGGAGGCTGACGGGTGCCCACCACGGCACCCGCCGTGGGGGCGTGCGCCACGCCGTGCGCGTCCCCCGGCCGCCGTAACACGGTTCCCCCGCGCGGCCCACGGCGATCCCCCGTTCACGCGACTGCGATCGCGCGATCCGGTGCGGCTTTCTAGCGTTTCGCCCATCGAGGCGCATTTCCGGCGCCAGCGGAGCAGGTCCGCCGCCGCTCCTCGGGACCCGGAGGACTCGCCATGC
This sequence comes from Streptomyces cathayae, assembly GCF_029760955.1. Taxonomy (GTDB): domain Bacteria; phylum Actinomycetota; class Actinomycetes; order Streptomycetales; family Streptomycetaceae; genus Streptomyces; species Streptomyces cathayae. The sequence goes on from NZ_CP121682.1 coordinate 571,898, forward strand.
ACGCGATACGCGTCGCTCCCGCCGCGACGGCACGGAGGACGGCTCCGCGCGGCGGGATGACACGAGTGCAGGGCTGTGCCCGGGTCCGGGCGGGATCCGGGGCACAGCCCTGAAGTCACACGTGCGGGAAACGGCCGGCGGAAGGGCTGGGGCTCAGGTCTGCCTCTCGGCACGGCGGCGCATCCAGAAGACACCGCCGGCCGCGACCGCGGCGGTCACCAGTCCGCCGCCGATGGCGATGTCGGCCGGGGTCGCCCCGCCGGTGCTGCCGCCGAGGCCGCCGCGGACCCCGCCGAGGACGGTGAGGGCGGCCGGCCGGGTCAGGCTCCGGCCGGAGCAGTGCACGGTGATGTCGTACGAGCCGGCGCGCGCGTCGAAGTCGACGGTGGTGATGCCCTTCGCGGTGTCACCTTCCCCGTGGAGGGGCCTCAGTTCGGTCCTCGGGAAGGCGTTGGACGTCGCGTGGCCGCCGTCGGGGCAGCCGTCGACGGTGATGGTCAGCTGGCCGCCGCGGGCGATGACGCTGGGCAGGGCGACGATGTTGGACGGGCCGGCGCCCCGGCCGCCGTCCGCTACGGCGACCGGGGCGGCGAGCCCGAGGACGGCGACCGCGGCGCCCGCGGATGCCAGGGCACGTGACTTGCGCATGTGTTCCTCCGCGGAAGGCGCCCCGGGGCCGGTCCCCGGTCGATCGGCGAGAAAGCGCCTCCCGACAAAACCCTCAGTTGCACTGTCCCGGCGCGCATTTCGGCAATGGTCCGTACCGGTGAGGCAGGGCCCGGACACATGCACGCATTCGAGTATCACCGCAGGTCACGGTCTGTCAGAAGATCTCCGTTCGGCGGAACCCCGGATGGCGCACCGATGACGGCCCGGCCACCCGTTCGCCTCTCCCCCGTCGCCGGTCGCGCTCGGGGCACTTAGCGTTTCTGCCATGCGCGAGTGACGCGGCGACGGCCGTGTCGAGAGGGGAAAAGCGAATGTCTGCTTTCGAGCCGGCGGAAATCGAAGAGGAGGCGCGGCGGAAGAGGCGTGCTCCGTGGGGCGTGATAGCGCTGGTTCTGCTCACCGGCCTCGCGCTCATCCGGAACGGTTCGGGGGAGTTCGACGCGGGGCCGCCGCAACCCGCCGTGGCGGCCTCCACCAACAGCCAGGCGCCCGGTGACACCGCGGGCGGCCCGGTGACACCGCTGCCGTACTCGGTGCCGGGCCGGGTCAGGATTCCGGCGATCCAGGTCGACGCACCGGTCATGGCGGTGGGTCTGGACGCGGAGGGGTGGATCGACGCGCCACCGCCCGAGGATCCCAATCTGGCGGGCTGGTTCACCGGCGGCGTCACCCCCGGGGAGAAGGGCACGGCGGTCGTGGTCGGGCATGTCGACAACCACCAGGGACCGACCGTCTTCTACGGGCTCGGCTCGCTGCAGAAGGGCCATCACGTCGAGATCGAGCGCAAGGACGGAAAGACCGCGGATTTCGAGGTCTACGGCGTCGAGGTCTTCGCGAAGGACGACTTTCCCGGTGACCGGGTCTACAACTCGAAAGGCACGTCGGAGTTGCGGGTCATCACCTGCGGAGGCGGCTTCACCCAGCAGAACGGGTACGACGGCAACGTCGTCGTCTTCGCCCGGCTGGCCGCGGTCCGCTGAGCGGGCCCCGCCCGAGCCGGGCGGGGCGTCCGTCCGGTGTCAGGTGTCAGGTGTACGGCCGGCGGGGCACGGTGACCCGGTAGCCGGAGTCCAGCAGCCCGGGCAGATACTCACGCAGCGCCCGCACACTCTGGGACCGCTCGCCCCCGGCGTCGTGCGAGAGCACCACGACGCCGGGGGCGGCGCCGTCCTTCACCCGGTCGACGATGGCGCGGGTGCCCGGGCGGGTCCAGTCGAGGGTGTCGACGGTCCAGGCGAGGGGTTCCATGCCGAGTTCGGCGCCGAGCCGGAACGCGGCGCGGTTCCAGGCCCCGTAGGGCGCGCGGAACCACTGGGGACGCTCGCCGTACCCGTCCTCGATGACATCGCTGGTGCGTTCCATCTCGGAGCGGATCCCGCTCCGGGAGAGAGTGGTCAGCAGGGGGTGGGACCAGGTGTGGTTGCCGACGACATGCCCCTCGTCGGACATACGGGCCAGCAGGCTCTTGTGGTAGGAGGCCATCTCCCCGCACACGAAGAACATCGCCCGTACGTCGTACGCGGCGAGCGTGTCGAGGATGTCCGGGGTGTAGCGGGGGTCGGGTCCGTCGTCGAAGGTCAGCACCATGGTGCGGCCCCGTCCGGAAACGCGCAGCAGGGGTGCGCTCCGCACCCGGGTCCTGCGGGGCACGCTCCTCGGCGAGCCGTAGCCGGTGAGGGGTCTGAGACGGTACGCGGCGGGCTCGAGCGGGCGGCCGGCGGCCAGGCCTCCGGCCGCGGGCGGGGCGGGGCCTGCCGCCTCGGTGCCGGCGCCCGGCATGAGGACTCCGGCCGTGCCGGCCGCCCCCACGACGGCGGCGCCGGCGCCGGCGAGCAGCAGTCGGCGCCGGGTGAACAACTGATCCTTCTGCATGACTCATCAGTCGCCCGCCGGGGGGCGGGCCCCTCTCCGTGGCACCGGTCCGGCGGGACGATTCCACCTGCTCGGCCCAGTACTCCGCCGGTGCCGGGTTTCGACAGCCTCCGCACCGTGACGGAGCAGCGCTCCACGCGGTTCGAACGGAGCACGGACCGACCGAAGGTGACCGTGGCCGGAGTGGACGGCTCCGACTCCTCACCCCGCGCGGCGGCCTACGCGTCCGGTCGGGCGCGGCGGCGGCACGCACTGCTCGCCGTGGTGTACGCGCGGCCGGTGGCGGTGGTGCCCTGAGTTCCGCGGTGTCAGAGGGTGCGCAGGAAGCCGAGGAGGATCTCGTTGAAGACCTCGGGCTGTTCCATGCACGCGTAGTGGCCCGCACCCTCGACGGTGGCGGCGCGGCCGTCGCGCACCTCGTGGACGAGACGCTCCGCCGCCGCGGTCAGGTCGGCGGGTTCGAGTGAGCCGTTGACCGCGAGCACCGGCACGTCGATCGTCGGCACGCGGTCCCAGGTGCCGGTGACGGGGACGCGCAGGTCCTTCTCGTCCGGGGTGTGCTTGGAGATCGTGTGCAGCGCCATCTCCCGCAGTCGGCGCGGGATGTCCGGGTCGACACCGTCGGGGCCGCGGTGCTCGCCCGCCGCGACCCGCACGAAGGCGTTCAGCCAGCCCTCGATGTCCCCGGCGCCCAGGGTGCGGGCGAACTCGGCCTGGATCCGGCGGGACCACGGATCGGTGTACTCGAACTCGCTGGTGGCCGCCCCGCAGACGACGGCCGCGCGGACCAGATCCGGGTGCTCGAGGACCGTGTCGGTCGCGATGGCCCCGCCCATCGACACGCCGACCAGGACCGCGGGCCCCGCGTCGAGATGGCGCAGCAGGGCGGCGAGGTCGTCCGCCCAGCGGAAGGGCTGCGTGGCGTTGGCGGAGGAGCCGTGGCCGCGTACGTCGGGGGCGATCACCCGGTGGTGGGCGGCGAGGGCCGGGATCTGGTCCGCGAAGAGCCGGTGGTCGACGAAGCCGGAGTGGAGCAGGACGACCGGGTCTCCCGTGCCGCTGTCGTGGTAGGCGAGGTCGCCGTCGGAGGAGGTGAAGCAGCGGAGTTCCGCAACCGTATTCATGACAACCAAGGTGTCACTTCCGGCGGAATTTGACAACCAGGATGTCATGATGAGGGGGTGGACAACACCGGGAACGACCCTGACAGGCTCCTTTCACCCGAGGAGCTCGGCCCGCGCCTGATGGAGGTGTTCGACCTGATCGGGCCGCTGTACCGACGGGTGCAGCGAACAGTGGAACAGGGTGCACAGGGTGAAGTCGTCGAGAGCCTGTCCGTCGGGGTACGCGCCGTGCTGGACCTGCTGCACAGGCACGGCCCGATGACCGTGCCCCAGATGGGCCGCGCACAGGCGATCAGCCGTCAGTTCGTGCAGCGCATGGTCAACGACGCCGCGGCCCGGGGCCTGGTGGAGAGCATCCCCAACCCCGCCCACCAGCGGTCGTCGCTGATCCGGCTCACCGGCGAGGGGCGGGCGGCGATCGCGGCCGTCGTCGCCCGGGAGCACGCCGTGCTGCGGGAGGTCGGCGGCGACCTCACGGACGCCGACGTACGGACCTGCGTGCGGGTGCTCGCACAGATGCTGACGCTGTTCGACGACGTGGACGTGAACTGACCGCCGCTCCGGCGGGACGGTCTCCTCCCCCATGACCAGCCCGTCCTTCGCCGCGCCCCGGCTCAGCACCACGTCGCGGATCCGGTCGCGTACGGAGCGCACTTCGGCACCCTTCCGGAGGGCCCGGTCGAGGTTGAGCACGCGGCCGGCGTCCACGTCGAAGAGGAGGGGGACGAACTCGGCCTTCGTCACCTCCCAGCGCCCGTCCGGACGCGGAGGCGGAGCGAAGGTGAAGCGGCCCAGCGTGGACTGGTGGCCGCGGGGGTCCGGGACACCGTCGGAGCCGGTCGCCTCACCGGAGATCTGATCGCCCGTCCCGTAGACCACCCGGGTGCCGAGGATCAGGTCGATGTCGGAGCGGACCCCGGAGAGCATCGGGCGGAAGTCGTGGCCGGTCCGTCCGGCGTCGAAGCGGGCGCGGTCGATGACCGATGCGTGCGGCAGTACGTCCCCCGAGGCGACCAGGGTGAAGCCGCGGCCTCGCGCGACCGAGGCACCCGGATGGCCGGATTCCGGTGGGTGGTGGTCCCGGGCCTGGCAGGCGGCGCCCGCGGCGAGGACGACGGTGAGGGCCAGAGCCACCTGTCCACTGCGTGCAGTCATCACTTCACCCCGGTACGGATCTCTTCGCTGTCGCGCTCTTCACTGTCGTATTTACTGACAAATGGATAAGAATCAACTTCTGGCTCACCGCTGTTCCGACACGCTGTTTCAAGCCGTCCGGCGCGCGCGAACGGCCGCCGTGACCGTTCGTCGAACCGTTCGCCGACGCGATCGACCGTCCGCCGCACGCTCCTGTGCGCGCCCTGTCCCCGGGGATCGCCGTGCGCTGCCATACCGCCATGACGGCCGGAATCACACTCACGAACGGGACGACCGCCGAGCACGAACTCGCCTCCCTGCAACGCGAGCACGGCCGGCCCCTCTTCGCACTGCTGCTGCGGCTCTGCGACGGGGACCGGCAGCGCGCCGAGGACCTCGTCCAGGAGACCCTGGTACGGGCCTGGCAGCACCCCGAGGCCCTGCGCGCCGACGACTTCGATTCCGTACGGCCCTGGCTGATGACGGTGGGACGGCGGCTCGCCATCGACGCGCGGCGGGCACGGCAGGCCCGGCCCGCCGAGGTGGGCGACGCGGTACTGGAGAACGCGCGGGTGACCTCCGACCACGCCGAGCGGGCCGCGGCGGCGCTCGACGTCCGCAAGGCTGTGAAGACACTCACTCCCGAACACCGTGAAGTCCTGGTGCTGGTGTACTTCCAGGGGGCGAGTGTGGCGGAAGCCGCGGCCGCCCTCGGCATCCCGCCCGGTACCGTGAAGTCCCGCGCGTTCTACGCGCTGCGGGCCCTGCGCCGGGTGCTTCCGGGATACGCCACCGACCTGCGCTGAAACCGACGGCCGGGTCAAGCCTCCGTAAAGCGCCTTGCCGACGACCCCGGTGGGGTAATCGGCTGTCCTCATCCGTGTTGCGGACCGGGAGCCCGAATCGGGCGACGCGCACGTACCGGAGGAAGGCTGAACGGGATGCCGCACAGAGGGCAAGAGAGCACCGACGACCTCGGAGACGGTGAACTCACCGTCCCCATGGCCTGGTTGTACGCCGAGTACATCGCCGACGAACTACTGCGCAGCGGCGACCTGATGCCGCCGACGTCCTTCGAGTTCCGGGCCGGCCGGGACGCGCTGGCGCTGACCGTCTTCCTGTCCGACGCCGGGGGCGAGCTCTCCGGCATCCGGGTGATCACCCAGCTGGAGACCTGGCTGTCGCTGACCGCGTACGACCAGCCGTGGCAGGAGTGGGTGCAGGGGCGCCTGGCGGACCTGGCCGCGGAGAGTGCTGCCGCCGGGCGGAGCACGGCGCGGCCCGATCTGGAACTCGCCCGGTCGGCCTGGCGCTGGCTGCGGGAGACGGAGCTGCTCGCGCCGGATCTGAACGCGGTGCCGGGCGGCGGCACGGGGACCGGCGAGGACGAGGGACCGAAGGTGTGGACACCGGCGTGGCAGCTCGGACTGCCGCTCGGGCACCTCGCCATCCACCTTTTCTAGCCTTCCGGTGAATCGGACCAATCCGTGAGCCCGAGGGCTCCGAATCCTTTGGTCACGATTCGGTGTGCGGCTTGAGTGAATCGACTGCCTGGTGCGTACCGGTGGGAGCAAGGAGTAACCCCACCCACACCCAACGGTACGAGGATTCGGCATGAGGTCCCTGGAACGGCATCGCGACGTCGGCGCGTACGCGCTCGGCGTGCTGGACGAGGCGGAGGCGTTCCGCTTCGAGGACCACCTCATGGAGTGCCCCAGCTGCTCTGCGCAGGTGACCGAATTCGGGGTGACGACACGGCAGTTGATGCTGTACCGGCGCTCCACGCCGCCGCTGACGCATCCGATGGCCAGGCCCGGTCCGAGGATGCTGGACCGGCTGCTGTCCCAGGTGGCGGCCCGGCGGCGGGCGGAACGCCGGCGGCTGCTGTTCGCGCTGGCCGCCTCGGTGGTGCTCGCGACGACCGCGCCGGTGTTCGCCATGATGACGAGCGGCGGTGACCGGTCACCGCGCGCGAGCATCGCGGCGACCGACGAACGGTCCGGGGTGTGGGCGGAGATCACGGCGGAGGACGAGGACTGGGGCAGTCGGCTGGAGCTGAAGGTCAAGGACGGCGCGGGTCCCCGCGTCTGCCGGCTGGTGGTGGTCGGGCAGGACGGCACCGAGGAGACCGTGACCAGCTGGAGCGTGCCCCGCCACGACGCCCGGCCCAACAGCATGACGGGCGGCTCCACCCTGCACTCGGGGCAGATCATGCGCTACGAGCTGCGTTCCTCGGACGGCGAGCACCTGGTGACGCTGACGCCCACCGACCGCTGACGCCCCTGGGCACCCGCCGGCCGCCGGCACCGGCTCGGTCGTGACCCACCGGGCGGGCCGCGGCCTCGCGGCCCGTGTCGCCCTGGACCGGACCGGTCAGCGGGAACCACGTCCCGTGTCGCCGTCGGCGTCGTGGCCGCGGTCCCCGGCGGGGGAGGTGGTCACCGCGAACTCGCCCCAGACGCACTTGCCGCCGCCCCGTGCCTCCACGCCCCATATATCGGTGAGCGTCTCGACCAGCAGCAGCCCCCGCCCGGAGACGCCCGACGCCCCCGCCTCCCGGCGGCGCGGCAGGGCACTGGAGGAGTCCGTGACCTCCAAGCGCAGTCGCCGTTCGGCGCCGGTGAGGACCCTGAGGGTGACGACGGCGGCGCCCTCGGTGTGCATCAGCACGTTGGTGATCAGCTCGTCGGCGGCCAGTTCGATCTCGTCGGCGCGGTCCCCGGCGCCCCAGGCGCCGACCCCGGCACGGATCATGCGCCGGGCCTCGGCGAGGGCCTCGGGGTCGCCGGGGGCCACGTGCTGCTGGAGCCGCCCTCCGGAGCGCGGGCTGTCCGGCGGGCGGCGGCGCAGCAGGAGCAGGGCCACGTCGTCGTCACCACCGCGTTCCTCGGCCACGTCGATGAGCCGGTCGGCGAGGTTGCGCACGTCCTCGGGGCCGGTGGCGATGAGCGCGCAGAGTGTGTCGATGCCGTCGTCGAGGTCGGTGCCGGGCTGCTCGACCAGGCCGTCGGTGCACAGCAGCATCACGTCGCCGGGATCGAGCTCCATGGTCCCGACCGGGTACTCGAGCCTGCCGAACTCGGCGGACAGGCCGAGCGGCAGTCCGCCCGTGACGAAGACGCGCCGGCAGGAGCCGTCGGTGCGGCGGACGAGCGGGTCGATGTGGCCGGCCCGGACCACCTGGAGGACACCGGTGGACAGGTCGGCCTCGGCGTAGAGGCAGGTCGCGGAGCGGTCGGTGTCGAGTTCGTGCAGGAAGACGGAGGCGCGGGCCATCACGGTGGCCGGCGGGTGCCCCTCGGCGGCGTAGGCCCGCAGCACGATGCGCAGCTGGCCCATGACGGCGGCGGCGTGGGTGTCGTGGCCCTGGACGTCGCCGATGACGGCGCCGACCCGGCCGTTGGGCAGCGGGATCAGGTCGTACCAGTCGCCGCCGATGTCCCGGCTCAGGGAGCCTCCGATGCCGGCCGCGCGATAGCGGACGGCGATGTCGGCGCCGGGCACGCTGGGGATGGTGCGGGGCAGCATGGCCTGTTGCAGGCCCTGCGCGAGGTCCATCTCCTGCTCGTAGAACATGGCCCGCTGCAGGCTCTGGGCGATGCTGCTGCACAGGGCGACGAGGATGTTGCGCTCCTCGGGGGTGAAGCCGCGCCGGTCGCTGTAGAGCAGGCCCATGGCGCCGATCGGGCGGGTCTGGACGATGAGCGGCAGGTAGGCCGCCGAGGTGATGTGCAGGTCGGTGAGGTGCGGCCACAGCACCGGGTAGCGTTCGGCGAACTCCTCCGGCGACTCGATGAAGCGCGGGCTGAGCGTCCGTACCGCCTCGCTCATCGGGTACTGCTCGTCGATCCGGGTGACGAGGGTGCCCGGGACGGAGCTGTCGGCGGGTCCCTCGGCGACCAGCCGGATGCGGCCGGCCTCGACCAGCCCCACGACGAGACTGGTGGCGCCCAGATGGGTGAGGCCGTGGGTGTCCTTGAGGGCGTCCATGACGTCCTGCACGGTGCGGGCGTGGGCGAGTGCGGCCGTGGTGAGCTGGACGACGTTGGTCTGCTCGCGCAGGGCGTCCTCCTGGGCGACCGGCTGCCGCACCGCCTCGTCGGCGCCGAGTTCCTGGGTGGCGTCCCGGACGATGCCGATGATGCGGACGGGCCGTCCGGTGTCGTCCCGGAGGATGTAGCCGTGGGTGTGGGTCCAGCGCAGGGTGCCGTCACGGCGGCGGACCCGGAAGTAGGCGCCGTAGTTCTCGCTGCCGTCCTTCATGGCCTGCGAGATGGTGGTGTCCAGGCGGGCGGTCTCCACGGTCGGCACCCGTGGCGTCAGCGACTCGGGCCGGCCGTCGAATTCGTCGGCGCGCAGGTCGAAGAGGTTTCGGGCCTGGGCGTCCATCTGAAGCATCCCGGTGTCCAGGTCCAGGTCGAAACTGCCCATGCGGTTGAGCGCCAGGATCGGATCCGGGTGGTCCGGCCAGTCGTCCGGGAGTGACAGGGCGCTCGCTCCCCGATCAGCCATGAAAGTAACTTTGTCAGGATTCACCGGATTATTCGACCGCTGCGGACTCCGGGGCGGGCGGCGGGACAATGAGGGGGAAGGAGCGCACGGCCGTGGAGTGGTTCACCGCATCCGAGTACTGGCTGAGCCGGCTGGTCTTCCAGCGGGCGCTGGCCGGCCTGTACCTGGTCGCGTTCCTGACGGCGGCGCTGCAGTTCCGTGCGCTGATCGGAGCTCGCGGCATGCTGCCGGTGCCCCGGTACGTGGAGCGGGTGCCGTTCCGGCGGGCACCGAGCCTGTTCCACCTGTACTACTCGGACCGTTTCTTCGCGCTCTGCGCGTGGGCGGGCTGCGCGGTGTCGGTGGCGCTGCTCGCGGGGCTGGACTCCCTGCTTCCGCTGGGGGGCGGGATGCTGCTGTGGCTGGTGCCGTGGGCGCTGTATCTGTCGATCGTGAACGTGGGGCAGACCTGGTACGCGTTCGGCTGGGAGTCGCTGCTGCTCGAGGTCGGGTTCCTCGCCGTGTTCCTCGGCAACGACGAGGTGGCCCCGCCGGTCGTCGTGCTGTTCCTGCTCCGGTGGGTCCTGTTCCGGGTCGAGTTCGGCGCCGGGCTGATCAAGATGCGCGGCGACGCGTGCTGGCGGAAGCTGACCTGCCTGTACCACCATCACGAGACCCAGCCGATGCCGGGACCGCTGAGCTGGTTCTTCCACCATCTGCCGAAGCCGCTGCACCGGGCCGAGGCGGCCGCGAACCATGTCACCCAACTCGTCGTGCCGTTCCTGCTGTTCGCTCCCCAGCCGATCGCCACGGCCGCCGCCGCGCTGATGATCGCCACACAGCTGTGGCTGGTGCTGTCGGGCAACTTCTCCTGGCTGAACTGGATCACGATCGTGCTGGCCCTGTCCGCGGTCGCGTTCCCCGCCGAGCCGCCGGACACGGCCGGCGCCCCGCTGTGGTACCTGGTCGTCGTCCTCGCGGTGTCCGCGCTGCTGCTCTGCCTCGGTCACCGCCCGGCGCGCAACATGCTCTCCCGCCGCCAGGTGATGAACCGCTCGTTCGACCCTCTCCACCTGGTCAACACCTACGGGGCGTTCGGCAGCGTCAGCCGGATCCGGTACGAGGTGGTGATCGAGGGCACCGCCGACGAGGCGCCCCGGGCGGACTCGCACTGGCGGGAGTACGAGTTCCGGGGCAAGCCGGGTGATCCCCGGCGCTGGCCGCGCCAGTTCGCGCCGTACCATCTGCGGCTCGACTGGCTGATGTGGTTCGCCGCGCTGTCGCCGTCCTACGCCGGCCCGTGGTTCGGCGCGCTGGTGGAACGGCTGCTGGAGAACGACCGGGACACGCTGCGGCTGCTGCGCCGCTCCCCCTTCCCGCCCGGCGCGCCGCCCCGCTACGTGCGCGCCCGGCTCTTCCGGTACCGCTACACGTCCTGGCGGGAGCTGCGGGAGACGGGGGCGTGCTGGGAGCGGACGTACGTGCGCGAGTACCTGCCGCCGACCCGGCTGGCACGGGTTCCGGGAACGCCCTGAGACGGTGCTCCGGCGGCCCGGGTGTTGCGGTGATCGGCGGCGTGCGCCTATCGTCGGCCGGGTGACTGCCGGGTCGGCCTTGGGCCACACACGAAAGACGCTCCCGGCCTCGGCGTGATCCGGGCGGGGCTGTCCCCGCTCACCCCCGGCCGAGGGCAGGGCACCGCCCGCGCCCCGCCCCCTCTCCGCGTTGCCTTCCGTTGCCTTTCGTTCCTTCCCTCTTCCCGCCGCGTCCCGCGGCGCCCCGACGGAAACCGACACCCGGAGACGTACCAGCCATGCCCGACGCACCGATCACGCCCACCGCACCCGAACCTCCCACCACAGCCGTCCAGTTGAACCACACCGCCGTATACGCCCGGGACCGCCGGCTCTCGGCGGAGTTCCTCGCCGCGATACTGGGACTGGAGGTCGGCGCCCCGTTCGGGCCGTTCCTCCCCGTGGACCTGGGCAACGGGGTGACGCTCGACTACTACGAACTGCGGGACGAGCCCATCCAGTCGCAGCACTACGCGTTCCTCGTGCCCGAGGAGCGGTTCAGCGCGATGATCGACCGCCTCGAAGCGGTCGGGGTCACCTACTACGCCGACCCGAACCACACCGAACCCGGCCGGGTCAACCATCTCTTCGGCGGCCGCGGTGCCTACTTCGAGGACCCTGACGGCCACAACCTGGAGATCCTGACCCGCCCCTACGTCCGGCCCTGACGCCACCGGCCCCGGGTACCCTCCTCAAAGGCGCCCGGGACCGGGCACAGATCTCCCCCACGGCGGCGCCGCGGTGCCGCAGTGGGGGTCAGTCGACGCTGGGCAGGATGTGGGGTTCGGCGAGGTCGTCCTCGTAGCCCGCCAGGCGGATCGGGGCCGACCGGGCCCACACGTCGAGACTGCAGAGCTGCCCGGCCGGGCGGCCCGCCCGCTCGGGGCGTTCCTTGGTCGGCTGATCGCTGGTCGTCTTCTCCGGTGTCACCGCGCACTCCTTATGTGTCGGTCACCCTCGGGACGTTTCGCGCCGGTCCTGCCGCGCCCGCGTCGCACGTCCGCTCGGGCATGAGTCGAAAGCCGTTCGGACGCGGTGGCGCCGGTGACTCGTAGGAGAGCAGGCCGTTGTGAAGCGGCGTGTCCCATGACGGACCTGTGGGTGTGGGTAGGACCCCTTTACGGCTGCCCGTCCGACTCAGGTTAACCAAATGAGCGGCCCCCTGCTCGATGGGGCTCGAAACTCGCGGCACCAATCGCCCGTCGGACTGCGCTCGACGACCCTTTACAGCCTCATTTTTCCCCATCCGTACCGCTACGGCTGGTCACCCGATCGGACTACGCGGCTGTCCACGTGGTCGAGTGTTCGAGAAAATTGCATGGCCATGACGTAGTTCAAGTCCCGTTGGCCGGTACGCAAGCTCCTCATGCTGTGCTGCCGTACGGCAAACGGCTGTCTTCCAGGAGGACCGGCGCATGGAGCTGCGCAGTGTCGAGGAGCTGATGGACCTGCTGTACGCCTGCCGGGGCACCCGGGACTCCCCGGGCCCCGGCGGCGCCCCGGTCGACACGTACGACCACGCCCTGCGGACCGCCGCGCTGCTGCGCCGGGGGCGCCCCGCCGACAAGGAGCTTCAGGTGGCGGGCCTGGTGCGGCCGGTCGGACGACTGCTGCGGCCGGGGGAGCCGGACACCCGGGCGGACCGGGCCGCGGACGCGGTGCGCGCGCTGCTCGGCGAGCGGGTCGCCGGCCTGGTCCGCGGCCGGCCCCGGCCCGGCCTTCCCGCGGAGGACGACCTCCTCGCCCTGCGCGCGGCGGACGAGGAGGCCCGCACCGCCTGTTTCGACGCCGGGGTCCTGGAGGACTGGCGCACCGTGCTGGAACTGCTGGCGGCGCGCAACTCCCGGCTGGAAGCGATGGACTGACGGGGCCTCGGCCGTCACCACCTGCCGGGTGCGTAGTCCTTGAGGAAGACGCCGTACAGGTCCTCGCCCGCCTCACCGCGCACGATGGGGTCGTAGACGCGGGCCGCGCCGTCCACCAGGTCCAGGGGTGCGTGGAAGCCGGCGTCGGCGAGGCGGATCTTGTCCGGGTGGGGGCGCTCGTCGGTGATCCAGCCGGTGTCGACGGCCGTCATCAGGATGCGGTCGTTGTCGAACATCTCCTGGGCGCTGGTGCGCGTGAGCATGTTCAGGGCCGCCTTGGCCATGTTGGTGTGCGGGTGGCCCGCGCCCTTGTAGCCGCGGTCGAAGACACCCTCCATGGCGGACACGTTCACGATGTACGTCCGCTTCGCCGACGCGGCCGCCATCGCCGGACGCAGCCTGCTGATGAGCAGGAACGGCGCCGTGGAGTTGCAGAGCTGGACCTCGAGCAGCTCGACCGGGGTGACCTCCTCGACCGTCTGCACCCAGCTGTTGGTGTCGTGCAGGTCCGGGACCAGGCCGCCGGCGTCGATCGCGGTGCCCGCCGCGATGCGGTCCAGGGAGGCCGAGCCGGAGACCAGGGCCAGGCCCGTGACGTCCTGCGCGGTGAGCGCGCCGGAGCCCGCGACGGGCAGCTCGGCCACCGCGCCGGAGCCGAAGCCCCCGATCACCTCGGCGGCGGGCAGTTCGCCGGCGGGCAGCGGCGCGGACTCGGCGGCGAGCAGCTCGCTGTAGGCCCGCGGGGAGCGCCGTACGGTCTGCGCGGCGTTGTTGATCAGGATGTCCAGCGGGCCGGCGGCGGACACCGAGTCGGCCAGCGCGACGACCTGGGCCGGGTCCCGCAGGTCGATGCCGACGATCTTCAGCCGGTCGATCCACTCGTCGCTGTCGGGCTGGGCCTTGAAGCGGCGGACGGCGTCGTTCGGGAAGCGGGTGGTGATCGTGGTGTGGGCGCCGTCGCGCAGCAGTCGCAGCGCGATGTACATGCCGATCTTGGCCCGGCCGCCGGTGAGCAGCGCGCGCTTGCCGGTGAGGTCGGTCCGGGCGTCGCGCCGGGCCCGGTTCTCGGCGGCGCACTTCTGGCAGAGCTGGTGGTAGAAGTAGTCGACCTCGACATACCGCTGCTTGCAGATGTAGCAGGACCGGGGGCGCTGGAGTATCCCCGCGATCTGGCCCTCCTCGGTACGGGACGAGGGCAGGATGCCTTCCGTCTCGTCGTCGATGCGCTCGGCGGACCCGGTGGCGGTGGCCTCGGTGACCGCCTTGTCGTGGGCCGTCTTGGCGGCCCGGCGCTCCTGGCGGCGGCGCTGCTTGACCGTGCGGTAGATGTGCGAGGTGGCACGGCGGACCTTGATCGCGTCCGGGTGGTCGACGTCCAGTGTGTCGAGTTCCGCGAGCACGTCGAGGCACACGGCCAGCCGCTCCGGGTCGATGCCGGGCCCGTACGCCACGGCGTCCCCGTGCGGCACGTGCGCCACGGCGTCCCCGTGTGTCACCGCGTCCGTGGCCCGCAGGCCGTCCTCTGTCACCGTCATCGCCGTCGCCGTTCCTGGTCTGCCGTGGCGGCGCTCCGGTCGCGCCCGCTGCCGAACGGGGGATTTTACGGAGCGCCGGGCCGCAGCACCAAACCCGCGGCGGGCGACGGGTCAGGGATCACATGCGGAGATGAGCGTCGCCACCTCCTCGAAGACGGCCCCGGCGAGCCGGTCGAGGTCGGGGACGGCGGCTCCGTCGGCGACCAGCCCGTAGTGGACGCGGCCGCGGTAGGTGGAGACGGCGACCGCGAGGGAGTGCCCGGGGGCGAGCGGCGCGAGGGGGAAGACCGCGCCGAGCGGGTCGCCGCCGAGCCGCAGGCCGAAGCCGGGCAGCGGCACGCTGGTGACCAGGACGTCGAACCAGAGCCGGGCCGCCTGGCCGACCAGGGGGCCGCCGAGCCGGTGGCCGAGCGGTGGCACGTGGTCGGCGAGCAGGGCGACGGCGCCCGCGCCCCGGTTCGGGCCCGCGTCCTTGTTGCGGTCCATGGCGGTGCGCACCAGGGCGAGGCGGGCGAGCGGTTCCGCCTCGTCGACCGGCAGGCGGAGCAGGTAGCCGGAGAGCCGGTTGCCCTGGGGGTGCGCGGTGCGCGGGCGGCGCCGGGAGACGGGGACGAGGGCACGCGGGGTAACGCCCTCACTGCCGGCGCCGCGCTCGTCGAGCCAGCGGCGCAGGGCACCGGCGACGACCGCGATCAGCACGTCGTTGACGGTGCCGCCGACGCTCTTGCGGATCCGGTGCACGTCGTCGAGGTCGAGGACCGCTCCGGCGGTGCGGCGGGTGCCGCTGGGCTCGCAGGCGAGCGCGGGCGAGGAGCGCACGTCGAGGGTGGAGCGGGCCACCGCGGCGCCGATGTCCAGGGCCCGGCCCGCGTCGGACAGGAGGCCGCGGACGAGGGCGGGCACCTCTCGCACGTCCGGGAGCAGTCCGCGGGCCGGCTCGGCCGGGCGGGGCCGCGGGGCGGGCAGGTCCATCGGGTCCATCAGGGCCGCGGCGAGGGTGAGGGCCCGCAGCCCGTCGGCGAGGGCGTGGTGGAACTTGAACAGGACGGCGAAGGAGACACCGTCCTCCCCCGGCAGCACATGGGCCTCCCAGGGCGGCCGGGTGCGCTCCAGGGGCCGCTCCATGAGCCGGCCCGCCACCGAGTGGAAGTCGGCGGTCGGGGCGTGCAGCCTGACGTGGTTCTGGGGATCGAAGCCGGGGTCGGTCTCCCGCTCGGCGCCGCCGAAGGCCAGCGGCCGGCGCAGGGCCGAGGCCACGGGGCGGTGCAGAGCCGGGAACGGGGGGCGCGCGGGCAGCGGTTGCCACACGTCGCGGATGCGCATCCGCAGTCCGGGCACGGCGGCGGCGCGGGAGGCGAGCAGATCCGCCGCGTGGGCACCGGCGGTGGGCGAACGGGCCGAGAAGACCCCGAGGGCCGCGAGGTGCATGGGGTGATCGGCGGACTCGATGTTCCAGAACGCCAGGTCGAGAGGAGCGAGCGGGTCTGCGTTCAAGGCGTGCCTCGCATGACGACGGGATGGAGCAGCAGTACACCGCCCCTGACTGATTACGGTCAAGTACGATCCCGCCACAGACAGTTAACATCAGATTACGCCTCCGCCCCTCCCGTCGGTACGACGAAAGGGGCGGACTTCACCGGGCGGACGGGGTCACGGCCGTGCGGTCGGAACCTTCCGGGACGACGTCAGAAGGGGTACCCGGAACGGCGATCGGGTCGTCTCCCGGGGGAAGGCCCGGGGTGACACCCCGGGTGCCGAACGCCACCCGGACGGGCGCGGGCCGCCGGGGGAGTCGCTCATCGCGCGGCACCCTGGGCCGGGCACCCCGCGGGCCGCGCCCGGGACGCGTCCCGGATCAGGGCGTCATGGCCGGCCTTCACCCGGGCGACGTCCGGCTTCAGCACGCGTCGGTCGTAGGTGAGCAGGCCGTTCAGTTCGCCCTCCACGTCCGAGATCTGCGTGTACACGGCGCCGTTGCTGCCCCGGCAGACCAGGGCCCGTACCTCGTCGAGCTTGGTGAGGTAGTCGTCGGTGTAGGTCTCCGGGTCGACGTCGACGTACGACTGCTGCACCGACCAGGCGTGACCGGGCACCGCCAGGCCGAGGCCGCCGTACTCGCCGGTGACCAGGGCGCGCCGCCCGTCCGGGCGGGGCGGAAGCGCCGGGCTGGGATAGCCGTGCTCGTCCATGATGTCGCCGGCGTTGCCGTCGGCGCCGAGGTTGAGCCCCGACTGGTTGTTGACCAGGCGCGACGGGTCCCAGGCCTTGGCCTGCTCGGCGACGCGGCCGACGTCGTACTGGCCCCAGCCCTCGTTGAAGGTGACCCACATGACGATCGACGGGCTGCTGATGTGCTCGTCGATCATCTGCTTCATCTCGCGCTCGTAGCGGGCGCGGGCGGACCCGTCGGGGTTCACCCCGGCCCTCATGGAGGGCATGTCCTGCCACACCATCAGCCCCAGCCGGTCGGCCCAGTGGAACCAGCGGTCCGGCTCGACCTTGATGTGCTTGCGCACCGAGTTGAACCCGAGCTCCTTGTGCACGCGCAGGTCGTACGCGAGGGCCTCGTCGGTGGGCGCGGTGTGCAGGCCGTCCGGCCAGAAGCCCTGGTCGAGGGTGGCCATCAGGAAGACGGGTTCGCCGTTGAGGACCGTGCGCGGCACCCCGTCGATCTCCTCCACGGCGATGGAGCGCATCCCGAAGTAGCTGTCGACGCGGTCGGCGCCGACGGTCACCTCCAGGTCGTACAGGAACGGGTCGTCCGGCGACCACAGGCGCGGGTTCGCGATCTTCAGGGTCAGCGGCTCCCCGGTGCGGCCGGTCGCCGTGGCGACCCTGCGCCGTCCGTCGTACGCGGTCGCCCTGACCGGCAGGCCGTCGCGGACGCCCTTCGCCTCCACGGTGAGCCGCTCGCCGGGCACGTCCGGGACCAGCTTGAGGGAGTCGACGTGGTCCCGGGTGACCGGTTCCATCCAGACCGTCTGCCAGATGCCCGAACTGGGCGTGTACCAGATGCCGCTGGGGTCCAGGCGCTGCTTGCCGAGCGGCGGGTTCTCACCGTTCGCGGCGTCGGTGGGGTCGTACACGCCGACGATGAGCTCCTGGGTGCGGCCGGGCTTCAGCGCGTCGGTGATGTCGGCGCTGAACTTGTCGTACCCGCCCTCGTGGGCGGCGACCTTCGTGCCGTTGACGTACACCTCGGACCGCCAGTCGACGGCGCCGAAGTTCAGCCGCAGCCGCTTGCCGGAGCCGATGCGCCAGTCCCGGGGGACGATGAAGGTACGGCGGTACCACATGCGGTCCTCGTGCCGCTGGATGCCGGAGAGCCGGGACTCCACCGGGTACGGGACGAGGATGCGCTCCTTCAGCGTCTTCCCGACGGGTGGCCGCTCCCCCTCCTCGGCGGCGGCGAACTGCCACTGCCCGTTGAGGTTGCGCCACTGCTCCCGGGTGAGCTGGGGACGCGGGTACTCGGGGAGGGCGTTGTCCGGGCCCACCTCGTCGGCCCACTCGGTGCTCAGTTCGTGGGTGGAGCGGTTGGGCCCGCTGCTCATGAACGCGTCCACGGGGTCGCCGCCCGTGGTGGTCAGTCCGCCCCTGCCGTCGTAACGGACGTCGGCGGTGCCGCGGGCGGTGCCCGTCTTGTTGCCGACGACGGGCTCGGCGAGCGTGACGAGCAGGGCCTTGGGGTCGGCCGGGTCCGGCTCGGCCTTCGTCAGCGGCCACTGCGCACCGCCGATGACCGCGTTGACGTGCTCGGTGAGACCGGCCGGGGGTACGGCGAGCGGACGCGGGAAGTCGAGCTTCAGGGTGCGCCCGGAGCCGAGGACGGTGGCCGCGAGGGCCCCGTCGTAGTCGAAGCCGTCCGGCAGGCGGAACGCCGACTGCGGTACGGGCTGCTTGGTGCCGCCGGGTTCGGTCCAGCGCAGGTGGAGGTTGGAGCCGCCGTAGTGCTCGAAGTACTCGACCTTGATGTCGTGGGCCTTGCCGGCGGTCAGCTCGATCGGTTCGGCACTCTGTTCGCGGTCCCAGTCGTCGACCCAGTGGTCGATGGCGAGCCGGCCGTCGATCCACAGCCGGAAGCCGTTGTCGCCGATGATCGAGAAGGTGTGCGCGCCGGTCTTCTCCGGCACGATCTTCCCGGTCCAGCGGACGCTGACGTGGTCCGACCGGCCCGTGGTGAAGTTCAGCCGCGGCTCCAGGTTGTCGAAGTCGAGGTGCGGATCGAAGGCGGTGGCCTTGAGCTCGTGGAAGTCGAAGGCGCCGGGGGCGGAGTGCGTGTAGTACTCGCCCTTCAGCCCGTGGATGTCCACCGGATCGTCCTCGGCCGCGGTCGCGGTCTGGCCGGTCGCGGTGAGCCCCGCGAGCCCCAGTGCGGCGGCCAGGAAGAGTGCGAAACGGTTTCTGAGTCGTCTGATGCGCACGGATCCTCCGTCGGTGAGGAAGGTGACGGCTCTCTGCTCGGTTCTCGGTGCTCAGTGCTCGATTGCTCAGTGCTCGATTGCTCAGTGCTCGGTTGCGCGGTGCGTGTTCTGTTCTGTGCGTTGCACTCGCCTGTACAACGTTGTCATGAACAGCAGTTGGCATAACAGCACGGATTCCGTCGTCCGTCCAGGGACATGACAAAGGCCCGCCGGGACCGCGAGGCGCGACGGCGCCGTGCCCCCTAAGGGGAGCCACCAGGGGACCTCCGTCGTGCGGCACCCACCCAGGGGATGACGGGGCCGTCCGCGTACTCCATCGGCAGTAGGACGCATTGGGTGCTCAGGGACGACGACGGGAACAACGGGACACGGCATCGTGTTCATCATGAAAGCCGACCGATCGCCGCGCCGGGCCGAGCACCCCGGCCTCACGCGGAGGAGCTGCCGATGAGCGCCCTCGCGTTGTCCGTGCTGCTGTCGTTCGTCTCCGCCGTGGCGTACGCGGGCGGAGCGATCGTGCAGGAGCGGGTCGCGGTGTCCTCGCCCGGCGAGCAGTACGCTCCGCTGCGGCGGCCGGGCTGGTGGGCGGCGGTCGCGCTCAACGGCCTCGGCGGCCTGCTGCACGTGGTGGCGCTCGCCTACGGCCCGCTGAGCCTCGTCCAGCCGCTGGGCGCGCTGACCATCGTGTTCGCGCTGCCCATGGCCGCGCTGTTCGTCGGCCGCAGGGCAGGCGCCACGGCGTGGCGCGGCGCCCTCATGGCGACTTTCGGTCTCGCCGGTCTGCTGTCCCTGGTCGCCGCGTCCGACGCCCAGTCCCTCGACGGCGTCCAGCGGGCGGCGGCGGCGTCGGTCACGGCCGTCGCGGTCGGCGCCCTGACGGTGGCGGCCCGGACGGTGCGCCGGCATCCCGCCGTGCGCGGCATCCTCCTCGCCGTCGCCTCCGGTGTGGCCTTCGGCATGTCCTCCGTCTTCACGAAGGCCGTGGCCGTGGACTGGACCGACGGCGTCTCGGTGACGGACGTGCCGTCCCTCGCGGTGATCGGCGTGTTCGCCACGACCGGGCTGCTGCTGTCCCAGGCCTCCTACCGGGGCGCCGGTCTCGCGGCTCCGCTGGCCACGCTGACGGTGGTGAACCCGGTGGTGGCGGCCGCGGTCGGCATCACGATGTTCGGCGAGACCTTCCGCTACGGCACGACGGGCACGGCGCTCGCGCTGAGCTGCGGCGTGGTGGCGGCCGGCGGCCTGATCCTGCTGACGACGGAACGACTGGCGCGCGAGCAGCACCAGCCGGAGCCGGCGGGCGCCGCACGGTCCGTGCCGGCCGCCGGGTCGCCGTCCGACGCCGCCGAGGAACTGCTGCCGGCCGAACTCGCCCGGCCGGTACGGGTGCCGGCCCCGGCACCCGTACCGGCCCCCGTGGGCGCCGCCCCGGAGACCGGGACCACGGTCGCGGTCGTCGAGCCGGACCCGCCCCTGACGCTGGTCGCCTACGCACCCTTCCACGGCGGCCCGTACGTACCGATGCCTGTGCCGGACCGGCAGCGCACACGGGTCACATCTTGACGCCGCCCGCCCTCAGGTAGGTGACGGGGTCGATGTCCGATCCGAAACCGGGCCCCGTCCGCACCTCGAAGTGCAGATGCGGGCCCGAGCTGTTGCCCGTCGAACCGGAACGACCGACGCCCTGGCCCGCGGCGACCGACTGGCCGCTGCGCACGGAGATCGCCGACAGGTGGGCGTACTGGCTGTAGCGGCCGTCGGCGTGCCGGACCACCACCTGGTAGCCGAACGAGCCCTCCCACCCGGCGCTGACCACGCTGCCCGCCGCGACCGACTTCACGGGTGTGCCGGTGGGCACGGGGAAGTCGACACCGGTGTGGTAGCCCTTCGACCAGGAGGAACCCGCCTGGTGGTACGGCGTGCCCAGCGGGGCGCCGACGGGTGCCACCCGGGTGGCACCACCGGACGGGGCGGCACGGTCGGCCCGTTCCTCGGTGCGCTGCGTGGGCGCCTTCTTCTCCGCGGTCCTCTTCTCGGCGGTCTTGCTCTTCGTGGCCTTGCTCTTCGCGTCCTTCTGCTCGGACGACTTGGACGAGCTGGAGGGCTTGGAGGACTTGACCGGCCCGCGCTGCCCGGACTGCTTGGATGCCTTCCCGTCGGGCAGGGTGAGGCGCTGGCCGGGCAGGATCAGGTCGGGGTCGGTGCCGATGGTCGCGCCGTTCGCCTCGTACAGCCCGCGCCAGCCGCCCCGGACCCGCTCCTCCGACGCGATGCCGGACAGGGTGTCGCCGTGGACCACGGTGTACATCTCGGCGCGGCCCGCCCGGGACTGGGGCGTGTGCTGCGGCTTGACCTCCTCGACGGTGGAGCGTCCGGTTCCCTTCACCTCGGTCCGGTCGGCGGCCGGCCGGATGTCGGGGGTCTCGCCGCCCCGGGTCAGTCCGGCCCGCTGCGAGCAGACCGGCCAGGCGCCGGGCCCCTGCCCGTCGAGCACCTTCTCGGCGACGGCGATCTGCTGGTCCCTGGTGGCCAGATCCGCGCGCGGCGCGTACCGGGTGCCGCCGAAGGCCTCCCAGGTGGACTGGGTGAACTGGAGCCCGCCGTAGTAGCCGTTGCCGGTGTTGATGTCCCAGTCGTCGCTGGACTCGCAGGCGGCGACCCTGTCCCAGGTGTCCGCGTCGGCCGCCTGGGCCACGCCGGTGCCCAGCAGGGGCAGCGCCACCCCCGCCCCGCCCGCGGTGACGGTGAGTGAGGCACGGTTGATTCGGTTCGGCTGATACCGGCGGTGCCGGCCGCGCACGGCCATGGAGTCCCTCTCGACAACGCGTCAGGAGGGGCAAAAGTAAGCGCTGCGAACTGACGGTGACAAGACGGCTATCGGCCGTGCGGATGCGCCAAGTGGCTGGTACTTTTCGCCCGTTGCGCCCCGGTTGCCACCGTCGTGCGGCCCGCTCGCACAAAGGCGCGGGCGTGCGCCGAACACGTGTGTGCGCCGGACGGGTCCGTACGGGTCCGGATGAGTACGGAGGGGGGTCCCGCCCGTATGTGGCTGCGGGGTGTCGTGGGACCCGCGCGTGCGGGCGGGGTAGCGGCACGTCAGGATGGTCGCGACGGTCACAATGGTCGACGGCGGGGCCTGCGGGCGCCGACCGGCGGCACAGGAAAGCCCGGCAGCACCACCGACCCCCCGGCAGTACCGATACCAAGGTCACTAGGAGCCACCAATGAGCAGTTCAGCGCAGATCGGCGTCACGGGACTCGCGGTCATGGGCCGTAACCTCGCACGCAACTTCGCCCGCAACGGCTACACGGTCGCGGTGCACAACCGGACGGCGGCGCGCACGCGTGCGCTGGTGGAGGAGTTCGGGCACGAGGGCGGTTTCGTGGCGGCCGAGACGGCGAAGGAGTTCGTGGCGGCGCTGGAGCGTCCGCGGCGGCTGGTCGTCATGGTGAAGGCCGGTGAGCCGACGGACGCCGTGATCGAGGAGTTCGCCCCGCTGCTGGAGCCCGGTGACATGATCATCGACGGTGGCAACGCCCACTTCGCCGACACCCGCCGCCGGGAGAAGGCGCTGCGCGAGCAGGGCATCCACTTCGTCGGCATGGGCGTCTCCGGCGGTGAGGAGGGCGCGCTGCACGGACCGAGCATCATGCCGGGCGGCCCGAAGGAGTCGTACGACTCGCTCGGCCCGATGCTGGAGAAGATCTCCGCCAAGGCGGCCGACGGCACGCCCTGCGTGTCGCACATGGGCCCGGACGGTGCCGGGCACTTCGTGAAGATGGTGCACAACGGCATCGAGTACGCCGACATGCAGCTGATCGGTGAGGCGTACCAGTTGCTGCGCGATGTCGCCGGGTACACGCCCGCGCAGATCGCGGACATCTTCCGCACCTGGAACACCGGCCGGCTGGACTCCTACCTGATCGAGATCACCGCCGAGGTGCTCTCCCACGTGGACGCCGCCACGGGCAGGCCGTTCGTCGACGTGGTGGTCGACCAGGCGGAGCAGAAGGGCACGGGGCGCTGGACCGTGCAGATCGCGCTCGACCTGGGTGTGCCGGTGTCGGGCATCGCGGAGGCGGTGTTCGCGCGCTCGCTGTCCGGTCACGCGGCGCTGCGGGAGGCCTCGCGGGGCCTCGCCGGCCCGAAGGCCGCACCGCTCGGCGAGTCGGAGGCGGCGGCGTTCGCGGACCGGGTGGAGCAGGCGCTGTACGCGTCGAAGATCGTGTCGTACACGCAGGGCTTCCACGAGATCGCCGCGGGCAGCGAGGAGTACGACTGGGACATCGACCTCGGCGCGGTCTCCGCGCTCTGGCGCGGCGGCTGCATCATCCGGGCGGCTTTCCTGGACCGCATCCGGGCCGCCTACGACGCCCGCGCCGACCTGCCGAGCCTGCTCTCCGACGAGACGTTCGCCCGGGAGATCGCCGACGCGCAGGACGACTGGCGCGAGGTGCTGATCGCCGCGACCCGCCAGGGAGTGCCGACCCCCGGCTTCGCCGCGGCCCTCGCCTACTACGACGCCCTGCGCGCGGAGCGCCTGCCGGCCGCGCTCACCCAGGGGCAGCGCGACTACTTCGGCGCGCACACCTACCGGCGTACGGACCGCGACGGCTCGTTCCACACGCTGTGGGGCGGCGACCGCTCGGAGGTCTCGGCGTAAGCGGAGGACGGCGAGCGGGCGCCCGCCGACTTGGTCGGCGGGCGCCCGCTCGCCGTACCGGCCGTCAGGTGAGCGGCGGGCCCGGCTCCGGGGCGGGGACGGGCCCGGGGCCGGGCGGAATGGGCGAGGGCGACGGTCCGGGCGGCCCCGGCGGGGGTGGCGGCGGCCCGGGGACGGGCGGGGTCGGCCCCGGAGCGGGCGGTCCCGGGGCAGGCGGTCCCGGGGCGGGGGGCGGGGGTGTCGGTCCCGGGCCGGGGGGCGGCTCGGGGGGTGGGACCGGCTCGGGGTCCGGCCCCGGGGCGGGCCCCGGGGGGACGGGGTCCGGAGCGGGCCCGGGGGTGCCGGGGTCCGGGGTGGGGCTCGGTGGGACGGGGTCCGGGTGCGGTTGCGTCATGGCGGGTGTCCTCCGGCCAGTCGGTCGACGTCGGCTCTGGACTACTCCCCCGCCTACCCGACGGCCGCGCCCCCAGTCACTCCCCCGCAGGACGGCGCGGGGCCGACCGGCGCCCTCCCCATACCGGACACCGCCGTGTCGCCCGCCTCGAAGCGGGACCGGGCGCCGTCGGCCGGACGACCCCCGGCACGGGGGTCGTCCGGCGAGGTCAGAAGCGTCCGGGGTGCGCCGCCAGCCACGCCTTCGCCGCCCGGAGGAGCTCCGGGGAGGCCGCCGGGGCCTGGTCGGGGTGCCGTTCGGCCCACTTGACGACGTACGGGCAGAGCGGGGCGACCGCGACGCCCTCACGGGCGGCCGTGGCGTACAGCTCGCGGGCCAGAGAGCCGGCGATGCCCTTGCCCTCGTGGGCGGGTTCCACGACGGTGTGGACCGGAACGATCGCGTGCTCGGGAGCTTCGAGCACGAAGTACTCGATCCGGCCGACGACCTCGCCGTCGCCCGCCACCGCCTCCAGGCGGCCCGCCGCCCGGTCGTCGCGGATCTCGATGTCGCTCATGGACACATCACGCTCCTGCCTCTGCCTGCCACCGTCCGCGCCGGTCAGGCCGTGACGGCCTGCGGGCTGCGCTGCTGGTCCGACCCCGGCACCGGCTCGGACGGGTCGGCACCCAGGGCGACGATGCGGTTGTCGGCATCCACGTGCACCACCCGGGGTTCCAGCGCCCGCGCCTCGGCGTCGGTCACCTGAGCGTAACTGATGATGATCACCAGGTCACCGGGGTGGACGAGATGCGCCGCGGCCCCGTTGATCCCGACGACACCCGAGCCCCGCTCCCCCTCGATGACGTACGTCTCCAGCCGGGCCCCGTTGGTGACGTCGACGATGTGCACGAGCTCACCGGGCAGCAGATCGGCGGCGTCGAGCAGATCGGCGTCGATCGTCACGGACCCCACATAGTGCAGGTCGGCCTGGGTGACGGTGGCGCGGTGGATCTTGGACTTGAACAGAGTACGCAGCACTTTGGACTCCTGGAAGACGGCTCCCTGCCTGCTTTGTGCAGGTCAAGGGCGGTGTCACTCTACAACTGGCACTCGCCCGAGTCGAAGATTGTGAGGAACATCGCTTCACTTCGGTGAGCCGGCTCCCTGCCTGGGCTTCCGTACGAACCAGGCTGTTGCGGCTCGCCGAACACGCCCCTACCCGAACACTCTTCGCGGAACGCGCCAGGGACCGATGCTGACGAAACGCCGACCTACCTGACGGCGCATCGGGAGCGTGAGGGCAGGGATACGAGGTGGTCGGCGTCAGTGAGCGCCGCCGACGCGATGAGGACCGACACCCCGGGCCCCGGTGAAGTTGAGGCGCGGCTGGCGTCCAACCGGCCGCATGACTCGCAGGTGCAGCGGGGGCTGGATATGCCGGCAGCTCTGCCGAGGCTTTCGACGACGCCCACTACGGGCGCGTATCGGTCCGCCACGGACACGTCCTCGTGCGGAGCCGTACTTCCAGGGTGCGCCGCGCTTTGTCGTATCCCCCCTGGTGTCAGGGGAGGTGTCGTCTAGCGTCTGGTCTGTCGCGAAGGGATGGAGGCAGTGCTGATGAGCGGGAGCGGCGGGAAACGGAGCCGTCTTTCATCCAAGGCGGTTCTCGCCGTGTGGGTGCGCAGTGGAGGCAGGTGCATGCTGTGCAACGCGTACCTGCTGGAGGGGGCGATGTCGGGACGGACGCTTCCTTTGGGGGAGGTCGCGCACATCGTCGGGCAGAGCACTGATCCGTGCTCGCCGCGCGGCGGGGATCTGTTGGAGAAGGCGTTGCGGGATGAGGCGGACAATCTGATGCTGCTGTGTGCCCAGCAGCATATAGAGATCGATGCGAAGGCCGCGCTGGACGCCTTCACCGTCGAGTCTGCGCCGTGCGAAGCAGGAGCATGAGAACCATGTCAGGCACCTGACCGCGCTGGGGCCCGAGAGGGCCACCACGGTGGTGCGGATGGTGGGGCCGGTGCAGCACTTTGGACTCCCAGAAGACGGCTCCCTGCCAACTTTCCGCAGGTCAGGCGCTTCGTTCACTGTACATCGACATGCCTGCAACTCGAAGACTCCGCACAACGTCGCGCACCGTGGCGAGTAGCCTCCCCACCTGCGCAATCTGCGCAAGGAGACTACCGTCAAGCCGTCGACCGGATGCCTTGGCGGAAGCCTGCCCCTGTCCGATGCCGATTGGATGCCGACTCACCTGATGCGACGTCATACGCCGCACTCTCCGGCGCAAGTGGAGAACCGGGCAGTGGCAGCGAGATGCAGGATCAGGACCAACCGGCACACCCCTGACTCACGCGACGCGCCACCTCCGTACCTTTTACGCCCCTTCGTTACACCGAGGACCCCAGTGAGCCCGGGCGGATCACGACAGCGCTATCGACCAGGCGAGGCCGCAGAGCGCACGGTAGCGACAGGTCACAGCCACGACACCACCCCGGGCCGCCCTCCGCGGGCAGTTGGCGACCCACTTTCCCGATCCGTCCGTCACTCCCCGTCAAACCGGGACAGCGCCGTGGGGCCACCTCAGGAGGGCGCCGAGCCGGATCGCCACAGCAACGCGGATCGTAATGACATTCATTTTCATGTATCGTCTGCCTCGCTCACCGATCGCACCCGGAGGTCTCCTCATGGCCGTACCCAAACGCAAGATGTCGCGCAGCAACACCCGACACCGTCGCGCGCAGTGGAAGGCCACGACGCCGCAGCTGGTGACGGTCACGGTGGGCGGCGTGCCGTACCGCGTCCCTCAGCGGCTGGCCAAGGCGTACGAGCGTGGCCTGCTCCGCCCCGAGGGCTGACACCGCATGAGCCACGTCCCCTCGCGGCGCCTGCCCGTCACCGTCCTGTCGGGGTTCCTCGGCGCCGGCAAGACCACCCTGCTCAACCACGTTCTCGGTAACCGCGAGGGCCTGCGTGTCGCCGTCATCGTCAACGACATGAGCGAGGTCAATATCGACGCCGCCCTGGTGCGCGGAGGCGAGGCAGCCCTGTCGCGCACCGAGGAACGCCTAGTCGAGATGACCAACGGATGCATCTGCTGCACCCTGCGCGACGATCTGCTCGAAGAGGTGGACCGGTTGGCGCGCGAGGGACAATTCGACTACCTCCTCATCGAGTCCTCCGGCATCTCGGAGCCCATGCCGGTGGCCGCCACCTTCGCCTTCGCCCGCGACGACGGCGCCACCCTCGACGAACTGGCCCGGCTGGACACGATGGTCACGGTGGTGGACGCCGCCAACTTCCTGCCCGAGCTGGCCGGAGGCGACGAACTGGCCGCACGGGGCCTGGACCAGTACGAGGACGACGAACGCACGGTCAGCGACCTGCTGATGGACCAGATCGAGTTCGCCGACGTCATCGTCCTCAACAAGCTGGATCTCGTCGACGCCGTGTCCGCCGACCGGCTGCGCGCCACCTTGGCACGGCTTAACCCCGCCGCCCGCGTGGTGCCGGCCGTGCGGGGCCGCGTACCGGTCGGCGAGGTCCTGGGCACCGACCGCTTCGACCTGGAGCGGGCGCAGCAGGCTGCGGGCTGGGTCAGGGAGCTCAACGGCGACCATGTTCCCGAGACGGAGGAGTACGGCATCTCGTCGACGGTCTTCCGCTCCGGAACACTCTTCCACCCAGGGCGGCTGTGGTCGTTCGTGACCGAATCGCTGGACAGCGGCAGCTACGGACAGGTGCTCAGGTCCAAGGGCTTCTTCACGCTGGCCAGCCGGCCCCGTGTGACGGGACTGTGGTCCCAGGCCGGCTCGGTGGCACGCTTCGAGCCCTCCTTCGCGCGTAACACCGACAGCCCCTTCGTCCAGGAACTCGTGTTCATCGGCACCCAGCTGAACGCCGAGGCCCTGCGGGCGGCCCTGACCGGCTGCCTCATGCAGCAAGGCGAAGCCCTGCCCGCTTCCGACCCCTTCCCCGCCTGGGACACCTACGCCTTCGACGAGAGCTGCGCGCACGAGCACGACCCCCTCACCACCGTGACGGGGCACTGAAACTCCGGCGGGCGGTGGTCGCAGCCACGGCACCGTCCGGCCCGGTACACACCTGTGCCGGAGAGGCCACTCATGGACAACAGGAAGAAGCCGCGCCTGGCGACGGTGCAGGAGACCCGCCTCATACCGCTGTATGCCCGCGCCGTGAGAACCGCGAGGAACACGCACTTCTGAGGGACGCACAGGCCGAAGAGATCGTCGCCTCGATCGACTACGACTTCGGACGCTTCGGCGATCTCCCGAGCCTCACCGGCGCGCTGCTGCGCACCCTCCTCTTCGACTGGTGGGTGGCGGACTCCCTGTCCGCGCACCCCGACGCCACCGCGGTCGCGATCGGCACCGGACCCAACACGCGCCACGAACGTGTCGACAACGGCCGCGCCCGGTGGTTCGACCTCGACCTGCCCGATGGGATCGGCCCACGCGGGAACTTCTTCACGGACAGCGCCCGACGGCCTCGGCGATGGACGAGGCGTGGGCCGCGGAGGTGGCCTCGCACGCCACCGGGCCATACCTGTTCGTCGCGGAGGCCGTACTGTCCTGCCTGCACGAACCCGGCGTGCGCGAGGTCATCGACCTCCTCGCCGACCACTTCCCGGGCGCCCTGCTGGCCCCGGGCACCGCCGGCCTCGGTTTCTTCGACACTCAGGAACAGCACGACGTCCTCAGCAAGGTCATGACCCGCTTGCACTGGCACTGCCCCGCCCCGCCCAACTGGCCGACTGGTGGTCGGGGCACGAGTACCCGGCGTCACACACCCTCACCAGCCTGCCCGAGGACCTGGTAGCCCAGTCGCCACTCCCCTACCAGCAGATGGTGTCCGCCATGGCCGCGCAGCGGCTCCCCCAGGCCGAGGGCTACCGGCTCAACCTCCTGCGCCTGCCCTGACATCCACTGGCACGCTCCGCGGGAGGTCCGGCCATGACTCCGCCGAGTCACAGCCGGCGGCTCCGCCCGCTGTGCGAGCGGCGCGGCTACCAGGAGGACTTGGTGACCCCGGGCAGGAAGCCGGCGTGGGCCTGCTCACGCAGGCGGACCCGTGACAGGCCGAACTTCCGCAGGTGACCGCGCGGTCGCCCGTCCACGCTGTCCCGGTTGCGCACCCGGGTGGCGCTCGCGTTGCGGGGCTGGCGCCGCAGTTCTTCCACTGCGGCCCGGCGTTCGGCGTCGGTGGAGGACGGCCGGCGAATGACTCCCTTCAGCTCGGCACGGCGGGCCGCGTACCGCTCGACGGTCGCCTTGCGCTTCTCGTTCTGGGCGATCTTGCTCTTCTTGGCCATCAGACCTTTCCCCCTCGGGCGCGGATGCGGGCCACGGCGGCCTCGATGCCGATGCTGTCGACAGTCTTGACCGCCTTCGCGCTGAGCGTCAGCCGGACATGCCGCCCCTCGCTGGGCAGCCAGTAGCGCTTGCGCTGGATGTTGGGGTCGAAACGGCGCGAAGTGCGCCGATGCGAGTGGGAGATGGTGTTGCCGAAGCCCGGCTGAGCACCAGTCAGTTGGCAGTGGGCGGACAAGGTCGTACCTGCCTCTCATCGGGGACGACTAGTTTTCGATAATGGAAACCATTCCCATATAGTAGCGCTCATGGCACGCAACGAGGTACGTCCGATCATCAAGCTCCGCTCCACCGCGGGAACCGGCTACACGTACGTCACCCGCAAGAACCGCCGCAACGACCCCGACCGCATGGTGCTGCGCAAGCACGACCCGATCGCCCGGCGCCACGTCGACTTCCGCGAGGAACGCTGACCTCCCGCCACTCCACCACCGGCCCCCGATCCCAAGGACGCCCCATGAAGCACGGAATCCACCCCGCTTACGGCCCCGTCGTCTTCCGCGACCGTGCCGCGAACTACGCGTTCCTCACCCGCTCCACCATGACCAGTGACAAGACGATCGAGTGGGAGGACGGCAACACCTACCCGGTGGTCGACGTCGAGATCTCGAACGTCAGCCACCCCTTCTATACGGGGACCGCCCGGGTCCTGGACACCGCCGGGCGAGTCGAGCGCTTCGAACGCCGGTACGGTCGGAGCGGAGCCAACTGATGGGGGACGAGACCGGGCTGCCCGTGGTCATCGTCGCCGGGCTCCATCGCGAGGCGCGCAGGAAGGTCGTGGAGGGCCTGTTGCGCCTGGTACCCGACAGCGTCGCCCTTCACCACGACCTGTCCACAGCGGCCGACGGCACCGTCCTGCGCCAGGTGCGCGATGCTTCGGGTGAACTGACACGAGGCGAGGCCCCGTTGGTCAACGACTGCGCGTGCTGTGCGCTGCGCGAGGACCTGGTCCCCGAGCTGGAACGGCTGGCGGACGCCGGCCTCAGCCGGCTCGCCGTCGTCGAACTGTGGGACTCCGTAGAACCCAAAGGGATGGCCGAGGTCATCGTCCGGCACGGTGCCGACGCGGTGCGGCTCACCAACGTAATCACGGCGGTGGACCCGGCTCTCGTACTCCCCTGCCTCGGCAACGGCGACGACCTCGCCGAGACGGGCCTCGCGGCCGCAGCCGCCGACCATCGCACGGTCGGCGACACCTGGGCCAGGCAACTGGAGTACGCCCCCGTCCTCGCCGTCGCGGACAGCGAGGACGCCGACGACGAGGACCGGGCGCTCCTCACCCAACTCCACCCCACCGCCAGGCAGGTGAGCGCCGACTCTCCGGAGCTCGCCCGACTGGCCTTCGCCGGCTTCGACGCCGAAGCCGCGGCAGCAGCCCAGCACCCCGCCTGCGCCCTACTCCCCCAGGAAGCCGACGAAGCAGGCGTCACCACCTTCGTCTGGCGTCGCCACCGCCCGTTCCACCCCGAACGCCTCTACCAGGCGCTCGAAGACCTCTGCTGCGCCGCCGCCCGCAGCCGCGGACGGTTCTGGCTCGCCGACCGCCCCGACACCCTGCTCGCCTGGGACGCCGCAGGCGGAGCCCTGTGCGTAGAGAGCGCCGGCCCATGGCTCGCCTCCCTGCCGGATGCCGCCTGGGAAATGGTCCCGCCCGTACGCCGAGCGGCCGCCGCACTGGACTGGCACCCCGAACACGGGGACCGCTGCCAGCACCTCGTCTTCACCTCACCCGGCCTGGACCGTGACGGACTCGCGCGGGTGCTGGAGTCCTGCCTACTCACCGACGCCGAGTACACCGCAGGCCCCGAAGCGTGGAAACAACTGCCATCCGCCTTCGACTCTCTGCTCGACCCCGTTGCGTAGAACAGGCCCCATCCACCCCAACACAGAAGGAGCACCATGGCCCCCCGCCAAGGTCCCCGCAAGCCGCTGAAGTCCCGTCCCAACCCGCTGGACGCGGCCGGCATCACCTACATCGACTACAAGAACACCGACCTGCTGCGGAAGTTCATCTCCGACCGCGGCAAGATCCGCAGCCGCCGCGTCACCCGCGTCACGGCCCAGCAGCAACGACAGATCACCACGGCGATCAAGAACGCCCGTGAGATGGCGCTCCTTCCGTACTCGAGCCGGTGAGAAGCGACCGCTCCCCCCTGCGCAAGCCTTTCTGCAGGGAATTCGAAAGCGCACAGAATGCACCCCTAGGAGCAGGGGTGCATTCTGCATTCCTGGGAGGGGTGTCCTTGAAACAGTCAGTGGTCGTCCCAGTGGCCCTCGTGAGCCGCGTGACGGTGGCCGTCGTGCACGTAGTCCATGTGGTCACCGTGGGGGACCGCCACGTGCCCGCAGCCCTCACCGTGCGCGTGGGCGTGTTGGGCGTGCTCACGGTGCTCGCCCGCCTCGCACTCATCCGCGTGGCCGTCGTGCTCACGGTGCAGATGCCCATCGTGCACGTAGTCGACGTGATCACCGTGGGGGACCGCCACGTGGCCGCAGCCCTCTCCGTGCGCATGACCGTGCCCTGAATGCGGCTGATGTTGCAGGGATGTCGCCACTTCACTCATCTCCATGAATCAGACCACCGCATGTTCGCGACGGCAGCTTCCAGTATCCTTCCTGTTTTCTACCCTCGCGGAGAACGCTGCCACGAAGAACACACATCAGCAAACAGGCTGATTGCACAGCGTGCTGCCGATAATGATTTTCGATGCTTTACCGGAGGATCCGTTCCGCGGTTCGCGGTGTGCACAGTCGGATCCGGGACCTGCTGAATGGCGAACCTCAGATGTGGGACGACGCTTCGGAGCTTCTCGCAGGTTTCCCCGATCCCGCGTTCGGGGCTGGACTGGGCGGTGACTTCTGCGCCCGCGCGCAGGTATGTCTCGTCGCCCCTACCGATGAGGGTGCGCAGGACGAGGGCCGCGTTGAGAGCGTCGCCGGTGCTCCCCCGGAAGACCGCGTCGCCGTACAGGCCACGGGGTCCCTCTTCGTGGCGGGCCAGGGTCCGGAGGGCGGAGCGCTTGGAGACACCGGTGGCGGTGATCGCGGGAAGAGGGAGGCGAAGACGTCCCACGCTCCCTCGTCGGGCCGCAGCCGGCCTGTCACCCGCGAGGCGGGGTGCTGTACCGAACCGCGCGGCCGGACCGCCGTGGACTCCTCGACCGCCACGGAATCGGGCCGGCACACCACGGCCGAGTAGGCGCTCGTTCTCCGCCGGGTTCGTACCGCGGGCGCGGGTGCCGGCGAGCGCCTGGGTGCTGACGCTGCCGTTCTCCCCGACCTCCAGGACGGTCTCCGGGC